>JAIQGA010000370.1 GCA_020072925.1 Terriglobia bacterium | reverse complement strand
GGGGTAGCGGCCCTCCAAAACGTCCTCGCGGAAACGCACGAACGCTTCGCGCAAGGTCGTTGCCAGGTCCGCGTACGGTCGAACAAACTTGGCGGGAGGAAGAAAGCTCAGGCCGAGGAGGTCGTGCATCACCAGGACCTGCCCGTCGCAATCGGGGCCGGCGCCGATGCCGATGGTGGGAATCCTCAGCCGGCGCGTGATGAGCGCCGCCAGCTCGCGCGGCATGCCTTCGAGGACCAGCGCGAAGGCCCCGGCGTCTTCGATCGCCTGCGCGTCCGCCAGCAGGTCCCCCGAGGATTCCAGCGTTTTTCCCTGCACGCGATATCCGCCCTGCACGTGGAGCGACTGCGGCGTCAGCCCGATGTGGCCCAAAACCGGGATTTCCGCCTCCACCATGCGCCGGATCAGGGCTGCGCGCTTCCTTCCGCCTTCAAACTTGACCGCTTCGGCTCCGCCTTCCTTCACGCAGCGAATCGCCGAGGCGAGCGCCTGCTCCTCACTGATGTGGTAAGTCCCATAAGGCAGGTCGGCGATGAGCAGGGCGCGGCGCACCGCGCGGCGCACGGCGCGGAGATGATGCAGCATCTCCTCCAGGGTCACCGGAACGGTCGAATCGTAGCCGAGCACCACCTGCGCGAGCGAGTCGCCGACCAGGATCATCTCGATGCCGGACTCGTCCACGAGTCGCGCGGTGGGGTAATCATAAGCGGTGAGACAGGTAATCTTCTCCCCACGCAGCTTGCGATCGAGAATCCAAGGAACGGTTATTTTGCTCACGGCCGCAGAATTCTGGTCCATGGCGTCACCTCGAAGAAAGTCGACAGTCGAAAGTCAAAGGTCGAAGGTCACGGGTCGAGAGTTAAGAGTCAAGAGTTAAGCATCAAGGCCACCCAACTCCGTAGACTGCAATGCCAGTCCTCAACCAGGAATCGAAAATCTCAAACCTCAAATCCAAAATTCCTTCCCTTCCAGGATATTCCTGCCCCAAAAACAAAAGACCCTCTCTGCCGCAGGACGATCGGGCATGGCGCCCTTGAAGGACGCCCGGAGCCCCGCGTGGGTCTCCTCTTGCCTGGACAGAGAGGGTCTCAGCTTTCTGCGCTACTGTTTCCGCCGCGTTCCCGGCGGCTTTCCTCTGCCGTCAGAAAACTATCGCTACGGCGACGACCGTCTCAGTCCGCAGGCGCGGATCCAAGCGGCAAGAAATATTGCGTGCCCTTGACCGGCTGGCTCAGGCGCCGGAGCAGTTCCTGCAAGTCTTCGTTCCGGTCGATAAAGTCGATCTCGGACGTGTCGATCACCAGCAAGTCAGTAGCTTTATAAAGGACGAAGAAGTGCTCGTACGCGTTCACGACCGCTTCCAGGTACTCGTCGGAGATGCGATGCTCGAACGGCACGTTCTTCTTCGCGATACGCCTCTTCAGCGTCTCCGGCTTCGCCTGTAAGTATATCACCAAATCGGGGATGGGGACCTGCTCGGCGAAAAGCGCATAGTATTGGTCGTAGAGCTGGAGCTCGGCGTCACTCAGGTTCAGGTACGCGAAAATCTTGTTCTTCTCAAAAATGAAGTCGCTCACGATGACCCGCTCCGGGTTCGCCGCTAGGTCCATATCACGCAATTGCTTGAAGCGCTGCATCAGGAAGTAGAATTGCGTCTGAAACGCCGCGCCGGGCCGGTCCTTGTAGAAACTCTCCAGGAAAGGGTTGTCCTCGATGTCGCGCAGGCGCTCGGCGCGCAGGCGGTCCGCGAGGATATCCGCCAGGCTCGTTTTTCCCACACGGATCGGGCCTTCTAAAGCCAGGAAGCGCGGCGGCTGGTACTTGGGGGCGCGCGGCAAGTTCACCTCAACCAAAACAAATTATGAATGCTGAATTATGAATGATGAATGAACAACAAATAGTGAATGGTGAATAGTGAATTGTCGGATGCTGGCGTTCGTCCTGTGTGATCGATGCCGTGGTTTGGCCCATGCTGGTCGGACTTTCTGCAATTCATCATTCATGATTCAGAATTCATAATTCACTGTTCACCATTCACAATTCTTCTTTCAGCCGAATGACCTGGCTCTTGTCCGCCGTTTCCGCCAGCATTTCGATGACGCTTCGCTGCGTCAGCGGGTGGCGCAGGTGCGGCTCCAGGTCACGCAAGGGAGCCAGGACGAAGCGCCTTTGGCTCAATCGCGCGTGGGGAATTGTGAGGGCCGCGGAGCGCACGACCACATTCTCATAGAGCAGGATGTCGATGTCAATCGCGCGCGGGCCCTTCGAGACGCCCGGACGCCGGCCCAGCGCGCGCTCGAGGCCCTTGAGCGTCTTGAGGAGTTGCATCGGCATCAGGTCGGTCGCGACTTCCACAACGCAGTTCACAAACCAGGATTGCGCCTGGAAATCCACGGGTTCAGTCCTATAAAGGGCTGAGACCCGCTGGACCGCGAGGCCGCTTGCGCTTAACCTGTCGATCGTGCGTTGAAGATGCGCGACCCGGTCGCCGAGGTTCGAGCCCAGGGAAAGAAATACACGTTTCATGCAAGGTCAGATTCCGGTTAATGATTCTCGCCGGCGGCTCCCTGAGCGACGGTCACTCAAACAGCGTGCGCGATGGCGGGCCCGGCGCAGGGAACTTGAGATGACGATAGGCGGGCTCATTGGCCTTGCGCCCGGTTTTCGTCCGGCTGATAAAGCCCTGCTGCAAAAGAAAGGGCTCGACCATGTCGACGAGCGTATCGACTTCTTCGTTGAGCGTGGCGGATAGCGCTTCAACACCCACCGGGCCGCCGTTATAGATTTTGATAATAGTGGTCAAAAAGCTCCGGTCGAGATCATCGAGGCCGAGATCGTCGACCCCTTCGAGTTTGAGCGCGTCGCGCGCGATCTCGGCGTTGATCCGACCTTTGGCTTTGACGTCCGCAAAGTCGCGCACGCGGCGCAGGAGGCGGTTGGCGATGCGCGGCGTGCCGCGGGCGCGGCGAGCAATCTCCGTGGCGCCCGCGTCATCGATCCCTGCGCCCAGAATGCGCGCGGAGCGCAGGATAATCTGCCGCAATTCCTCCACCCCGTAGAATTCCAGGTGATAGAAAAGGCCGAAGCGGTTCCGCAGCGGCGCTGATAGGCTGCCCGCGCGCGTCGTCGCCCCGATGAGGGTGAACTTTTTCAGCGGTACGTTGATGGTTTTCGCGAACATGCCCTTGTCCACCACGAAATCGACCTTGAAATCCTCCATGGCGGGATAGAGAAACTCTTCGATGTTTGCAGGGAGGCGATGGATCTCGTCGATGAAGAGGATGTCACCCTGGCCGAGGTTGGTCAGGATCCCCATCATGTCGCCGGTGCGCTCGAGCGCCGGGCCCGAGGATGTGGTGATTTTCGAGCCCATGACGTTGGCGATGATGTATGCGAGCGTGGTCTTGCCGAGTCCGGGCGGACCGTAGAACAGCGCGTGCTCGAGCGGTTCGCCGCGCTGCTTGGCGGCCTGGAGCGCGATGGAGAGCTTCTCAACGACCTTCTTCTGCCCGATGTACTCTTCCAGCGTGGGCGGACGAAGGCTGCGGTTGAACAGCTCCTCTTCCTTGGAGATCAGCTCGGGGGATACGAGACGTTCGCGCGGCATAGAAGATCAGGTTACAGGTGACAGTTTACAGGTTACAGGGAAAAGTCCAAGGGCGTCCAGCGTCCGGTGTCAGTCGTGCCGGGTCATTCCCCCGGATGCACTTGCTCGAACACGCGGCGAAGGAAGTCTTCGATGGTTTTCAAATTCTTGTGTCGCGCGAAGATTTCCTCCGCCATCCGCAGGGCCTCGCCGTGGGAATACTCGAGTTGTTCCAGCACCTGGACGGCTTCCTGCTTCAATTCGCCGGCGGTCTCCTGCTCGACCGAAAGCGGTTCTTCGCTGCGCGCGAGGGCGAACTTCGCCATCTTGCCGCGTAATTCCGTGATGATGCGCTCGGCGGTCTTGGCGCCGATATAGGGTAACTCTTTTAGAAACGCCGCGTCGCCCCGCTCGATGGCCAGGGCGATTTCGTTAAGTGGCCGGACCAGGCACTTCAGTGCGCGCATGAAACCCACGCCGGGCACGGTAGTAAACGTCTCGAAGAATTCCCGGTCGAGCGGATCGAGAAAGCCCACGAGCTTGGGCGTCAAATGGCCGCCGCCCAGGCCGCCGTCAATGTAATAAATCGTGTAAAAGGTCTGCGGGTTGCGGCGCTCGGTTGCCGGCGCACCACGCAGGCGCGCGGCGATGCCCGAGGGCACGTGCACCTCGTAACAAAGCGAACTGACCCGCACCAGCAGGGCGTTGCGCTGGATGCGGTCGTAGAGTACCTCGCCAGTGATTTCGGAGATCAGGTCAGTGCTCCCCGGTTGCAGAATTCTAATCGGCAATCATCGCCGGTCATAGACCGGCGCTACAGCGCATCTCAGTGACCAATCAGCAATCGTCCATCGCCAATCGGCAATCCTCAGTGGCGCACCACGCGCCGGCCGTTGCCCAGCACGCGCTGCGAATTGACATGGCAAAGCGCCGCGGCCAGCGCATCCGCCACGTCTGGCGGATGGGGGATCCGGTCGAGCGAAAAGAAGTGCTGCACGGCGCGCTGCACCTGGAGTTTCGAGGCATTACCGTTGCCCGTTACCGATTGCTTGATGCGCTTCGGCGAAAAGCTCATCACGGGAAGGCGCGCCAGTCGTGCCGCCAGACAGATCACGCCGCGCGCGTGCCCCATCAATATCGCAGTGCGGGGATAATCGACGTGGCTGTAAACTTCTTCCAGGCACATCGCCTGCGGCCGGAATTCTTCGATCACGGCCTGTAGCTCGCGGAAGAGCATTTCGAGGCGCACCGCGAGGTTTCGGCCTTGGCTGCGCGGCAGGCGGATGACCCCTGCCTCGATAATCTTCGTCTCCCCGGCGCGCGCCTCCACGATGCCGTAGCCGGTCAGGTTCAGGCCGGGATCAACTCCGATGACGCGGGTGGCGGACGGAACGCTGCTCATCGCAGGCGATTGTAACATCTTTAGCGCGGCGTGGCGTCGGGGAGACCGCC
>JAIQGA010000369.1 GCA_020072925.1 Terriglobia bacterium | reverse complement strand
GGAGGTTCCCTACATCATCTCGGACGAAGAGCGGGCCGCCTTTAAGAACCTCACCACCGATGAGGAGCGCGAGAATTTCATCGAGTCTTTCTGGGAAAGGCGCAATCCCGACCCCGGCAGCCCCGAGAATGAATTCAAAGAGGAGTATTACCGCCGCATCGCTTACGCGAACGAACATTTCAGCTCGGGCGTGCCGGGCTGGAAGACCGATCGGGGGCGCATTTACATCATGTATGGTCCTCCAGACGAAATCGATCCGCACCCCAGCGGCGGTACGTACAACCGGACTCCGGAAGAGGGCGGCGGCAGAACCGTCACCTATCCCTTCGAGCATTGGCGTTATCGCTACATCGAGAATATCGGAGAAAACGTGGTGCTCGAATTCGTTGATCCCAGCGGGAGCGGCGAGTATCACCTTGCGTACGACCCTGGCGAGAAGGATGCGCTCACGCATGTGCCCGGCGTCGGGCTGACTCAGCTCGAAGCCATGAACCTGGCGTCGAAGGCCGATCGCTTCACGAATACGGACGGCACCACGCTTGGGCAACCGCTGGGAATCCGCGAGGACGAGTTTTCACGCCTCGACCGCTACTACCGAATATTCAAAGCCCCCGACGTCAAGTATAAAGACCTCCAGGCGCTGGTGACCTCCCGGCTCGACACGCGGCTTCTGCCGTTCGATGTTCGGGAAGATTTCATCCGCGTCACCGAAGAGAGCGTGCTGATGCCCGTCACCTTGCAGGTCGCCAACCGCGACCTGGAATTTGTCGATAAGAGCGGCGTGATGCACGCCAGCCTGGATGTTTTCGGGCAGATCAGCAGCGTGGGAGGAAAAGTCGTCAGCCGTTTCGCGGACAGCGTCGCCCTGGATGTCCCGAAAGGAGAGTTCGCGCGTTTTGCGGATATGACCTCCGCCTACCAGAAATCCGTTCCGCTGCGCCCGGGACTCTACAAACTGACCGTCGTCGTGAAAGACACGCAGAGCGGCAAGGCCGGATCGCTGGAGGTCGGGACGAGAGTGCCTCACTACCTTGACGAGCAGCTCTCCAGTAGCTCGCTGATCCTGGCGGACGTCGTCCAGCCGCTGCCCACGCGGCAGGTCGGCTCGGGGCCCTTCGTCATCGGCGGGATGAAGGTAAGGCCGAGCGTCACGCGCACCTTCACGCGCAATCAAAATCTTGGCCTCTATTTGCAGGTCTATAACCTCGGAATTGATCCCGCGACGCGCCGGCCGTCGGTAGAGGTCCACTACGATATCGTCAAGGACGGGACAACCATCGTCAGCAAGGACGAGAACCCGGCGCAACTACCGACCACATCACAGGAGATCGTCCTCGCGAAAACACTTCCCCTGAAGTCACTTCAGCCGGGGAAGTATACGATCGCGATCCGCGTCCGGGATAAAGTGAGAAAGCAAACCGTGACCCCCACCGAAACCTTCGAGTTGCGGTAGCCACGGTCAGGGTTTCTCTGGCCGTGGGGCTTTTTCAGTGTTCCAGGACCCACGGTTAAATCAAACGGCGGTTTAATTGTGGCTAGCCACCCTGCCCGCGCCAACGGCACGTTGCAGTTGGCCAAGAAGCCGAAATGGGAATACCAGACGGAACCCGCCGGTCCTTATTCTCCGTGGTGACTCGGGGGACTCATTTAAGTTGGTTCGTTGGGACGTTTGCGGTGGGCCTGGCGCTCACTCCACGAATCAGTATGTGCCAAGGGTTGTCCGCGACCCCAGAAACGGTTTGGGACTGGTCTGCCAACTGCCGCCAAAACAAAAAAATCAACATTGACCTACTGGCAAACGGAAGGACGATTCATCATTCCTCACTACCGATCTGTCGCGTGAACCGTGAGGACCTCAAGCCTGAGCAGGGACAAGAAAAGATAGTCTTCTTCTTAAAGGGCGGGCATACCTACCAAAATCAATACCGCACGGTCCCAGCGCAGAGAGTTGAGGTCCACATTTGGCAAGCAGGCATGGAAGCCGACGGCCTTTCGCTGGGTGTTTCGTTTTCGACAAAGCACCAGGTACTCCTCAATTCACTGCATTTCGCAATGCCTGACCGTCCCTCTCAGACTAAGTTGGACCGCGGTCTGGTCATCAAGACGTATCCTGCGTTTGACCTAAACCCCCACAAGGGACCCTAACCTGACGCTCTTGGGAAGAATGGCTGGCACCGCTGGCGGAGGGCGCAGCTCTGCGGCCTGCAAACGCCCAGTAAGGTTCAGCCCGGAAAATCCACGCCCTCACGCTGCGGCGAGGCCGTGAGAGCGGGCGTGCGCGTGGCGGGCGAGTTGCGAGTGCCCCAGCGCGGCAAGTTTATTCCCCGTCAGTTCCTCGTAGACCTTGGCCACTTGCGACGGGAAGGGATCCCAGCCCGCGCCGCGCTCGCCAACATAGCGCGCGATCTGCGCATTCCCTTTCAAGGCCGCCCGGATGGGCTCGACCTGAGCCTTGGCCTCTTCGGGGGTGCGTTTGGCCATCAGCGCGCCAACCTGTTCGCGCAGCGCTTTGAAGAAGGCCTGCTGGTCGTCCAGGACCGAGGCCGCCGAGCGCGGGCCATGGCCCGTGCACACGGTCTCGGCGCCGAGCTTTCTCGTGGCCTCCAGCGTCCCCACCCATTGGCCGACATCACCATCACCCACGTAGTTGAACGGCCCGTTTACGCAGACGTCGCCCGTGAAAAGAATTTTTTCTTTCGGCAGCCACGCCACCGAGTCGCCGTGCGTATGCGCCACACCCAGGTGCATCAACTCCACCCGGTGCTTGCCGTCGTCAAAAAACAGGTCTTTCGAAAAGAGCACTGAGGGCGGCTTGAGCCGGGTGTTTTTCATGTCGGCGCGACCCTTCGCCGCCTCTTCCCACGAGCCCGGATGGTTGCCGTAGTAACCCGTCTCGTAACGCTTCATCTCTTCGATGACGCCGGTGTGCGCGATGGGCACGGCGCCGTTCTCCACGTAGACCTGGTTCCCATAGGCGTGGTCGCCGTGGTGATGGGTGTCCAGGGCAAAACGGATTGGTTTGTCGGTCAGGGAGCGAATTTTGCTGATCATGAGCTTCGCCCCCGCGGGAAAATTCGCGTCGATGACCAGAACGTAATCCTCAAGAATGATCCAGCCGTTGTTGCAGACGGCGTCCGCTGTGTCTGAAACTGTGCCCTCGTGAAAGTAAATGTCCAGGGCGACCTGGTCGGCCTTGCCCGCCTCCGCCATTCCCGCGGGAATGGGCCCGGCCAGAAGCTCAGCCTCCGCCGCCAGACTCAAGAATCCCGTCCCACTCGCCAGGAAATCCCGCCTGTTGACGTTGCACATTTTACCCCCTTCAATCAACGATTGACGATTGCAAGTAAGTATTCAATATTCAGCAATTCATAATTCAGCATTCATAATTCATCATTCCGTCGCCCTCGTGGCGCGAGAAATCCAGACCGCGATGCCCCAGACGATCAGCCCTGCGACCAAGCCTTCGATCAGCGTTCCGAAGAGGAAGAAGCTAGCGAGGCGCACGGCGATGCGGCCACCACTGGGGTCAAAGAAATGGGTTTTGAAAAATGGCGCGAGGGCGCCGAACAGCGTGGCGAGAAAAACCCAGAACCGCCACGTCCAGGCGAGCGCCAGGGAAGGCGCAAGGAGTTGCAGTGCAGTGGTCGCGCCCAGGCGCGGGCCCATCCCGCCGAGATAAAACGCCGCGATGACGATGCCCACGGTCGAGCTCCACGCCGCGGCGCGCCAGGCCTCGACCCCCATCGCCTCCATCCAGAAGCGCATCACCACCAGCCCGCCCAGCACTGCGGCCGGCGCCACGATCACCGGCCAGCGCCAGAGGAGGAATGGGATAAGCATGAAGATGAAGAGCAGCAAGGAGACGATGGGAACCTCAATCAGATGGCCGACCAAGTGCCGGCCCAGGTGCGCCCAGTTTCCCCAGTCTTCTTTTTCGGCGAAGTGACTGTTCTGGAGGCTCGCCGCCCCCGAAATCACCGTCGCCAGAATCACCCAGGCGATCGTCCATGCCGTAACCACAATCGCAGGTAAAATCAATTGCACGACTTTCTTCAGGCCCCGCAACGGCGCGATGGCGCCCAGATAGATCCCCGCGAGCACCATCGCCGCGGTGCTGGAAATGAATCGCGCCACGGATTGGGGCGTTCCGGCGACCTCCAGCACAAATCGCGCCACAACCAGTAGCGCCATGAGAATCAGGGTCCCGCGCAGAAACAACTTGTACTGCGGCCCATCGCCAACAGCAGGGGTTTCGGTGGATGACATGGCAGGCTCCTTTCACAAAGGAAGTTGTCAGTAGTCAGTGGTCAGTCGGGCGAATCATAAACAAATAGTGAATAGTAAATTCTGAATTATGAATTCTGAATGATGAATTACGGGCCACGGAGCGATCAGCACCTAGAGGTTCTTCAATTCACTATTCACTATTCATAATTCAGCATTCATAATTCATCATTCGTCCTTTCCTTTAAGCATCTCGTCCCGTTTCGTCTTGAATTCCGCGCCGGCGCTCCAGGTGGGAAACGCGTCGGCATTGGCGACCTGATAGCCGACTTCGAAGAGCAGCCGCAGGTCCTGGAGTGCGCCGCGGGTGTTCCAGTACGGCTTGATCCGGTCGGAGGGCTGGTGGTAATCGTCGGCCGTGAACTGGTCGCGCATCTTCATTCCCCACCCCTGCGGCTTGCCCACGTAATCGACACCCGACTCGGGATCGAGCGCCGGAACGCCCTCTTTCGCGAAGTTAAAATGGTCGGAGCGATAGTAGAACCCCTTCTCGGGCTCGGGGTCGGGCCGGACCGTCCTTCCCTGCTTTGCCGCCAGTGTCTTGACCGAATCGTCCAGGCTCGACATGCCCAGGCCGATCAGCGTGAAGTCCCGCGTCGCGCCGAGCATGTTGAGACCATCCATGTTGATTTCCGCGAGCGTCTTGCTGAGCGGGTAGAGCGGATGCTCGGCATAATATTGCGAACCCAGCAGACCCTTTTCTTCGGCGGTCACCGAAAGGAACAGGATCGACCGCCGCGGCGGCGGCTGTACGCGGGTATAAGCGCGCGCGAGCTCCAGCAATCCCGC
>JAIQGA010000368.1 GCA_020072925.1 Terriglobia bacterium | reverse complement strand
AGAAGATTTCCGATGACGAAATGGATCAACTCAACATCAAATACGACAAAGTAAACCCGCAGTGGAACTACACCATCTACCCGCGGACCCCGACAAAGAAGACTTAAAAGTAAACTTTATTTTGGCTTAAGCCCTTAGTTTCTCTTTATCCACGTTGTCCACGTTGAATGGAGGATTTGCCATCACGAAGTCGAATTTGCCGACGCTTTTGTGCACGTCCTCGTAATAGGTGTTCCCCTGGCGAATGTCGCCGGAGAGTCCGTGAACGGCGAGGTTCATTTTGCAGAGGCGAATTGTTTCAGCAACGCGCTCCTCTCCATAGATGGCAATCTCACTGTTGGGATTCTTCTTGTGGTTTTCGACAAATCGGGCGCTCTGAACGAACATGCCGCCCGACCCGCAGGCGGGGTCAAAAATCCGGCCGTGAAAAGGTTCGATGATCTCGACGATGAGCTTGACAATGGAGGTTGGGGTAAAGAACTCACCACCCTTTTGCCCCTCCTTCATCGCGAAGTTGCCTAGGAAGTATTCATAAATCTTCCCGAAGGCGTCACCCTCAATATTCATCGAGATTGAGTTGAAGTTTTTGAGGAGCGTGATGAGAGTATCTTTTTCAAGGCGGTTGTAGGTCTTGGGGAGAACGTCCTTCAGGTCCTCGTTCTCGGCCTCGATGGCGCGCATCGCGTCGTTGATCGCTTTCCCCACGTCGGCCCCTTCGGGGAGGTTGACGAGAGTTGAAAACCGTGCGCTTTCGGGAAGGTAAAGAACCCCTTGGGCCTGGTAGTCGGTCTTTCCGATCTTCCGGCGACCTGTCCCTGTGCCAGTCATCTTCTTCTCAGCTTGCGCGAACTTGTGGTCGGCATAGCGGAGGAAAATAAGACCGAGTACCGGGATCGAGTACTCGGATGACTTCAGCTTGGAATTGGCACGCAGCTCGTCCGCCGCGTCCCACAAACGCTTTTCGATTTCGTTATGGTTTCCAGGCATAGGTATCGCACTTAGCCAATTAAAGTGTCGCCATAATACATCAAATTAGGGTAGTAATTGCAGGGTAAACGAGACTGGGGCTTAATGTCATCTTATCCCGAGGCGGGATTCTGGGCAAATCGGCTCGACTGGGCCCTGAGTTAACGACAGGGTGAGCGGCTGGTACAGGGAATGGTAATGTCGTCGAGTAGGCGGAGGGTCACGGGAGTCTCACCCCGGAGGGCGGGATACGGGCCGCGAGCAGGAAGCGTGATGACCTTTGCCGGCCATAGGATGGGGACGGTCCAGCCCAGAGCATCACGCTTGGGATGACCGCGGCCCAAGATTTTTCCTTCGGCGTCCACGCTATATCGGCGGACGGCTACCACTTTGGTGGCCATGGGAATTTCAGCGTCGGGGAGGATTAGCCGGTCAAAGTCAAGCTTGAGCCAGCCCTTCCCCACCAGCCGGCCAGGATCGCGAGAGTCCGCGAGACGCCCGGTAAAGTAAGAACCGCGAGGTAGCGCGAGGCGGCCGAATTCGCGCAGAGGCTGGGCACTGCAGATGAGCGGCTCGCCGATCTCGGCGGTGCGGGAGGAGAAGTTGGGTTCCGCAATGGTGCAATGAACCAAGGTTCCGGCGCGAAGGCGGAGGTTCTGGGAGTAAGCAGGAAAAGCGGATAATGTGACACTCACGGCAAGAGCGAAACACCGAGCGATCCTCTTCATTCTTCCCTCCTCGGGCTGCCAATTCTTCCGTTGCGTCAGGCCCGTCAAGCGACTATAAAAGAGCCTTCTGGCAGCTCTCGGGCGAGTGAGCCGCGAAAGCAGCTCACCTTGATAGCGATATTTTATTCCTATAACGATGAAGCAGTCAAGAGAAATCTCACGCAAAAAGACGAAGCCCATCGACTGGGTCGCGGTCGGGCGGCGAATTCGGGAACTCCGTGGGTTCTACGTGACTCAGGAAGAGTTCGCGAAACGCATCGGCGTAAGCCAAAGCCATCTTTCGAGCATGGAACATGGAGAGGCCGAAATCGGGGCTGAGATCTTACTGGCGGTGAGCCGGGAGTTCGGGAAATCTCTGGAATGGTTACTCACGGGAGAAGACCGAGACTAGCCGGAGAGCAAGCGATAGCCCGCAGGAAATCCTCCTAGAATTTCGATTCGGAAAATTCCCGTCAAAAAAATGGCCGCTCCCTATGGGATAACGGCCAACCTGTTTTTCAAGGTTTCAAGGAACTGAATTGTGTGGCGGCTTCTACGAGGTCGTCGAATTCGGGCTTGAACGCGTAGAGCACGCGCAGGGCGTACTGAAGCCCCTCAGCCTTCTGCCAGAGGCGGTGGGCTTCTTCCGGGCTCGAATGTCGAACTGCTTGCCGGTTCCACGCCTCGATCTGGTTTTCGATCTGGGTGAGGAGGTTTTCATGGATGTGCCGGTTAAAACTCTCCATGTCGCCTCCCGTTACCCCATCTCCTGAAGCTCTTCCCCAGCCTCCGGCGCAGCCGGCACAATCTCCGCCGATGTTTTCGCTAACGCAGTGTCCGCATAATCCGGTGCACCTTCCTCCGATTCGCCAGGCTGCGGGAATTGTTTCTGGAACCCCCGGTTGATCCGCTCGAGAAGGTCGAACGCTGTCCGGTAACTGCGCATCTCGTGGGTCGCGTAGTAAGTGGCGGTGTTGTAGGCCTCGTAGACGGTCGGCTTTTGCTTCTGAAAGGACTCCTTGATACGCGACGCATGCCAATTGGAAGTCCCTTCAAGCGCCTTCGCCAATTCGCCTTGCACGAGCCACCGGTCTGCCCAGTAACGGTACATGGTGACGATCTTTTCGAAGCCCGCGAGGTAGGCGCTCACTTGCTCGGCGATCTCGCCGAGCGGAATGTCGCCTTCATGGACTGACATGAAGCCGCCGGCAAAGACGCCGCCACCGCCCACCGCGAGGTTGGTACATACAAATCGAAACGCCCCGATATGGATGGCAATGCGTGACGTGCCGTCGTAAGTGTTTTGGATCTTGAGACAGGGACAGATGTCATCGCCCTGGCTCACCGGTTGCGCGAGCGCGGGAAATTTGAAGATAGCGCGCATTCTGGCGCCCTCCCGGTCAACATAGACGCCGCGCGGAACGGGTCCAAGGTCCAGGGGTTTGAGTGCTCCTTCCACGGCATCGAGAATGTGCTGGTGCGGGACGAGCGTATAGCGGTCGGACACGACGCTGATGGGCTTTCCGTTATCTTCCCGCACTACCGCGAGGCGCTTCGGGACGGCTTCATAGGAGCCATTGCTCGTATAGAAAAGGGGCCTGAGCACGATGGGAAAATCGGCGGGATGGCCGCGCTCGATGGTTTGGTTGAGGTGGCTCGTCAGGTCCACGGTTCTGCGGATTCTTGGTTCAGTGTCCATGTTTCGTTTCCTCCTTATTGGGTTCTGAAGGAGCTAGCTGGGGAGCTTTCCCAGCCGAAGGGATAAGCCCTTCCAGCGGCCCCGGAGATTTGTGGAAAGTGACGAGCTATCTCGTCAAGGCGGGGCCGTTGGAAAGGTTTGGTCCTTGATCGGCTAAGAAGGTAGGAGGTTCCCTGGCGGGACGGGAGAAACGCGGCGCGCCAGGCGGTCAAAGTAGGCAACGCCCAAAGCCGCCGCGTCAAAAATACTCATCCGGTAGTCTTCGCTCTGCCAGATCTTCCGCCTGGGCGGGACCTTAGGCGCGAGTTCCGGAAAACGCTGGCCCAGCACAAAGGCAATTTCGTCTTTATTGCGCTCGTGGCCGTCAAAGATCCGCTTCACCATGCGGCGAGTAACCCAGCGGACGGGAACCCGGCGCTTTGCCGCTTCCCTCTGAACGGTTTGAATATGTCTCGCGGCTTTTTTGGCCAATGACTCCCGCTTTTCGAGCACGATCGCCGAAGGCGCGAAGTCATCGAGCAAAGTACCGACCTTCTGCGCCGGCGGAATGCGCACGGCATTCACCCCGTCGCGAAAACTTCTCACGCCCCAATCGAGCAATTCTTCGGGGCCTTCGAAGATCACGTAGCCGAAGCGACTCGGATGAACGTCAAGACTGAGGACCCTCTTTTGGTTGGTCTCTGTGCTCATGGTTGTGTTCCCTGGTTTCCATCCGTCATGCCGTGCCGGTCGGCAAACCAGTGCAACTTCTGGGCGGTCATCCGGGCCTCGCCGCCCTTTGAAGCCTTCGTCTGAAGTCTCGACCTTAACTCCAGGAGCCGCTTTTGAATTTCCTTGCCCGCTCTCTCGCTCAGACCCGCGAAGAGCTCCGCTACCGGAACGCCGAAAACGGCTTCGCAGGCGAGCGCGGCACACAAAGGCGGCACGCGCCGGCGTTTCTCGTAGCGCGAAACCTGCGCTCCGTTCTCGCACCCCAGCAAAAAGGCCACCTCTCGCTGGGTGAGGCCAGCCCTTTTGCGATACGTCTTCAGATAATTTTCGAGCTTGGAGTGCGCCATCGAAAAATGGAAACCGAGGCCCTGCGACTTTTGCGGTCAGGGTAGGAAGAAATCGGCGGTGCTTGAAGACAGGCGGACTTGCCGCCTGCGGCAAATGGGGGATTTTCGAAGGACAGGGGCGGTGAGAAAAAGGCCGCATCTTGTGTCTAAAAGATGCGGCGAGATAGCTAAATACTACGCCTCCTTAATGAAGGGTTAATGAAGATGACGGAGAGTTAAAGAAGCGGCCCGCCTCACCTGATATGCTTCACGCCCTCCAGGCTGTACTCCCTGCCGCGCCAAACAAACCGGTAATCACTGCCAATCAAGATCGGACACCAGTGGAATCGTCCGCTTGTAGGCTGGAAGTACACCGCCGAGAATCCCAACTGCCAGTTCGCGTGGCTGACGTAACTCTGGCGCCGGGAGCACATCGAGAAGTTCTCGATCCCTAAGAGAATCCGGCCGTCAACCGTGGTCCGGGCATGGACGCCGAAGCGGTGCGTGTGCCCCTGTAACAGACTCACGCCTTTTTCTTCCACGAGAAGCTTTGCGGCATACGCGGCGTTCTTTCCAGAAGCGCGCGAGCATTTCGCGCCGAAAATCTCTCGCCTTCGACAATGATCACGTCGGGATGATGGACCCGAACAGCCGTCGCCAGATCGCCCTCTTT
>JAIQGA010000367.1 GCA_020072925.1 Terriglobia bacterium | reverse complement strand
CGCGCTGCGGTTTAATCATCGACCGAGTCAGAATGCCCTCCGATCCCAGAACGCGAATTTGATCGAGCCCACCGGAATTGCCCGCCCCCGCCCAACAGAAGAGCCGCAGACCGCAAAAACGGCGGTCTGCGCTACCCGCTCACCGTGGCCGAGAGCAGATTGGCGTAGCGGTCGTAGGTGAAGCTCTGCCCCCAGCAGTTCGGCCCCGAGGTGGCTTAGTTGACGCGGCACGGTAGCCAGGGTCAATGCGTAATATGAATTGCCCGCGGGTTTGGGATCACTGGGAGGCCCCACGGTCAGCTAGACCCGGGCCTCCCTGGGACGTCCCCCGGCCTAGAATGAACGCCTTGGCCGGAAGGATGAGAGCGAGCACCATTAGCAGGAATATCAGGACAAGTTCTACAAAATTTCGAGCCTGTCCGCTCTCCCTTACTTCAGGGAGCCATTCTTTGATGGGGGCTATAGGCACCTGCAATTCCGGTAACAGCAAGACCGGGAATGCCCACATCCATACGATCACAAACATTACAAACCACGTCCAGCGGACCCCTCTGATGTACCCAGCCCACGTGACAATCAGGCCGATTCCAATAACTGCCAGGGAAGCAAAGCCGGTGGGCGCGTCATAATTCGGAATCACGACCTGGTCTTGTGCTATCCCGGCCTCCGGGGTGCTAGAGATGTCCCGTAACCTGCTTTGGTATGTAGCCCGCGCGTTCTCCAACATTGGTGGCACCAGCCAAAGGAGTGCGAGCGTAAAAAGGATGCTTGAGATGGCCAAAGCGTCGCGACGGATTTTCAAGTTACACCCCCTTCGTCATCCACTTGAAGATATCCACTCTCACGGCTTGGTTAGAGGCCTCGTCCGGGCTACCCCCCGGCCTAGAATGAACCTCTTGGCCGGAAGGACGAGAGCAACCACCATGAGGAGCAACGTCAGCACAGACCCTGCAAATCCTAGTTGGGGTCCGCGGCCCTTAAGTGCGAGCGGGGGCCATTGTGCGATAGGGAGCATGTTCCTCCAACGGAACTCCGCTAATACCAGAACCGGGAATACCCATCCCCATGCGATCAAAAACATAACGAACCACGTCCAGCGGACTCCTTTGATGTACCCAGCCCAGGTCACAATCAGACCGATTACAATGATTGCCAAGGAAGCAAAACCGACGGGCGCGTAATAGTTCTGAATCCCCACGTGACCTGCTATGTCCAAACTAGTTTGGGGCACCGTCCAGGCATTCCCCAACATGGCAGGCATGGGAATTAGCAGGGCCAATGTAAAAAGGACGCTGGAGATGGCCACGGCATCACGACGGATCTTCAAGTTCCACCTCCAGGGAAGAACACACGCCAACTGGGACGCATGGGACGGCCTTGGCGAGAGAGAGTGTGCAAGCGAGCAATCACGGCGCACTTAACGATACACTGAATGGAAATGACAGTAAGGCCACCATGAGGTGTTGTCAAGATACGATACTGTGGCAGGGATGAAATGTCTCTCTTCCCCATCGCATAGGTTCCGCCGACCCGGGGGCAGAGGAGAGGGACGCGGCGTCTGGTGCGGACTATTCGTCGCTATTCGGCAAGCAAGAGAGGGCGATGCGTCCATCAGGGACAAAATGTCGTTGACCTGCCGGCGGCCGCGACGAAGGAACGGGGCGTTTTCGAGAAGAACGACCGGACACGGAATTCAGATACCCCTTCTCGCCCGCGCGCCTATAATACGCGCCATGGCTGCTCCCCGCGATGCCGCGCGGCTCGAAGAACTCCGAGGCGAGATCGCGGCCTTCGTGAAGTCGCTGCGTCACCCCATCGTCGTGGAAGAGGAAGTCGAGCTCTTCGACCTGACCGCGGCGGATTGGCGGCTGACGGTCGAGTTCGGCAAGCTGCTCTTCAGCGCCTGGAATCCCGCGCGCTCGCTCACGCGGCGCGTGGAAGACATCGCCTACCGCGATCGCGGCCGCCTCGGAGTCTTCGCGCGCAAGCCCGGCGGACGCGAAACCGGGACGCTTGAGATCCGCGAACTCGCGCCCGCGGCTCGCGCGGCGCACGCGCTCGGGCGCGACGGCTATCGTCGCGCGCTGCTCGCGATGCTGGCGCGCGAGTACTCCGGTTGGACGTTCGAGCGCGTCAGCACGCGCTCGGACCGCGAACACTCCCTTTCCGCGTGGTACACCCGTGGCTGCGCGCGGCAAGGACGCAGCGCGTGGGCGTTCCTCGGACTGGGCAGCGACGAGACGCCGGCCGCGAGCGACGCACTCCTGGCGTTCGGGCTGATCTGGCTCGACTGGCTGCGGAGCCGCTCCGAGCGCGTCGTTGTCCCCGGCTTGAAAGTGTTTCTGCCTGCATCCGCCACGGAGACCCTCGCGCATCGCGCCGCCTACCTCGACCATCGCGCGGTGGAACTGGAACTCTTCGCCTGGCAGCCCGGCGAGACGCGTCCGACGAAAGTGGACTGGCGCGATTACGGCAACGTCGAAACCCGCCTGGCGCCTCGGCGCGCGGGCGAAGAACTCCTCAAGCGCCACGGCGAGTTGCTGAGGAAACTTCTCGGCGATTGCCTGCCGCGGGTGGACGCCATTCCCGATTCGACCGGGAGCGTCCTTTCCCTGCGCGTGCTGGGGCTGGAGGTGGCGCGCATCGAGGGCCATCTTGCGCCGCGCGTGTACTTCGGACTCGAGGGACAGGTCCGCAAGCTTGACGAAAACCACCCAGAGGAGTTTCGGGAGTTCGTAGCGCGCGCACTTGAGATACGACGGGCCGGCAGCACTGAGCCGGACAGCGACTTCTACCGCCTGCAGTCCGAGCGCTGGCTCGAGAGCCTGCTGATCCGCGACGTCACCAAGGTGGATCCGGCTCTTTCCCCCGCGTACGTGTATCTTCAGGTGCCGGCGTTTGCAGGCTCGGACCGCGGCGTGCTCGATGTTCTGCTGGCGATGCGCCACGGCCGCCTGGCGGTCATGGAACTGAAGGTCCAGGAAGAAATCAACCTCCCGCTTCAAGCGCTGGATTACTGGCTGCGCGTGAAGTGGCTTCAGGAACGAGGCCAATTTCAGCAGTTCGGCTACTTCCCCCAGACCGAACTGGCGCCGCGCGCTCCGCGCCTCTACCTCGTTTCGCCCGCTTTCCGTTTCCATTCCACCACGGATCGGCTGCTGCGGTATTTCGACCCGTCTATCGAGGTGGTCAAAGTGGGTATCAATGAATCCTGGCGGAAAGGCCTGCGCGTGCTCTTCCGCCGCGAGAGCCGCGCTCCCGCGGGCGAGCTATGAACCCGCCAAGCCTCCAGTCCGGGGGTTTAAGGAAAGTAAATAGCTTGTTTACTAATGTTTCTTCAACTTTCCGCTTGGCGCGGGTGAGAGAAAATGATATACGATGTCGCGAAGAGGTTCGCCCGGGACGTCCTAAATGAAGCTTAGGTTCTGGGGAGTCCGCGGCTCCACCCCCACACCACAACCCGAAAACCTGCGGTACGGAGGCAATACTCCTTGCCTGGAATTCCGTTCCGAAGGCGGATCGCTGCTCATCGTGGATTGCGGCAGCGGCCTCAGGATGCTGGGGAAGGCGTGGAGCAAGGAATTCGGCAATCGGCCGATCCGCGCGCACATCCTGATCAGCCATTTCCACTGGGACCACATTCAGGGTCTGCCGTTCTTCAGCCCGCTCTACCAGTCGAACAATCAATTCCACATCCATTCCTACCGCCCCTCGGTCGGGCCGCTCGAAGACACTCTGGGGGGCCAGATGAGCAACCCCTATTTCCCTATCGACATGAACACCATGAGCGCGCGGCGGGAGTTCAGCGAGATCGGCGAAGGCGCGTTCCAACTGGACGATTTCCGCGTTCAGGCTCGCCACATGAATCACCCGCAAGGCTGCCTGGCGTTTCGGATTGCGAATCATGACAAAGTGGTTGTTTATGCTACGGATAATGAGCCTGGGGATGATGCCAGCGATCGCGCTGTCCGGGAATTGGCCCGCGACGCCGATGTGCTGATCTACGACTGTCAATATACCCGGGAGCAGCTCGAAGATGAAAAGGGCGGTTGGGGCCACAGCTCCTGGGAGGAGGGCGTGGAGATTTGTCGGGAGTGCGGGGTGAAGGAATTCATTCTCTTCCACCACGATCCCGACAACAACGATGACCGCATCGACGAGCTGCAGGAGAAGGCTCGCGGGCGTTTCCCCAATTCTCGGGCCGCCTTCGAAGGCCTGGAACTCACGCTTTAGCGCCGCACCCTCAGAAGAGCCTTCCCGAATCCAACAGCAAGGTGACCGGCCCGTCGTTGACGAGCTCGACGTCCATCCTCGCCTGGAACTGTCCCGTCTCTACGTGGACGTCGAGCGCCCTCATCGACTCCACGAAAGCCTCGTAGAGCCGGCGCGCCTCTTCCGGCGCCGCCGCCTGGTCAAAGCTGGGGCGCCGTCCCTTGCGCCCCCTGTTGAGCCTCAGCGGGAACGGCACCCTTTATCTTTGGAAGATACTATGGGGAGGGCACCACGGTGATGTGATAGGAAATTTCTGGCGAACTTTGAGGGAACGGCGGAACGGGTGGCAGATCCCACGGGTTCCAATACGGAATTACCGTCATTGACGCCGCCCAGTGGATGGTATGGGTGCCCACCGAAAGCGGCGCCAGGATCAGGTAATAGCCGTCATCCACCATCATCCCGTAATCTCCCGGAGGCATGCCCAGCATGTTGTTGGCCGACAGGATCACGGGAGCCGCCGGCGATTGATGGCGGTATTGCGCGATATGCCTGACCGGCACGCCGTCGATTTCGCACGAGATCTCCGCTGTGTCGAGAACCAGCCCCACGTAGAACCGCATCCAGGCCTCGGCCTCCGGCAGGGGCGGCCATCCCCAGACCATGTGGTTCAGCAGCGGGACAACGAGCGTCTTGCCGGCCGGAATGGTCGCCTCCCGCACCACCGTCGCATACCCTCCGGGAAGGAACCACACATTGCCGGACTGGCCCACGGAGGCATCGCACAGCCCAACCCAGAGCGGGTGCGGCGCGGGGTTGGCGAGGTCCGCGACGTCGTCCACATTCAACAGCGGATTGTTAGCCGCGGCTATGGATATGATCCAGTTCAGAA
>JAIQGA010000366.1 GCA_020072925.1 Terriglobia bacterium | reverse complement strand
GACCTCAAGCTGAGTCGCGAGTGCTGGGGCGGCCAAGCCTTCGAGCTGCTTGATGCGAGCCTCAAAAACTTTCCTCTCCTGCGAAACCAAGTAGTAAAGAACGAACCCACCCACAAGGATGAGCGCGGTCTGGATGGCTTGCGCAATAAGAATGGCTTTCTCCATGAGTTTGCTCCGGTGATATCTGAGTAGTGGCGAAGCTCGCGAGTTGACGATGTAAACCCAAGGTAAACCCAACGCCGTGCGAAGTGTCGAGCTTCCCAAAAACCTGCAATGCATTGGGGTTTTTGGTGGACCTGGGGAGGTTCGAACTCCCGACCCCCTGGTTGCAAACCAGGTGCTCTCCCAACTGAGCTACAGGCCCGCGGTTCCTTCATTCATAGTGGATGGGAAATGGGGAATCGTCAAGGGGGGGCGCGAGGTGCGCCCCCCCGGTGCGGTGATGGCTATTGCTTAAGGACCGGGTCGGTTTGAGTGATGTCGCCGCCAAAGAGGTTTGTTTTGAGCTCGAAGCGCTGGTTGGCAAGCAGATTGACTTCTGTGTCGAAGGACTGGTAGCCGGGCAGCGCAATCCGGAAGTGGTGTTTGCCGGGACTCAAGAGCATGGCACGGCCGGGCCCCTCGAACTCGCCCACGTGTCCAACGAAGTGGTTATCCACAAAGACCGCGGCGCGGCGCGGGTGGACGGCGATTTTGACCTCGGCGGGGTTGGTCGGGTACTGCGCCCCCGTGTCGCGCGCCATCCAAATCAGGTAATTCTGCTTTTCACCCGGCTCAACCGTGAAGGTCCGGACGAACGGCTGGTAGCCGGTCTGCTTGAAAGTGAACTGGTGCTCGCCAGGGAGCAGAACGACCTTCTTGGAACCCTTCAGCTCGTCAACGTAGCCTAGATAGCGGCCGTCCACCCAGACGCCCGCGGTGCGCTCGGCGCCGGTCAGGCCATAAAACCGGATCTCGCCCAGGATCTGGTTCCTCACCGCATAGACAGCGCTGGGGACGAATAATAAGCTACCCAACATTATCGCAAGACTCCAGGCGCGAAGCTTTTGCATCATGCATCCTCCTTTTACTACTGACGCTGCATTCGGGGACGCCGGTTGTCCTTCTCACGTTGAAGGCCGCCCCTTTGGTTTGCCTCCTCTGCCAATGCGCAAGCTTGGGGCCAGACTCTTGCATCGCGAAGTTATTGAAAAATAGTTAATTGTCCAGAAAGTGGGTTTCGGGGCGAAGTAATTTTTGCCGCCGACCGGGTGGAATCTGCCGGGGCGCGACGCTCCACGGCGGGGAAGCTCTCCCAGGCTTGAACCGCGCGGCGGTCTGGTATAATCGGAGCGTCTCTGGGAACAGCGGGAATTCTGAAGGCCCTCGCCACCGCCCGGCGCACTTCTGCCGAAGGGAGGAACAGCAACCGTGGTTCGCGACACCCTGGTATGTCTTTTAGCGGGCGGCGAGGGCGAGCGGTTGTACCCGCTGACCCGCGACCGCGCCAAGCCCGCCGTACCCTTTGGCGGCATTTACCGCATCATTGATCTTACCCTCTCGAATTGCATCAATTCCGACCTGCGCAAGATCTTCGTCCTGACGCAATACAAGGCGCTCTCGCTCAATCGGCACATCCGCGAAGGTTGGACCATGTTGCCCACCGAGCTCGGGGAATTCATCCAGGTCCTGCCACCCATGAAGCGTGTGGGCGCGCAGTGGTATCAGGGCACGGCCGACGCGGTGTATCAGAACCTCTACTCGATTGGCAGCGAGCCCTGCAAGTACGTCCTCATCCTCGCCGGCGATCACGTGTACAAAATGAATTACCAGTTGCTCCTGCAGCAGCACATTGACGCGGAAGCGGACGTCACCATCGGGACCATCGAATTCGACCATTCCAAGGCCTCCAGCTTCGGCGTGGTGGAGGTCGATCAGGCAGGGCGCATCATCGGCTGGGAGGAAAAACCCGCTCACCCCAAACCCTCGCCAAAGGATCCCAAGAAGGCGCTGGTCTCAATGGGCATTTACTGTTTCAACCGTGAATTGCTCATGGAAGCTCTGCAGACCGACGCCGAAGACGCCGAGTCCGCGCATGATTTCGGGCGCAACGTGGTTCCCCGGCTCATCGGGAACCATCGCGTGTTCGCATACGATTTCCACGACGAGAACAAGAAAGAAGCGCAGTACTGGCGGGATATCGGAACCATCGAGGCGTATTACGAGGCCAACATGGACCTGGTCTCCGTCTCGCCTGTCTTCAACCTCTACGACAACGCCTGGCCCATTCGCACCTACCAGCGGCAGTACCCGCCGGCTAAGTTCGTGTTCGCGCAGGAAGGGCGGCGCATGGGAATCGCCGTCGACTCGATTGTTTCGCAAGGCTCGATCATTTCCGGCGGCCGCGTCACCAACTCCATCCTTGCTCCCGACGTGCGCATCAACAGCTATACCGATATCGAGAGCTCCCTCCTGTTTTCCCACGTCAATATCGGCCGCTATTCGCGCATCCGCCGCGCCATCATCGACCGCCACATCCACATTCCGGAACGCACTGAAATCGGCTACGACCTCGAAGAGGACAGCAAGAAATACCACGTCACCGAGACCGGAATCGTCGTCGTGGTGCCGGAGCAGCGCATGTTTGAAGAGCCGGAGTAAAGCAGGGATTAGGGGTTAGGGATTAGGGATTAGCAAAAAAAAGAAAGTCGAACGGGATTGCTAAGGATTGGACAAGGTGGTAGGGCCGGACGAGGTGAAAGCGTGAGAAACTATAAAGAGCTGGCGGTATGGCAAAAGGCGATGGCGGTGGTGCGTGGGATCTACAGGATCACAGTGCGATTTCCCGGCGATGAGAGATTCGGGCTGACCGCACAAATTCGTCGGGCCGCAGTATCCATTCCTGCCAACATTGCCGAGGGGTGGGGAAGAGGAACTACAAGGGAATACATCCAATTCTTGCTGATTGCCCGCGGCTCACTTATGGAGGTGGAAACGCAGGCCATCATCGCGCGGCAACTCCAGTTTCTTACAGACCAGGATTTCGAGTCTATCGAGCACCAAAACGAGGAAGTGGGCCGCATGCTGAACGGCCTGATACATTCTCTTCGAACCCCATCCCGCGCCGCAGCCTGAGCGTCCGCGACGGCTCAGTTTCCCCTCTGCTAATCCCTAACCCCTAATCCCTAATCCCTTTTTCACTGCACCTGGGGCACACCCGGTAAGAGCACCCACACGGGCTGGCGCGCCAGCGCTTCGAGCTGCGCGAGCCAGGCGCGCGGGGAGAGCGTCCCGCCCAGCACCTGCGCGCCTCCGGCGAGATCGGCGAGTTTTTCCAGCCACGAGCGCCGGTGAGGAAGATACATCAGGCTCACCGTTTCGTCAGAGGGTATTTTGGCCAGCGCACGTGCGCGGGCGATAGCAGTGTGCAAGCCGCCCAACTCGTCGACCAGCCCCAACTGCCGGGCGCGTTCACCCGTCCAGACGCGTCCCTGCGCGATCTTATCCACATCCGCAACTTTCATGCGGCGGCCCTGCGCCACGCCTTCGAGGAAGGCGTTGTACGTGTCGCGCATATTCTGCTGGATTAGCTCTTTCTGAGCGGGCGTGAAATTCTGAAAGGCATATTCGAGCGTGGAGTTTTCGGTGGTGGTCACCAGGTCTTTGCTGAGGCCCAGCTTCTGATACAGGCCCAGCAAATTGAATTTTCCGGTCAGGACGCCGATCGAGCCGGTGATCGTGCCGGGCTCCGCGATGATGCGGTTGGCCGACATGGCAATCCAATAGCCGCCGGACGCCGCCACGTCCGACATGGAAACCACCACGGGCTTTTCGCGCGCCGTCAATTCCTCCTCGCGCCGGATGATCTCCGAGGCGAAGGCCGCGCCGCCCGGCGAATCCACGCGCAGGATCACCGCCTTCACGTCATCATCCTCGCGAGCACGCCGGAATTGCTCCGCGACCGTGTCCGAGCCCATCACCTCGTCGCCCCAAGGCGTCTGACCGCTTTGCCCGGGTAGGATGTCACCGACTGCATAAATCACCGCCAGCTTGGTATGCGCCACCGGTTGGGTCCTGTCGAGGTAGTCGCGGAGTTTCAAGCGATTCTCTTCGCCGGCATTCTTGCGCTTTGCCCACTCGAGCACTTCGTCCCAATAGCCCAGCCGGTCAACCAGCTTTGCCGCCAAGGCTTGGTCGGAGGTCAAGGGCCCTTTCGCGACGCTTGCCTCGACATCGGCAGGCGCCAGGCGGCGCGATTCCGCGACACCCTGGAGATACTCTTGGTACCAATCCTTAAGCAACGCTTCGGTAGCCTCGCGATGCGCGGGCGTGTATTTCTTCTCCGTCAAAACATTCGTCGCATTCTTGTAATCGCCGATGTGGTAGAAGTCGGGATAAACGCCCAGCTTGTCGAGTCCGCCGCGAAAGAACGTACTCGAGGCCATCATTCCGTGAATATAGAAGACGGACTTGGGCAGCAGAGTCACCGTCTGGCACGCCGAGGCGAGATAGTAAGAGCGGTTGGTGGCGAACTCGAGATAACCCACCGTGAATTTTCCGGCGTGGTTAACCTCTCGCAGGCGATCGCGGATCTCCTGAATTTTGGCCATGTTCATCGTGGACTCGCCGACGCGCACGATGACTCCCGAGATGCGCGGGTCGGTGCGAGCGCGGTCGAGGCCCTCGACAATATCCGTCACCGTGATGGAGGGGCCGACCAGGAAATCGCGCAGGCCATCCTGGGGCGGCTGTTCGGGGATGTCGCCCGAGATCCGAATCGAGAGGACCGTGTGCGGCTTGATGCGATGCGCGAAGTACATCACCACCATGCCGATCACTTGCAGACCGACCAGAATAAGGATCACGGCGAGAGCAATCTTCAGGAACTTTTTCATACCTGCCTCCTCGAAAGGCAAACAAACGCAGGAATTTCTCAAAGCCGGAGATCCGACGCCACGCCAGGTTATTCGCGCGCGGTGATCTGAACATGGCGGCTCGGCTTCATTATCACCGCGCCTCAAGGGTTTTCCAAATCAAAAGCTAGTCAGACCAGGAACCGGGGTTTAGTGTTCCTACTAACGTGAACGAACTTAGTAAAGTGACAAACGACCCCTCACCCCTGCCCCTCTCCCCTGGGGAGAGGGT
>JAIQGA010000365.1 GCA_020072925.1 Terriglobia bacterium | reverse complement strand
AGTACCTCGGCCTGAGCTCGTCGCATCCCCGGAGCTTCCACCGCTTCATGCGGGAGGCGTTCTTCGATCACGTGAACATCCCGGCCACGCAGATCCACGGTTATCCGGTGAAAAAAGGTAGTCCTGCCGCGCGCTCGTGCTGAGGGTGCGCGACGTCACCGTGTTCTGCTGCTCCTCGGCATGGGAAAGGAGACTGGTGAAATTGAAGTTGGTGCGCCAATGGCGTTCAAAGAGCCCCACCTCCGGGCGTTCGCGAACTCCGCTGAGGGACAGAGTGAAGTTGCTCGTCCGCTGGTTGCCGCGCTGGATGCTGTAGCCGAGGCCGGTGCTCCCTTTCCAATCCTGCCAGGGCCTGTGGGTCGCCTCGGTGAGAGTCTGGTAAGCATCCGCCGGCATCACCATATCCACTTTCGCCGCTGAGACGCTCTGCGTCTTGCCCTCCGCAGTCACCTGCCACTCGCCGGAGGGTTGGATCGCGAAAGAGCCTTCGAGCGGTTGTTGGCCCTTGGTGACAATGGCCACGGGCTTGGCCGTGGAGAACGTCACCACCTGAGCGAGAGGAATCGTTACTTTCCCCATGACGTCGGACTGCAGCGTCAGGCTGCCACCCTTTACGCTTACCAGGGTCCCTGTGACACGGTCTCCGTTCTTGAGATTTACCACATCGGCGCGCGCGCCAACGCCCAGGCAAACCACTGCCAAAAACAACTGAAGTCTCAGCCGCATCCTCCGCCTCCCAATGAAAGTGTTTCAACCCAAGCCTCCAGACTATCATGCGGCTGAGATATTGATAAGTTCTTGGATTCCGGCTGGGTTGCTCGCGTCAGCAGCACGGCCGTCTCGGCCGTGGGCTGCCCGCTTTCGTGCGGGCGCGGGCCGCGTGCTCTACGGCGTGCCGGGTTGAAGCCCTCCGCAACGAGGCGCGCGACACCCACCATGTTGGCACCCTGAGCGAAGGGCCTCGGCAGTTCTTTCTTCAAGCCCACGGGCGGGACGCCCGTGCTGCACGGTTCCGGACTGAAGCCCACCGCCTCTCGGACATATCGTCGTGCCCCAGGGCAGGGTTGGGCGGGTGGACTGGGTCGCGTAGATTCCAGGGGAACGACCCGTCACGGAAATGGAGGTAGCCCTTCACGGTCTGTGCAGGACAGCGAACATAGCTAGCCTATACCGAAGACCGGAATCGCGCCCGCAGGTTCGAGCGCCGGAGCACTTCCGGGTTAACAATATTGGAGGGGCGCCGACCCGAAAGAACCTCGGCCATTTGCCGCGCCGCGGTGGTCTGAAGTTCCAGCACCGACTCCGCGGAGTAGAACGCCGCGTGCGGCGTGACGATGGCGCGCGGATGCAGCCCCAGCGGGTCTTGCAGCGATGGCGGCTCGCTGGCCAGAACATCCAATCCCGCGCCCGCGATCCTTCCCGCATTGAGCGCCTCGAGCAGCGCCGCCTCGTCGATCACGGCGCCGCGGCAAGTATTGATCAAATACGAACCGGGCTTCATACGCCGGAACGCTTCGGCATTGAAAAGCCCGCGAGTTTCCGGAGTCAGCGGCACGTGAATCGAAACGAAGTCGCTGCGCTCCAGGAGTTCAGTGAAGCGGACGCAGTCCGCTTGGTAGTCCCTCAAGGAAGTGGGGTCAAGATTCGGGTCGCAGATGAGAACCTTAAACTCGAAGCCTTGCGCCTTGCGGTACAGCGCGCGGCCGATCTTACCGAAGCCGACGATTCCCAGCGTCTTTCCCCGCAGCCGGTAGAATGGCATCAGCGCGCGGAGGTCGTAGCGCCCCGCCTTCATCGCGTGATCGTAGGCGGTCACTTTTCTCGCCAGCGATAAAAGCAAAGCCATCGCGTGTTCGGCGACTTCCTCCACGCAGTACGCGGAGACGTTGGTGACCACGATTCCCAGCTCCGTCGCGCATTCCACGTCGATGTTATCCACGCCAATTCCGTAGCGCCCAATTGCGCGGCACCTTTCCGCCCGCCGAATCACTCTCGCGGTCACCGGTTTCCAGCAGGTGAGAATTCCATCCACATCTTTGGCCAGGCTCGCCAGTTCATCCTCGTCGCCGCGCTCCGCCACAACCAGAGTGGCGCCTGCGCTCGCAAGAATTTCGCGCTCCGGTTGAAGACTTTCCCACGCATAATCAGTGATAAGCACTTTCATAGGATTGCCACCCGAAATAACAACTGAGGTTATCCACCCATGAAGTCAGAAGTCGGGTCCTGCTAATCAATGCGGTATAACGGCTCCAGGCCTTGCGCTACACGGTCAATATTCGCGGCCACGCATTGCGCGCGGCGACGAGAGGTGCCGTCTGTCGATCCGCTGACATGCGGTGTCGCCACCACATTCGGTAATTTGAAAAGCGGATCGGTTGGATCCGCGGGCTCGGATTCAAACACATCCAATCCTGCTCCCGCCAGTCGGCCTTCAACCAAGTTCCGGTACAGGGACACCTGGTCCACGAGTGCGCCGCGCGCCACATTGATGAGGCAGGCTGTAGGCTTCAGCAACGCCAACCGCCGAGCGTCGAGAATGTGTCGCGTCTCGTCATTCAAGTGCAAATGCAGCGATACGTAATCACACTCGGGCAGGAGTCTGTCAATGTCCGCGGGTTTCCCGACCACCTCGACGCCGAACTCGCGCCGCTCCGCTTCGGAGACCTCACGAACCTCAACCGCGAAAACTCGCATTCCAAACGGGCGAACCCGTGCGGCCAGCGCCTTCGCACTCGCGCCGAAGCCGATCAGCAAAAGGCGCGCCCCCGCGAGTTCCCTGCCCAGAGGCGCGTAGAAACGCGATTCGCGCAGGTTGACCTGCGTTTCGTGCCAGCGACGCGCCAGCATGAGCATGAACATCATCGCGCATTCGCCCAGCGCGTCGGCGCTGAACTGCCCGGGCGTGTTGGCGACGGGAATCTTCTTTTGCCGCCAATACTCCAGGTCGAACTTTTCGAATCCTGTGCCGAGAATCTGCCACAGCTTCACGGCCGGGCTCACGTCAGCCATCGCCCGCGTGCTGTGTACGCCCCCCTGGTCAACAACCACGTCAACCTTCGCGAATTGTGGCGTGAGCGGCTGGTGCTCATCCCAGAGCGCGAAATCGTGCTGCGAACCAAGGGCCTGTCGAAGATCGTTCAACCAGGGTTCGCGCAAGTGCGGAGGATGCGCGAGAAAGAGCACTTGGAGTCGTTTGAGTGATGGCTTCATGCCGCGCCGCCTCGCAAGGCTTTCAGCCAGCGCGCCGATTCGCTCGCCAGAAATGCGTCATCTCCGCCCACCAGGAGAATTTGCACGCCTTGTTCGACGCACAGCCGGGCGTGCTCCATGCTGTGGCTTGCTGTGCCCATCGCTTTTTTGTATCTCTCGCAAGCTTGCCGCACGCGCTCGACCGCGCCAAGGTAAGTCGCCGACTGGAATTCCTTGAAACAACCGAGGGATATCGAGAGATCCATCGGACCGATGCAGACGCCGTCAATTCCGTCGGTCGCGACAATCTCCTCGATGTTCTCCACGGCATCACGCGATTCGATAATCGGGATGCAGATCATGGCGGTATTGGCTTCGCGAAAATACTCGTCCGCATCGAAGCCGTACATTCCCGCGCGGCGTGGGCCGTAGCCGCGGTTGCCCGCCGGCGGATAACGGCACGCCTGGACGAGACGCTTCGCCTCTTCGCCGTTGTTGATGAACGGACACAACACGCCCGGCGAGCCCAAATCCAGAAACCTTCTGATCTCGTCGGCGTCCAGGCGAAGCGGTCGGGCCAGCGTGACCGCCGGCGTGTGCTCCGTCGCCTGCAACATCGCTCGGACCACTAGACGGTCGCTGGCCGTGTGTTCGGTGTCGATGACCAACCAATCGAAGCCCGCGCGGCCGAAAATCTCCGCTACCGCCACGTCATGCAACGCGATTTGCGCTCCCAGGCAGACATCGCCTCGCCGCAACTTCGCCTTGAGGTTGATTGCCTTCGCCAGAGATGGAGTCAAAACAAGCCTCCTTCCATGCTTGTCAATCGGCAACGATTATGTTATCTACTATGCTAATGGAACGGCGTCAGTGGGTTTCGTCCATCTGGATCACGGAACTCAATCCGCCATCCACCACCACGGCGCTGCCCGTCATATAGGAAGACATGTCGGAAGCAAGAAACAGGGCCACCTGCGCGACATCCTCTGGCCTGCCATTTCGTTTTAGCGGGCACCTCTGGGCAATCCTTTGGCGTTCCCTTTCCCCGATCCCCGCCCATAGTCCGGTGACCACAGCTCCAGGGAGAATCGTGTTAACCCGCACGGTGGGAGCGTAGTCCGCCGCGAAGGCGCGCGTCAGGGCCAGCAGTCCGCCCTTCGACGCCTGGTAGGCCGAGTGCAGGGCATAACCGCGAATGGCGTGAACGGACCCCGTGATCACGAAGACTCCGCCACCCTGCGCCACCATCCTGGGCAGCGTGGATCGGCCGATCATCCACGTGGCTTTGAGGCAAACCGCCAGCGTCCGGTCCCAGTCCGCCTCGGAAATCTCGGTCGGCGTCCCCACGGCATATTTTGCGGCGTTGCTCACGACGATGTCGAGCCGCCCATACTTCTGAAGGCTCGCCTCAACCATCGCCTCCACCTGGTCCATTCGGCCAACATCAGCTTTGAAAAACCAGGCTTCGCCAGAAGCGGCTCGGATCTCCGTTACCACTCTCTCGCCGTCCTGGTCATTGACATCGACGGCGAAAACTTTCGCACCATGCTGCGCGAAAAGTTGGGCCGTCGCGGCGCCGATTCCGGACGCGGTCCCTGTGATCAATGCCGTCTTGCCTGTTAGCAGCATGTCTTCACCTTCAATTCGGCCGCTGCGATTTTGTGTATTCGTGATGGTTCAATTCAGAGATTCCATATCTTATGCGGGAGCCGAAAGGCGCGAATGCCACGACCTCCCGATTTCTTCCAGACTCCTCCCTTTGGTTTCGGGCACGTAGCGCCAGCCAAAGAGCAGAGCCAGAACGCAGACCCCCGCATAGACCCAGAACATTCCTGCCACGGATCCAAAATGCCGATCCATGTAACGCATGGTCGGCGCCATGAATTGAGTTGACGAGTACGCCGCAATCCAAACGGCCAGCGACCCGGCGGCCTGGCCCTTGGCCCGAAGGCGCATCGGGAAAATTTCCGA
>JAIQGA010000041.1 GCA_020072925.1 Terriglobia bacterium | reverse complement strand
GGTTGCGATGGACCACCCAGGGACGATGTCTGGGATCCGGAGCCATCTGGATCCATCTGGATCCCTGAGCGGGTGTAACCCGTTCGTTTGGATCCTGGTTATGGATCAGCTGGGTGGTCTGGATCGATCGGGGCGCGACGCGCGACGTGCGGCCAGCGGCGAGCGGGAGACGACCGGCAAACGGGGCGCGGGCATCATCCGTAGATGCGGCGTTTTGGGACGGTAGCTGTGTCGACCTGTCACGCTCGCGGAGCTCAAGCTCGAGCAGGTGGAGTGCCTGCAGCGAGCGGGACCGAGCAGCTCGAGCACCGAGCAGGGCTGAGCAGGTCGAGCGCCGAGCAGGTCAGCCGTGATTCTCGGCCCAACAACGCAGGCGCTCCAGATGCGAACAGGAGATACACGCATACACCTCGCGATGGCGGCAAGCGAAGTTGGCAGGCGTGAATGGAGCTCTCAGCATGAGGTCATGCTGTCCGTGTACCCGTCGGTTCACGAATTGTGCCGACGATTATATAATCAATTAAGTCACTTGGGTATTATAGGGATCTAGGTTACTCTGCACTGGAGAGCGCATTGCGTACACGAGTTGCCGCGCGGCAACTCGTGGCGTTCCCTCCGGAGCCATCGAGAGCCACGACCGACGAGTTGCCGCGCGGCAACTCGTGGCGCTCCCTCCGGAGCCATCGAGAGCCGCAACGACGAGGACACGCCTGAGCACTCATCGGAGCGGACGCGCTCCGTGTGCTCTGCGAGACCTGCGAGTCCTCCACGCAGATCGCAGAAAGCAGGATCAGTGCCACCGCTCGGTTGGTACCAGCGCTGCTGCCACTATGCCGCGGCCACGTGGCTCCCGCGCGCCACGGATCATACGGCGCCCTACCCGTATTGTACGACGGCTCCGCCGATTTGGCGAAAGCTGCAATGGTGGCTGCAAAAGCTAGAGTCGATCAGGCGCGCGCCATGGTGCGACAGGCTCAGGCCAGCCAGCAGCAAGTGGCGATTCGCACTGCGGAAGCGGCCTCGGCTACCGCGGGGGTCGCACAGGCACAGGCCAACCTGGAAGCCGCCCAATTGCAATTGAGCTACACCACGATCGTGGCCCCTGCCGACGGCGTGGTCACCAGGAAGTCCGTCGAAGTCGGCCAGGTCGTGCAGCCGGGCCAGGGATTACTGGACCTCATTCCCCTCCATGACGTCTGGGTCACGGCGAATTTCAAGGAGACACAACTTGCCAAAGTCCGGCGAGGGCAAAAAGCGGAAATCTACGTGGACATGTACGGTAAGACCTTTTCCGGCCACGTGGATTCGATTGCCGGCGCCACTGGCTCGCGCCTGAGCCTGCTGCCGCCGGAAAATGCTACCGGCAACTATGTGAAAGTGGTGCAGAGAATCCCGGTCAAGATTCTGCTGGACCCGATTCCGCCCGACAAGGCGGTTCTTCGGCCGGGGATGAACGTGGAGGCGACCATTATCGCCAAGTGACGGGGAGTGGATCGAGGAACGGGAAGAGCGACTCCGGAACAGGGCTCCCGAGCAAGAAAAGGACAGACATCAAAAGGCAACGGAATTCATGAAGCGATTCTTCCGCCATAAGAGTGAAGACGGCAAGATCAACCCGTGGATCATCGCGCTGACGGTGATGCTGGCGACTTTCATGGAAGTGTTGGACACCAGCGTCGCCAATGTGGCGCTGCCCCACATTGCCGGCGACCTTTCGGCGGGCGTGGACGAGAGCACCTGGGTCCTCACCTCCTACCTGGTCTCGAACGCCATTGTGCTGCCACTCACGGGATGGCTCTCCTCGCTCTTCGGACGCAAGCGTTTCTACATGACCTGCGTCGTGCTGTTCACCGTCAGTTCGTTTCTGTGCGGCTTGGCGCCGACGCTGGGCCTGCTGGTGCTGTTTCGCGTCATCCAGGGAGCGGGCGGAGGCGCTCTGCAGCCCATCTCGCAGGCGATCCTCGTGGAGAGTTTTCCGCGCGAGAAGCAGGGCATGGCAATGGCAATCTACGGCATGGGCGTGGTGGTGGCGCCCATCATCGGGCCAACGCTCGGCGGCTGGATTACCGACAACTACACGTGGCACTGGATTTTCTTTATTAATATCCCGGTGGGTTTTCTCTCTTTGTTCCTGACCTCGATGATCATTTCCGATCCGCCGTACTTGGTGCGTCGCAAGCTGAGCGAGGTGAAGGTTGACTATATCGGCCTGGGCCTGCTCAGCGTGGGCCTCGGTTTCCTGCAAGTGGTGCTCGACAAGGGCCAGAGGGAGGATTGGTTCGGGTCGGAATTCATTATCTGGTGTTCGGCCGTCGCGCTGGCGGGGTTGCTGGGCGCGCTCCTGTGGGAATTGACCCGCAAGGATCCCATTGTGGATCTGCGCATGCTGAAGGAGCGCAACTTTGCCGTGGCCACGTTCACGATGTTTATGCTGGGCTTCGTCCTGTACGGCAGCACGGTGCTTCTGCCCATCATGCTGCAGACCCTGATGGGGTACACGGCGATGCTGAGCGGTCTGGTGCTTTCGCCGGGGGGAATCATTACTTTGGCCATGCTGCCCATCGTGGGCCGCCTGACGCGCCGGTTCGAAGCGCGCTGGTTGGTGTGTATTGGCCTCGCCATTACCGGCCTTTCGTTGCTGAAGATGGCCAATTTCAACCTCGACATCGATTTCTGGACCGCCATGGACGCCTGGATGTACTCGCGCGCCGGCTTGGCCTTTCTCTTTGTTCCCATCAACGTGATGGCCTTCTATTTCATTCCCAAAGAGAAAGTCAATAATGCCACAGGTATTATCAACCTGGCGCGCAATATCGGGGGCAGCGTGGGCATCGCCAATGTGACGACCCTGCTGGCCCGCCGCGCCCAGGTCCACCAGGAGATTCTGGTCAGCCACCTGACGCCACTTGACTCTGCCTATCAGGGCGCCTTACAAGGCGCCAGCCGGTTCCTGGCGCAGCAGGGCGCGAGCGCTACCGGAGCGGCACAGCAGGCTCAGGGGCTCATCTACGGCAGCCTGATTCGCCAGTCCACGATGTTGGCTTTCATTGATTGTTTTTGGCTGCTGGGCCTCACCTTCCTGGCGCTCATTCCGCTGATGTTCCTCATGAAGAAAGCGCGTCCGGGCAAGGCGCCGGTCAGCGCGGGCCACTAACTTTGTGTGGGCAATTCACGAGCCCGAGCAAGCGCCACGCGCTTCTCGCGGGGTGCTGTTAAACGCGTAGCGGCGATTTCGCATCCCCATTTCGAGACTGGGTCCGCTGGACTTATGGCGATGTGAAATCGCCGCACCGCGGCGCATCCCTTGCTGTTTAGAAATAGTTCGAAACGCATTCCGCCCGAAGAAGCGGCCTCAGCGTGCACGCCTCGATCAGGCGCCCAATCCTGCGGGCATGGGACTAGCGCAAGGAACCATCAACTTCCTGGAGCCAGTCGGGGCGCTTCAGAACCTCGCGCGGCCTGGCGCCGTCCGGCGCGCTCACGATGCCGTCTTTCTCCATCATGTCGATGAGTCGCGCGGCGCGCCCATAGCCCAGGCGCAGGCGGCGTTGGAGCAGGGAAGTCGAAGCCTTGGCCGACTCCACCACCAGGCGCACGGCGTCTTCGTAAACGGCATCGAGTTCCGCCGCTTCTTCTTCGTCCACTTCCTCGTCGTCCTCGCGCTCGCGCTCCCGAACCGGTTGCAGGAACTCCTCGTTGTACTGCGGCTGCGACTGGTTCTTCCACCACTCGACCACGCGGCCGATTTCCTGTTCCGTGACCAGCGGCCCGTGCAGGCGCAGCAGTCGCGCGGTGCCGGGCGGCAGAAAGAGCATGTCGCCGCGTCCCAGCAGGGCCTCGGCGCCGTTCGAATCGAGGATGGTGCGAGAGTCGACCTTGGAAGCGACGCGGAACGCAATGCGCGAGGGCATGTTGGCTTTGATCAGCCCGGTGATAACGTCCACCGAGGGCCGCTGCGTGGCCAGCACCAGATGGATGCCCACCGCGCGCGCCATCTGTGCCAGACGGGTGATGGACTCTTCCACGCCCTGCGGCTCCACCATCATCAAGTCCGCCAACTCGTCGATGACGATGACAATGTAGGGCAGCGGCCCGTCGCGCTCGCCGTTCGTATCGAACAGGTTCAGCGTGGCATCCGGCTCGAAGATCTTGTTGTACTGCTCGATGTTCCGCACGCCGTGTGCGGCCAGCTTCTTCAGGCGTTCTTCCATCTCGACGACCGCGCGGCGCAACGCATTCGCGGCCGCTTTCGGCTCCGTCACAATCGGCGTCAGCAGGTGTGGCACTTTGTCGTAGAGACCCAGCTCCAACCGCTTCGGGTCGATCAGAATCAGCTTCACTTCGTTAGGGTTCGACTTGTAGAGAATCGAAACGATCATGCAGTTGAGCGCCACGCTCTTGCCGGAGCCCGTCGAGCCCGCGATGAGCAGGTGCGGCATCTGCGTCAGGTCGCCAATCTTGATTTTCCCCGTAATGTCTTTTCCCAGGCAGAGCGTTAGCCGCGAGGGCGAGGCGGCGAATTCGCTTGACTCGGCGAGTTCGCGTATATGGATAATTTCGCGGTGGAGGTTCGGGACTTCTATGCCCACCGTGGACTTGCCCGCCACGCGGTCGATCAAGATGGACTCCGCCTTCATGGCCAGGCAGAGGTCGTCGACGAGACTGGTGATGCGGCTGTACTTGATGCCCGCCTCGGGTTTGAACTCGTAGGTCGTGACCACCGGCCCGGGATGGATCTGCGTGACCGCGCCCGTAACGTTGAACTCGTTGAACTTGTCCGTGAGGCGCGCCGCGCGTTCCTTTAGTTCTTTTTCGTCAATTCCCTCGGTGTCCTCGGGCGGGCGCAGCAGCGAAGCGCTGGGCAGCTTGTAAGCATGCGCGCCCCGGCCGATGATCTTGGGAGGGGGGCCGGCGGGCGTTTCGCTCGATTTGGGCAGACGCGCCACAGCGGCCGGGGCCGGCTTCGCGGCAGCCTCCTGCGCCGGAGCGGGCACAGGACGCGTAATCGGTGTGACCACGGGTTCAAGCGCCTCCGTCGGCAAATCCGAAGGCGGTGGTGTGACGGGTTTGGTCAGCGGCTTCTGAACCACAATGGGTGGTCGGCCCAGCACGTGCGTGCGCTCCAGGTGCTTGCGTACACGCGCTTCCTTGCGCGCTTCGCTCCACGCCTGCCAGCGCGCCGCCAGCGCCTTGACGAAGGCGAACCGGCGTCGCAGGAATTCAAACGCCCAGGAAAACGAGAAGCGCGTTACCAGGAACAACGAACTCAAGAAGACCGCGATCGCTAAGATGCTTGCGCCGGCGTGATTGAAGGTGTGAATCAACCCTCGGGCGGCAAGATAGCCCAGGAGTCCGCTGCCCCGGACCGCGCCACGGACCGCAGGGGTGTACGGGAACAGTTCCAACAGGGCGCCCAGCGAGGTGATGAGCAGCGCCGCGCCCAGGGCTTTGGTGGCGGGCGCCTGGAAGGGCCGCACCAGCAGCCATCGCGCACCCGCCACCAGCAGTCCCAGCGGGATGAGATAGGCTACCCAGCCGAAGATCTGGAAAATGGCGTCGGCGGTGTAGGCACCTGCCGGGCCAATCCAGTTGTTCGGAGCGGCGCCGGCGGCCACGGCCGTGTTGAGCGAAGGGTCTTGGGGAGAGTAGGAGGCCAGGCTCAGGAGGACCAGCAGGCCGGCGACGCTGACCAGAAAGCCCGCGAGCTCAGAGATCCGCCGCGCGTCCAGAAGCGGCGCCTTCGCCGAGCCATTTTTGGAGTTAGAGTCGCGGGATTTGGTGGGAGTTTCGGAGGATGGGCTGGCCATACTGTAGCCTCACTTCGAGATGCAGGTACCGGGTGTCAGGCGTTAGGTTACAGGTATCAGTTGTCTAGCAGTCCACGAGCGCCGCGGGCATCCCGCAAGCACCCCGTTTAGTTTTCCCTAACACCTATCCGCTGTCACCTAAAACCTGCTTCTCAGTGGCGCAATCCCCATCCGAGGGCCAATACTAGCACGCCCAGGGCCAGGCGGTAAACAACGAAAATCCGAAAGGTCTTTCGCTCCAGATAGCGGATGAGCACGGCGATCACCAGGTAGCCAACCAGGCCGGCGATCACGATGCCCAGCGCGAACGGCAGCCGCATATCCGCCGGCAAGCCGGTGTGGCGGATCTCCATCGCTTTCTTGAGCGCGGCGCCGGCGATAATGGGAGTGGAGAGGAGGAAGGAGAAGCGCGCGGCGGTCTCGCGCTTCATGCTGCGGAAGAGTCCCGCGGTCATCGTCGCGCCCGAGCGCGAGACCCCGGGGATGACCGCGAAGGCTTGCGCCAGCCCCACCAGTAGCGAGTCCATAAGACCTACTTGACCGAGGGCGTGTTCTCTCCGGCCAGCCCTTTCGCCCCACTCCATGAGGAGCGCGACGACGATCATGGCGGCGCCGATCACCAGCGGCGAGCGGAATTTCTCCTCCGCCGCGCTTTCGAACAGCCACCCCGCAATCCCGCCGGGAATCGTGCCGATCACCAGAAACCAGAACAGTAGACGGTTTTCCCTCAGATCGTTGTTGCGTGATTCACCCAGGTGGAGCAGCGTGGCGAGCATGTCGAGCCAATAGCGCCAGAAATAGAGCAGCACCGCCACCAGCGTGCCAGCGTGCAACGCGATGTCAAACGTCAACCCGGGATCCTTCCACCCCAGCAGCCAGGGGAAGAGCACCAGGTGCGCGGTGCTGGAGATGGGTAAGAACTCCGTGAGACCTTGAACAACCGCAAGAACCACTGCTTGATATACGGGCATGGAATTCCTTTTCGACGATCAAGCGATCCAGTGAATCAATGATTGCCCTGTTTCCCTGGATTCTCACATGGCATAAAGTGCCGAGGGTAGATAAGATGTAAGTGCGATTTGTCTTTGCTTCCCGCTGCCTCGACTTCGAGCTTCCATTGGCGTGGTTTGTCGGTTTGCCCCGGTAGCCCCACTTCCAACACATAGATGTTTTTCATTTCAGTCGCAAGTGACGCCACTTTCTCTTTGATCGCTGCAGAGTTGTCATAGGTATTGTTTAGGATTGCATCTCCACCAGTTTCTTCGCAAATCGCGTTTATGTTCGCGCCTTGCATTTCTTCGGGCGTCCGGACGCGATTCCATAAAGGCGGGACTGTGAGGAAAGCGAACAAGCGCACTCCGGAATTCACCAAATCGCGCTTGAGTTTGTCGGGGCGTGTCCTGCTGCCATTATCGCCTCCGTCGCTGATGAGAAGGAGTGCGTCTCCAACTTGAGGCTGTCCAAGCAACGACAAACCTTCTTCGATCGCATCGTTGAGCCTGGTTTTCCCATACGGTTCCTTCAAATAGCGGGCCTCAAGCAGGTTAAGACGATCGACAAACACCAGTGGTCTTTGGCTAAATTCCACCTTTTCGATTACTTTGTCCGAAAAAGTCAGCAGGGCAATGGACGTGTCAACAAAAGCAGAGGTGGCCAGTTCTTTGATGATACGAATTAGCAGCCTTGGCTGCTGGTCCCTCATACTTCCGCTCCAGTCAAGAAGAATAACTATTCGGCAATGGTTCTTATGGTAACTCGCAGAACCTACTTGGACTGGTTTGCCACGTAACTTGGCGTGGAAGTCTTCTGGCATGAGGTTTTGAACAGGCTGGCCGTCCTTGTTGAATACTCCCACAACGACGGAGCGGTCGGCGCAGGGAGGGTGTTGGCCCGTCAGGATCCCCACTTGCCCTGCAATCAACGAGAAACCTACCAGGATTTTGCACCGAGTCGTCATATCTGCAGTTGGGTATGTACCAACTTAGAGGCGTTGCAAGGGGCGTCGGGCCTTAATCCAAAATCCAAAATCTAAAATCCAAAATCGTTAGACTTCGAGCACCACTGGCAAAATCATGGGCCGCTTGCCGGTTTCCTCGTTGAAGTGGCGGCGGAGGGCGGTGCGGATTTTCTCCTTGATGACGCCCCAGTCGCCCACTTCTTCGAGGTTGGATTTCTCGATGGTGCGCAGGATTACCTGGCGTGCGCTTTCCACCAGGTCCTGAGCCTCGTCGAGGGGCACGAAGCCGCGCGAAACAATTTCGGGTTGGATTTCGAGCTGGCCCGTATGCTCGTTGATGGCCAGGATGGGAATGACGATACCGTCTTCGGAGATGTGGCGGCGTTCCTTGAGGATTATCTCCTCGACTTCATCGAGCGTGCCGACGTCGATGCAGACGCGGCCCACGTGCACGCGCCCGGCGCGCCGCGCGCCCTGCTCGTCAAACTCCAGCACGTCGCCGCTCTCAAGCAGGAAACCTTCCTCGCTCACGGCGGCAAGTTGTTTCGCCAGTCCCAGGTGGCGGTAAAGCTGGCGATATTCCCCGTGGATGGGCACGAAGTATTTTGGCCGCACCAGGTTCAGCATCAGCTTCAACTCTTCCGCGCTGCCGTGTCCGGAAACGTGCACGGGCGGCTGGCTGCCGTCCTGGTAATGGACGCGCGCGCCGCGGCGATAGAGGTGGTCGATCATGCGGAAGATGGATTTTTCATTGCCGGGGATGACGCGTGCCGAGACCACCACTTCGTCTCCGGGCGCGACGGAGACCCAGCGATGGCCGTTCACCGACACCCGCGAGAGCGCCGCCATCGGTTCGCCCTGGCTGCCCGTCAAAACGATGGCTACTTTCTGCGGGGGCAGGTTTTTCAGATCCTGCGGCGGGATGAGCAGTCCGTCCGGCACGTGCAACTTGCCCATCTGCATGGCGATTTCCGAGTTCTGGAACATGCTGCGCCCGACGAAGCAGAGTCGCCGTCCGTGTTCATGGGCAAGGTCCGTGACGATCTGCAGGCGGTGCATGGACGTGGCAAAGCACGAGATGAGCACCCGCCCGCGGGCATCGGCAATGATGTGCGCGAGGCGTTCGCGCACGGCGCGTTCGGAAGGAGTCAAGCCCGGCCGGTCCACGTTGGTCGAGTCTGAGAACAGAGCCAGCACGCCGCGCCGCCCGTAGTCGGCCAGTGTGTGCAGATCGCTGACCTGCGCGTCGGTGGGAGTGGGATCGAACTTGAAATCGCCGGTATGCAGAATCGTGCCGAGCGGCGTGGTGAGGGCGAGCGCTCCGGATTCGATGATACTGTGTGTGAGGTGAATGAACTCCACGTGGAACGGGCCAACCTCAAACGGTTTGCTCGGCTGCATCTCGCGCAGTTCGACGCTGTCCGCCAGTCCGTGCTCCTCGAGCTTGGCGCGAGCCAGGGCCAGAGTAAAAGGCGAGCCGTAGACCGGCGCGTCTACTTCGTCCAGGACGTAGGGCAGCGCCCCGATGTGGTCCTCATGGCCGTGCGTCAGAAGGATGGCGCGCACGCGTTCGCGGTTCTCGCGCACGTAGGTCAGGTCGGGGATGACGATGTCCACGCCCAGCAGTTCGGCGTCGGGGAACATGACCCCGCAATCGACGATCACCAGGTGATCGCCATACTCGAACGCGGTCATGTTCATGCCGAACTCGCCCAGGCCTCCGAGCGGGATGGCGCGCAGCTTTTGGCTAAGCGAGGGAATAACCTGCCTCCGTGCAAGCCTCTATCGTACCACAGTTTGAGCGTCTCCATACTTGGGCGAAGGTGCAATGGGCGAAACCAAGGCGCGGCGCCCGCCCGCTGACCCATGAACCTCGGCAAGGCGGCAAGCTGTGTCATCGATGGCCCGGGCATGTAGACTACCACTGTAACTTGCAGATCACTTGCCCCTTCGTTGGCCAGGTCTTCGTCCGACATCTGGCGGAAATCCGGGTAGGGGATAAAAGGATTTTGACGTGAATCAACGGAATCGCCTGAAGCAAAGAGTGATTGAGCGATGATCTCGAATCCCAGTCGGCGAGGAGGTTCTCGACATCGGCTAGCAGCAACGCACGTGTAGACGTCGAAACAGCCGCCCAAATTGTTCCAGCGTTAACTGTTCAGCTCGGGCGTTGGGCAGAACCTGCTCACGCATCAAAGCTTGCTCCAGGCCGTTGCGCGCGTAGATTCCAGCCAAGTTGTTTCTCAGATTCCTGCGCTTTTGCGCGAAGCAGCGCTTGACGAAATCCAGGAAAGCGCGGATTTCTCCAGTGGTCCAGCTCACGAATCGGGGAACCATCCGAAAATCCACCAGCGCTGAATCCACCTGGGGCGGAGGGGAGAAAGCACCGGGGGGAACCTCCAACGTAATGCGCGGCTGGGCGTGAAGCTGCGCGAGCACCGAGAGGTAACCATAGGCGCGCGAGCCGGGTTGCGCTACGACGCGTTCTGCAACCTCGCGTTGCATCAGCAGCGCCATGGCCCGGATGCAGGACGCGAAAGAAAACAGGTGGTGGAGAATCGGCGACGTAATGTAGTAGGGGAGATTTCCAAAAACGAAGCATTGGGCGCGGCCATGGCGGCGACACAGGCTGCCGAGGTCCGTGGCGAGGATATCCGCCTGGAGGATTTCGATTCCCGATCGGCCCCCAAACTCTTCCTGTAACAACTCTGCGAGGTGGGCATCGATTTCGAGGGCAGTGACTTGAGGAGCGCGTTGTGCCAACAGTTCCGTCATCTCGCCGTGCCCGGGACCGATTTCGACGACGAGATCATCGGGGAGGAGGTCAAGGGACTCGGCAATGCGCCGGCGAAGGCGCGGGTCGCGAAGGAAGTGTTGACCGAGTTGAGGTCGGCGGGCGGGGTGCACGCAGGCGATTGTAGCGCACTTGTACTGAAGACTCTCGCCCGCAATACGCCTTCAGGCCTCTTCGAAGTAAGGGACTTCCTTCCAGAGCGCCGAGACTTTGCAGGTGGGGCATTCCCGGATGACGCCTCCCCGCTCATGGAGGAATTCGATTTGGGCCTCGTCCATGAATGTGCGCTCGCGGCGCCGGCAGTTTGGGCAGGCCAGGACGACACGCACCGCGCGGCCGTCCTCCTCGCTCAGTTCGGGGAACTCCACGCCCCAAAGATTCTCGCCCGGTTTGAGCAGTTCCACGCCCCAGTAACGATGCAGGGACTTCGAGCTGCTGTACTCGCCCACAACGCGAAACCGACCGCCCTGGTTGGTGGGATGGCAGTGGATATAAATGTGGAGATTGGGAGCTGGCGTTTGAGCCAGACGAATCAGCCCACCTTCCCTGGCGATAACCAGCGTGGACGAATCCTCGTAGAAGGTTCTCCCCTCCTGGTTCTTGCCAAACACTCGGATGGGAATGTGGCAAGCCAATCGTGGGCTGCGCCGAGGCCTAAAGCCACTCGGCCGGGGGTCATTAATCGGCGTCGACTTTAGGGAAAAGTTGCTCGGCATAGGAAAAGCCTACCGAGTCACCGACACAAGCTTGCGGCCGCCGGTAGGTTCCTGGAAGTGGTGTATCTATATGCAGGCTAAGCAGTTACGCCTGTAAACCAAGAGCAGCTGACTTCGTATTCCCCCTGCTACTTCACTAACGAGTAAGCATGCCGCGTGCCAATAGTTTATTTGCAGGCTGATGGATGGAGATGCCTTGTGTTATGTCATTCTGAGGAATCGGTCGAAAGAGAGCTCGTTTCAGGTCCTGGCGCTGTCATTGCCGGTGGAGTCCAGACAATCTGTCGGTTCGGGACACTCCGAGAGGCAAAAAAACAATTCGCAATTGCCCTGGGAAGTGGTGATGGATATATTGACAGTTGGCCGGGAAGTCAAAACGGAAATCCCAAGTGAAGTGGCATGAGCTGATTAAACGGGGAAAGACCAACATGGCCCCGTAGGTAAGCGCAATTTCGGGAGGGATGGAATGCAAGAAGTGGGAGTCCGTTCCAGCAAGTACGGTATAGAGAAGCACGGCATCCACAATGTCAACGATGTCTTCTGGAATCTTCCCACGGCGGCCCTATACGAACACGTCGTACGGCGGCGCGAGGGTTTGCTTTGCCACGAGGGACCTCTGGCCGTCACCACCGGCCACCACACGGGCCGTTCCCCCAATGACAAGTTCGTCGTCCGTGAGAAAAGCAGCGCGCATAAGATCTGGTGGGGAAAGGTAAACCGGCCTTTTGACCCTGCAAAGTTCGATGCTCTCTATCACCGGCTACTTGCCTACTTACAAATGAAGGACCTCTACGTTCAGGATTGCTTTGTGGGCGCTGACCCCGCTCACCGCGTGCCCATCCGCGTCCTCACCGGTACGGCGTGGCACAGCTTGTTTGCGCGCACGATGTTCCTTCGTCCGGAAAAGGGAAAGGCGATAGACCATGTGCCAGAGTTCACATTGATCGACGTGCCTCAGTTCCACGCCGTTCCCGGCCTGGACGGGACGAACTCCGAGGCATTCATCGTCCTCAACTTCGGCCGACGCCTTGCCATCATCGGCGGCACGAGCTATGCCGGAGAAATAAAAAAGACGATGTTTTCGGTGATGAACTACCTGATGCCCCAGATCAATGTCCTCTCCATGCACTGCTCGGCCAATGTGGGGACAAGGGGGGACGTTGCGATCTTGTTCGGCCTTTCGGGAACCGGCAAAACCACGCTTTCGGCCGACCCAGAGCGCCATCTGATTGGTGATGACGAGCACGGTTGGAGTGATGGTGGGATCTTCAATTTCGAGGGCGGCTGCTACGCCAAGGTTATTCGGCTGTCGGCGGAGGCCGAGCCACAGATCTATGCCTGCACGCGCAGTTTCGGGACAATCTTGGAGAATGTCAGGCTCGATACCGAGACTCGCATGATCGACCTCGACGACGATTCGCTGACCGAGAATTCCCGCGCTGCCTACCCGATTTCTCATTTCGACGGCTCTGTGCCGAAGAGAGTCGGCGACCATCCCAAAAACTTGATTATGCTGACCTGCGACGCATTCGGTGTGCTGCCACCCATCAGCAAGCTGACGCCGACGCAGGCCATGTACCATTACCTCTCCGGCTACACCGCCAAAGTGGCGGGGACAGAAAAGGGAATGGGGAACGAGCCGCAAGCAGTCTTCAGTGCCTGCTTTGGCGCGCCGTTCATGACTCTTCACCCGATGGTCTACGCGAAAATGCTGAGGGAGCGAATCGCCAAACACCGGGTTTCCTGCTGGCTCGTAAACACGGGCTGGACGGGTGGTCCGTACGGGGTCGGCCAGAGGATCAAGATCGCCTATACGCGGGCGATGATTCACGCGGCGCTGAACGGGAAACTGACCAAAGTGAAGTTCGAGCAGGATCCAGTTTTTGGAGTTCACGTCCCCAGTAACGTGCCGGAAGTTCCTTCGGAGGTTCTCAGACCGCGCGACGGGTGGAGGGATCGGAGCAGCTACGATGCCAAGGCGCGGGAACTGGCAGAACTGTTCGCGCGGAACTTTGAAGACTACAGTGACGCCCCTGAGGAAGTTTGCGCCTCAGGTCCGCGCCCAGACTTTGTGGGACCGTAAGGCCCGACTCGCCATCTATGACGGCTTTTCTTCAGTGTCAGATAGACCAGGCCCAACTCCGCCACTAGCCGCTTGAGCCGCTCATTCTCCTCGCGCGGTTGACGGACTTCCCCCGAGGTGGCTTGCCGCTTCCTATCCCCGCGCATCTGCCCCTTGCCGACCTCCATGGAATCCTTCAGCCACTTGTAGCAGATCGTGGGATGAATCCCCTCGCGCCTGCGCTTTCGGGATGCGTACCCTCCATCTCGCTTGGCAAGAGGCCTTCTCCCAGATTCTGCCCCATCCTGCCCCGCGGAGGGCTTCCCCAGCTCCTCGCGATTCTCCACCCAGGCCCAGAATCAACCCAGATCGCGGCGCTTCAGCAACATCCACATACCCGTGCGGAGTTCGTGGGACTTGCTCGCGAACGCTTGACTTTGGGGAGGGCATCCTCTACCTTAGCAAATTCGGAATTCTCAAATCCCTGAAGGGGGAACACGCACGTGCGAATTGTCTTTGTGGCGTCGGAGGGGGTTCCGTATTCCAAGACCGGCGGCCTCGCGGACGTGGTGGGTGCGCTGCCGAAAGCCCTGGCCGGTTTAGGTTTTGACGTCGAAGTGCTGTTACCGCGTTATCGGATGACGAAGCCAGGGCGGGCAATTCCCTCCATGCAGAGCGTGACGCTCCCGCTGGCTTCGGGATACCGCTATGCTTCCATCCAGGAAGGAGGCGAGGCGCACGGCGTCCATGCCTACCTGGTCGATCTGCCGTCGTATTTCAACCGCGAGGGCTTGTATCAGGAAAAAGGCCAGGATTACCCGGACAACGCCGAACGCTTCGCGGCGTTTTCGCTGGCGGCCCTGGAATTCGTGAAGAGGGCGGCCACGCCGCCGGATATCCTCCACTGCCACGACTGGCAGACGGCCCTGGTGCCCATCTACCTGCGCAACCTCTACGCCGAGGACGGATTTCTCTCCCGGACTTCCGTGGTTTTCACCGTCCACAATCTGGGGTACCAGGGATTATTCCCGCCGCATATCCTCCCGCACATTTCCTTGCACGCGGGCCTGTTCACGATCGACGCGCTGGAGTATTACGGAAAGGTGAACTTCTTGAAAGGCGGCATCGTCTTTTCGGATTTTGTCACCACCGTGAGCCGCAAATACGCGGAAGAGATCCAGACGCCCGAATACGGATGCGGGCTGGAGGGGGTGCTGAAATCGCACGCCGACCGGCTCCAGGGGATTCTGAACGGCGTGGACTACGACGCTTGGGACCCCGCCACCGATAAGTTGCTACCGGCGAATTACACGCCAGAGAATCTCGAGGGAAAGAAGGCCTGCAAGAAGGCCCTGCTCGAGAAGATGGGCGTCCAGGCGCTGGTGCTCTCGCGCCCCGTGATCGGGATTGTGTCGCGCTTCGCTGCCCAAAAAGGCTTCGATCTCATCGCGGATATCGCCGAGCGTTTGGCGGAATTGGATCTCACTATCGTGGCGCTGGGAACCGGCGAGCCCGTGTACGAGGAGCTGTTCCGGACGATGGCCGCCAAGTATCCCGGCAAGTTTCTGGTCAAGGTCGCCTACGACAATACCCTGGCCCACCAGATCGAAGCCGGCGCGGACATGTTCCTGATGCCGTCGCGGTACGAGCCCTGCGGCCTCAATCAGATTTACAGCATGAAGTACGGGACCGTTCCCATCGTGCGTGCCACGGGCGGGCTGGACGACACCATCGAGCCCTACGACGGGAAGACGGGCACCGGCTTCAAGTTCAGCGAGTACTCGGCGCCGGCCCTTTTCAAGGTGATTCATCAGGCGCTCGAAGCCTTTCGCCAGCCCAAAGCCTGGCAGCGCCTCATGCTCACCGGCATGCGGAAGGATTTTTCCTGGACCAGTTCGGCGAAACAGTACGCCAAGATTTACCAGACGTTGAGCAAAGAGAAATCCAAGTCTAAACCCGCAACCGAAGCCGCGGGTTCCTGAACAAGGCGCGTCCCCGGGAGGTTGGAAAGCATGGCCGGTGGTCTTACGTTCGAAGTGACGGATTCGAATTTCGAGCAGGAAGTGCTGAAGTCCGATCAGCCGGTGCTGGTGGACTTCTGGGCGGAGTGGTGCGGCCCCTGCCGCATGATTGCCCCGGCGGTGGAACAAATCGCCAGCGAGTACGCGGGTCGGGCGCGCGTAGGCAAGCTCGACGTGGACAAGAACATGGGGGTCACCTCCCGCTATCAGATTCGCAGCATTCCGACGCTCCTGATTTTCAAGAACGGACAAATTCAGGAACAACTGGTGGGCGCCCAGTCCAAGGACGTCATCACCCGAATGCTGGAGAAACACCTCTAAGGATTGGGGCTCGATCCTTCCTCGCGCATTCCAGCCAAGGAGAACCGTATTTCCCGCCGCCGGGAAGGAAGCATCGTTGCGGGACGGGAACGATTTCCGCGAGTCAACGCGCTGCGGGATTGAGGTTTCATCGGTTAGAATGTAAATTCCCCGGAAAAGGCCGGGAACGCAGGCAGGTTTGATATGTCAGGAAACGTGGTGGTAGTGGGTGCGCAGTGGGGCGACGAAGGTAAAGGGAAAGTCGTCGATGTCCTTGCCGAGCACTTTGATATCGTGGCGCGCTATCAGGGCGGGGCCAATGCGGGTCACACCGTTCTGGTGGACGGGAAGAAGTTCATTCTGCAATTGGTGCCGACGGGAATTCTTCACCCGGACAAGACCGCGGCGATCGGCAACGGTGTGGTGGTCGATCCCGAATCCTTGCTGCGCGAAATTCAGACGCTCGAAGGGAAGGGTGTGAGCGTGGGCCGGCGCCTGCTGGTCAGCGACCGCGCGCATCTGATTTTGCCCTATCACCGCGCCCACGAGGTGGCCGCCGAGGAGGCGCGAGGCGTCGGCAAGATTGGCACCACGGCCAAAGGCATCGGCCCCTCCTATGAAGACAAGGCGGGCCGTCGCGGCCTGCGCGCGGGGGACTTACGCAATCCGGAGCATTTCCGCGAGAAATGCTCCCAGGTGATCGCGGAGAAGAACCGCATCGCCTCGGCGTTGTTCGGAGGTACCGCCCTGGACGCGCACGACCTGGTGAGCCGATACTTGAACGTGGCGCAGTGTCTGGTTCCGTATCTCGCCGATGTCTCCGCACACCTGAATGCCGAAATGGACCGTGGCAAACGCGTCCTGTTCGAAGGCGCGCAGGGCACGCTGCTCGATCTCGACCACGGCACTTATCCTTTTGTGACCTCTTCGAGCGCCTCCGCCGGGGGCGCCTGCACTGGCACGGGCGTGGGCCCAACGCGCATTCAAAGCGTGGTGGGCGTCTCCAAGGCTTACGCGACGCGGGTCGGTAGCGGACCTTTCCCCACCGAAGCTCTCGGCCCGGAGGGCGAGAAGATTCGCGAGCGGGGCGGGGAATACGGCGCCGTGACGGGCCGCCCACGCCGTTGCGGCTGGTTTGATGTTCCGGCGGCGCGATACAGCGTGCGTGTCAATCATTTGAGCGCTCTGATCATCACCAAGCTGGATATCCTCGATCCGCTCGCGGAAATACCCGTCGGCGTGGAGTACGAGTACAAGGGCGAGCGGTTTACCGACTTCCCCCCCGAGATCGAATGCCTGGATCAGTTGCGCGTACACTATCGTCAGGTCCCCGGCTGGCAGCAGTCCACTTTCGGCATCAACGACTTCGCGAAGCTTCCCGCGAAGGCCAAGGATTACTTGCGCTTCCTGTCAGACCGGGTGGGCGTGGAAATCGCCATGGTCTCGACGGGGCCGCAGCGCGATCAATCGGTGTGGATCGCGGAGAGCCGCTTCGCGCATTTCCTCGCTGCGCCGGCTGGCGGAAAGTAGCGGCGAATTTACGTCGCCATGGCTTGCGGCGATATGAAATCGCCGCCACTGAGCGGCGACTTCACGTCGTCATCGCAAATGGCAATATAAAATCGCCGCCACCTTTTAGAGAGCATGATGGTCAGCTACGAACGGGCACTTTCCATCATTCAGGAAAAAATACTCGCGGCCTATTCCCCACCGCCCGTGGAGCGGATAGCCCTGGATGAAGCAGCCGGGCGAGTCCTGGCCGCCGACGTGTTCGCGGACCGCGATTATCCGCCCTTCCACCGCGCCACGCGCGATGGCTACGCCGTGCGGTCGGAAGACGTTACCTCACTCCCCGCAGTCCTGCGCTTAGTGGGCGAAGCGCGCGCGGGATTTCCATTCACTGGCAAAGTGGCCCCTGGACAATGCCTCGCGATCATGACCGGCGCGCCGCTCCCTGAGGGCGCCGACGCGGTCGTTATGATCGAGCACACGTGCGTCGAGGGCGAGCGCGTGGAGGCGTTGCGCAGCGTTCAGCCCGGGGAAAATGTCGTCGAGCGCGGCAGCGAAGCGCCGGCCGGCGCGCGCGTGCTGCCCCGAGGCCGTCGACTCGATGCCGGGGATATTGGCCTGCTGGCGACGATTGGACAATCGCAGGTGGATGTCTATCGCCGTCCGGAAGTGGCCATTCTGCCCACAGGCGATGAAGTCGTGGACGTCGAGCAGACCCCGCAGTGGTTTCAAATTCGCAATAGCAACGCCCTCACCCTTGCCGCGCAGGTTAGGGCCGCGGGCGGCATCCCTCGTAACATGGGTGTTGCTCCGGACCGGTGTGACGCGCTGCGGGAAATGATCCAGAAGGGGCTGACGGCGGACCTGCTGCTCCTGAGCGGCGGCGTCTCCATGGGCAAGTATGATTTTGTGGCGCAAGTGCTCGCGGATTTGCACGCCGAGTTTTTCCTCCAGGGCGTGGCGATTCGCCCGGGGAAGCCGTTGGTTTTCGGCCGGGCCTTCGGCAGGTTCTTCTTCGGCTTGCCGGGCAATCCCGTTTCGACCTTTGTCACCTTCGAGGCTTTTGTACGCCCCGCCCTCCAGATGCTTGCGGGAGGCAATTTTGCGCCTCCGGTATTCCTCCGTGCTCGGCTGGCCAAGCCGCTTCGCAACAAGACCGGGTTGACAACCTTCATGCCTGCGCGCGTGGAAATGCGGGAGGGAGTGCCGGAAGTCGCACTCGTCGCCTATCAGGGCTCCGGCGACTTGGTGGGAGTGGCCCAGGCGAACTGCTTCCTGGTGGCGCATCCGGAGCAAACGGAACTGGCAGCCGGAGAGTGGGCGGATGTATTACTGAAGTGACGAGTGGCTAACCTGAGAGAAGCTGTCAGCCCTCAACTGTCAGCTATCAGCAAGAGGTGGAAGGGCTAATAGCTGATCGCTGACAACTGACAGCTTTTTTCCTGCTCGTCACTGATCACTTTTCGATATGAAGGCAAAGCTTAGCCACTACGACAAAGCCGGCCGCATCCGGATGGTGGATGTCTCCCCCAAGCCGGACACGTTGCGGGAGGCGACGGCGAGCGCGCTGGTCAAGATGCGCCCGGCAGCGCTTCGCGCCGCGCGGAGGAATCCTAAGGGCGATCCCCTGGAAATCGCGCGCATTGCAGGAATTGCGGCGGCCAAGCGCACGGCGGAGTTGGTTCCGCTCTGCCACCCCCTGTTACTGAGCCATATTGATGTCCGCGCGAATTTTTGCAAGAATGGAGTAGCGATCTCCTCGACAGTGCGTTCGACGGGGCCGACTGGGGTCGAAATGGAGGCTCTGACGGCAGTTGCCGTGGCGGCCCTGACGGTCTATGATATGTGCAAAGCTGCGGACCGCGGAATGGAAATTACCGGCGTCAAGTTGTTGGAGAAGAGTGGAGGAAAGTCGGGGATGTACCGCGCTTCGGGTCTCCGAAAACGGCGTTAACCCACCGGGAAGGATTGCGTCTGTGCCGTTAAGCCTGAAGATACTCGTCGTGGACGACAATCCGACGATTCTGAAGCTCATTTGCCAGAGCCTGGAAAACTGTGGCGAAGTTATCACCGCCATGGATGGCGCCGACGCCTTGATGAAGGCCATCGAACTCAAGCCTGACCTGGTCATCTCCGATTATTCCATGCCGGTCATGAACGGCAGGGCCCTCTACGAGAAACTCCGCGCCCGCAAGGAGACGCAGAACATCCCCTTCGTTTTTCTGGCGTCACAGAAGGAAGTGGACGAGCACCTGCGCATGGTGGTGGACGGGGTGGAAGAGTATTTCATTAAGCCCTTCTTTGTGCGCGACCTGACGGTCCGCGCCCGTCGTATTGCCGCGCGCCTGCACCAGCAGCAAATGGAAAAGGAGGGTGCGGCGCGGGGCGGACGCATTTCCGGGCACCTGAGCGAAATGAGCCTGATCGACTGGATGCAGTCGCTCGAGCAAGGGCGTAAGACCTGCGCCTTGTATCTCCGCCGCGAGCAGCAGGAATGCACGATGTTTTTTAATGAGGGCCAGGTTACCCACGCCGTTTACGGGGATCTGGTCGGAGACCCGGCGGTGTTCAAGGTCCTGACGTGGACGGATGGGGAGTGGGAAGTGGATTTTCAAAAAAGCTCCCCGGAACGGACCATCACGATGTCCGCGCAGGGCTTGATGATGGAAGGCCTGCGCTTGCTCGATGAAGCGAACCGCGACGGCGGCGGGTAGAAAGCACCACGCGCCTCCCGCTCCGCCCCGGGCGCTAGCTTGATTCCGGGCTTTGTTCCTGCCTTCAATGTCTGCCTCTTGGTCCGCGAAAATCCTGGTGCTGAGTGATGCGGCCTGCGCGGGCAAGCGGCAGGATCGCACGGGGCCCGCTGTGCGCACGATACTTGAAGCGCGGGGCTGGAAAGTTTCCGCCCTCGAAGTCCTGCCCGATGAAACCCGCCAGATTGAGGAACGGCTGATTGCCTGGACGGACGGCGAGGAGTGCGACGTCATCTTTACGGCTGGGGGAACGGGCCTGGGACCGCGCGATGTCACGCCCGAGGCCACGCGCGCTGTGATCGAAAAGGAAGTCCCGGGACTCGCCGAACTGATGCGCGCGGAGGGAGTCCGCAAGACCCGCCGGGCGGCGCTTTCCCGCGGCATCGTCGGCGTGCGCCGAGGCAGGCTGATCGTCAATTTGCCGGGAAGCCCCCGCGGCGCGTGTGAATCGCTGGAAAGCATTCTGGACCTGCTTCCGCATGCGCTCGACTTGCTACGGGGAAGGACGGAGCATCGGGAATAGTTGAAAGTCGAAAGTCAAAAGTTGAAACTCAGGAGTCGATAGACAAAGTCGAACCCTTCAAAAACACACCCTGAGTCGGCGGGATTGGCGGGCCAAGCGTCCTTCTGATTTTCGAGCTTTCGACTTTTCACTGTCGACTTTGGACTCGTGATATCATCTATCGTTCGAGGAGGACGTTTTCCCTTGCTCAACGAATACGGCCCCATCCTGATTTTCATGGCGATTGCCGCGGCGTTCCCACTGGTGACGCTGTGGATCATGAAGTTCATCCGCCCCAAGTTCAATCCCACGGCGGAAAAAGTGATGCCCTACGAATGCGGCATCACCCCGGAGTCCGACGCGCGGGGCCGCTACACGGTGCGCTTCTACATCATCGCCATCCTCTTTGTGGTTTTCGACGTGGAAACCATTTACCTCTTTCCGTGGGCCGTGCAATACCAGGTGCTGGGCCTGTACGGCCTGGTGGAGATGCTGGTCTTTCTGGGAGTCCTCATCGTCGGTTATATCTGGATCTGGAAGCGCGGCGCACTGGATTGGATCTAAAACCTCCGCCACCTCGCCTGAGGCTCTGTCACACTCGACCGTTCCTTCTTGACTTTGTGCTCAATCCTACTCCAACATCCTGACTCCCACGCCGAGGTGTGGTCCGGGTTCGAGCGGCTTTGACCCCGTAAAGTCCAATCAGCGAACCCGAGGTCGAGGAGCGATATCTCCATGAGCTTGAACCTGGCTGAACAGGGACACAAAGAAGAGTTAGAGGCCCTGGGGCGGAGAGTTGTCGACGCGTGTAAGAATCGCAGACTTGATGCGGAGTTGAGAAAGCGCTTGAGCGATGAACTGGCCTCGCTGGACCTTAAAAGCGTGCTCATTTTTCCCGGCTCGCTGGCCGAGGACCCGGAGCACGCCTCGAACTTCTACATTGCCGCGGATCTGTATACGGCAGGAAAGGCTGATCCTTCCCTGGTCCATTTCGCACCGAGAGCGGCCGTGACGAGGGCGCGATTCCGGTTGGCGGTCCGCACTTCTCTTGTGAAGGGTGATAAAGGCGGAGGAATCGCTATCGATCTCCTGCCTTTTTCCTCGCGGGACCATCACAACGTGCGGGAGTTCGCTGAGCAGATTGACAGCGCCTTCCTCCCCCGGCCGCAGCGGGCATTGCCCGCCGTCGCGGCAGGAAACCGGCATCCGGAGATCAGTCTGCCCGCGGCTTTTGAGGCCTATCAAAGCATCCTGGACACAACGCATGTCAACATGGCCTCCACAGTTCAGCTTTCCGCCAATCGAGAGATGACCACCGACGATGCCCTAAAGGCGCGCGACGGCGAAGACCCCACCGCTACCGGGCACACGCGGGTTTCTATTCGACACCTGTATCACGCCGGCCTCTGGTCCGCCATCCGCCCGGGATGGCGAGAAGGTTACACGGCGGAAGCCGACCACTTTATTGTTTCCGGCAACAGTCGTGAGCAAATCGGCCGCTCGGTCGAGTCGGTGAAGGAGGCCATTCGTCACGCATCGGGATATACGAAGTTTACGACGGATACTTCCCGCCTGTTCGAACTCCAGAGCGATCCGCGCCATCCGCAGGCGTGGAGCAACTCGAGTGTCGAAGAAAAGTTTCAGCAACTGTTTTCGGATGGAGAGCGGCGCTGGATTCTGGCCGAATTCCTACGAACCTTCCGGATCGAAGGCAGACCTTACGACTTCCCGCGCGAAGAGGTCATTCGTCTGGCGGTGAAATTTGGCGAAAGCTTGAGGCTCAATGAAGAACTCTTCGATTACATTCGAACCGTCAAGTCAGGTGCGGCGTTTGATTTCGAGCCTTCGCTCGACGAGGCGGAGACCCTGACCACGGCAAAGGAACTGCTCTTTTACATGCACTGGCTGAAGGCGCGAGGCCGCCCCGCGCAGCTTGTCCCCCCGAACCTGGGCTTCAAGAAACGGCAAGCCTACCCGGAGACCATCGAGACGACCCCGGAAAAAGGCATGGGCCTTCAGGAATATTGCCACCACAAGATGTGGCCGGAACTCGTGCGAAGGGTGAACGAAGAATTTCACTCCCGGCCGCTCGAGGAACTCGCCGCGCGCGTTTCCGAACTCGCCGCAGTCGCTCGCTACTTTGACGGCACCTTGAGCATCCACTCCGGCAGCGGCAAGCAGGCTGCGGTCCTGGAGCTTATCGGCAAAGCTACGGCGGGAAGGGTGAACTACAAAATCTCGGGCGAGCTTCAGCTCCAACTTTTCGACGTGCTCTCGCAGCAGCCTGGCGAGTCGCCGTGGCGCCAGTTGTACGACCGAATGGTGGCGCGCGCTAATCAATTTGCCACGCAGGGCGCCTTTGGCGCGGAAAGTGAACTGGCCGGCCACTATCAAAAAATAGGACGGGGCTCTTACTTAGGTGACTCGGCAAAAGGGCGAGTGGATGGAAATCTCTTCCTGGTTTTCTGGCTTGGCAACCTCGTGGGCAGCCGGGATACGGGCGCGCCGGATGGAGATTCAAGGTTCTTCAAAGAGAAGCTCGACGAACTGCCGCAGGATATGCTGGAAAAGGTGCGCCGGCGAAACAGCCGCTACATCGTCTGGCTGGCCGAGCATCTGCAGGGTTAGGCCAGTGGCAAGTAACAGACGGCAGTTACCGATATGCTTGCGGGACGTAGGGCGGCAACTTTTGAGCCGCGAAATTCTTCTGGAGCCGAGCGAAGCACTGGCGCCCGTCCTCGAGTGGAACGGTTGGCCAGTGATCTCCGATGAGCGGCCGAGCGTAGCGCACGAAATCATCCGTCACATCAATTTTGTTGGGAGAAATCCAGTGAGGGGGAAATTTCCGCTCGGAGTTGGCGACCTGCTCGAGAGGAACTTTCTCGTAGCGCACGCTGTAAATCGGGCCCGGGTCGCGCTGGATAGTGCTCATATAACCTGACCCGTCCTGAAGGGCAATCGACACCGCCTTTTGCCCCAGCTTGAATGCTTCGTCCAGATCAACGGTTGAAGCATAGATCATGCTGTGGCGCTGGTCAGTGCCGGGCAGGTTGCCGCGCGCCGCCCCGCGCGCCTTCAGTCCAACCTTGTTGAGATAATTCACCACAACGCGCTCGACAGTCATTCCCGCCGCGGAGTACATCGCGTGGCCAAAACTGTCCTTGGCCTCACCCAGTCCGCCGACGTCGAACCCTTCGCTGATGACGACGAGGCAGCGGCCGCGCCGCTTCAATTCCTCATTGACCAGGTCGGCCATGGCTTCCATCGTGAGGCCGGATTCCGCCAGGTAGATTTGCAGCGGCATCTCACGGTCGGGATCGGCCAGGCGCGCGGCAGCGGGAATAAATCCGATCTTGCGGCCCATCGCCTGGATCACCAGCACCGGATCGGCGGGCGAAGAGCCGGCGTTCTCCTCATTCGCGCATTGAATGTTGAGTGCCCAATACCGGGCGACGCTCCCGTAACCCGGAGTATGGTCAATCAGTTTGAACTCGCTGTCGCCCACGTCGTTATCAATCGTCTTGGGAACGCCGACCGCCACCAGATCGATGCCGCGTTGCTGGGCGAGTTGCGCCACTCTGTGGGCGGTGTCCATGGAATCATTGCCGCCGATATAGAAGAAGTAACCGACATCGTGCGCTCGGAAGACTTCCAGGACGCGGTCGAAATCTTCCTGTTGTTTGCTCTTGAGCTTGTAGCGACAGGTGCCGATGCTGCCTGCCGCCGGCGTGACGCTGAGCAGGGCAATCTCCTCGGCGGGTTGCGCGGAGAGATTCAGAAGTTCTTCTCTCAGGACGCCCTCGATGCCGTGATAGCCGGCGTAGATCACCCCAAATTTATCCGGCATCGCCTGGCAGGTTTCTATGATGCCACGCAGCGTATTATTGATGACGTGCGTGGGTCCTCCAGATTGGGCGACTATTACGTTCTTCGACATATTGGGTCTCCGGTAAGAAGGCAGTAGGCAGTAGGCAGTGGGCAGAAGGCAGAACGCAGAAGGCAGTAGGCAGTAGGCAGTACGGCGCTGTGGTCGGCGATGACAGCACTAATCAGTCCTCGTTCGCCCTCGCGCAGGAGGTCACGGCATCAACACGGGGGACACTCCAGCCACGGGACCATCTGTTGATTCCACTTGAGAAGAATTCCCAACTGCACAGGGTGTCGTCAGCCATTTGAGACTCCCCTGGAATCACTTGATTCCAGACACCGCTGCATGCCTCCAGGTCAATGTGAGGCGACACCATCCAGTTCGAAGACATTCTATGCCTCGTGGTTGCAAGACAGCTTCCTCCTCCTTCAAATGTTCTGCGTTGAAATCCTTCCAGAAGAGTGATTTCTGTCCCCTCACCGATGCCGCCTACTGCCTTCTGCATTCTGCCTTCTGCCTACTGCTCACCGTCCTTAACTCGATAGAGCATCTCCCCCGCGCGCGGCACCAAGAGAACCCCTTCCTCTTCGCGTCCCTGCCATTCCTCTGGGATGATGGTCGAGGGATCGAGATACCCCAGGTTGATTTGCCGGCAGCGCTCCGGGGGGATACCCGTTGCCAGGGTCACTTGAATGCGGGGTGTCTCCACGCCGGTGGCCGCATCGTAGTGGCCCAATCCTTTGACGTGCGTCGAGTGAGCCAGTACTCCGCCGGGATAGTTCTTGTATTTGTCCCACTGACCCAGGAAAAAGTCGCGGCAGTGATAACCGATCTCGTCGATGATCTTGCCGTGCGTGTAGCTGACTTCGTTCAAGTGCGGCGCAAAGATTACGACTTCGCCGCCATCGGCCATTGCGGGCTCCATCTTGTACATACCCTTCGCCGCCGTCCACAGGTCGTCATACATCCTGGGCATTACGGAGAGGACGCGACGAAAAGGTTTGTCGACAAGAATGATATGCTTCTGGGCGGAAAGCTCCGAGGCAGACTTCCAGGCTTCCCGCGGCGGTCCGAAGTAAAGGCCCGCCAGGCCTTCGGGTGTGACCACGAGCGCAAAACAAGCCGCAGGGCGATCAATGAAGCCGGCGGCCCGGTCAATAACCGCGCGCACAGGCGTATAACCCGCGCCGATGACTTTGTAGCTGGTGATGAGCGCGCCGAACCAGTGCGTTAGGTTGATGATCTCCGGCCCGCTGATGCCGGGAAAGAAGTACTTGTTCCCGCCGGAGAAGCCCACAACTTCGTGGGGAAAGACAGGCCCGCAGATAATAATCTGGTCATAGTCCAGGATGAGTCTGTTGAGCCTTACGGGGACCTCTTGAACCAGTTGGCCGCCTCCACGTAGTTGGCGTCGGTGAAGTGGACCTTGCCCGCCCAGCGGTCCCCGTACCAGTTCAGGTTGTTGTGGTAGATCTCGGGGCTGGTGAA
>JAIQGA010000364.1 GCA_020072925.1 Terriglobia bacterium | reverse complement strand
CCACATACCACCGGGCCTGTGCTTCGTTCAACGCTTGAAGCACCTTTAGCATGAGGGCGCGATGAGCAATCTCCATGAGGCCATCATGCCACATTATTTCAATCAAAGGTAAACTTTATTGTGGCTTAACCCCTAAGAACGGGGGCCGGTCACAACTTGGGTTGCGGTAAGTGATCCCCCCCGATAGGCCACATGTCGCCTCGTCCACAATTTAAGCGGTCAATGATTCGTCCACGGCGGACTCGAATGCACTTCACGAGTGGTATCATGTGAAACGGGCACCGATCCGTTCTTGGGACATGCCTCGCGGTCTATGTATCTCAAGTAGGCTTCAATGAGTTTGCGAACGAAGGTACGAGCTTGTTCCAATTCGGCTTCTGTCGCATCGCGGAGCTTATCAGCATTCCTGCCTCGATGTCTGCCCTGCCTAAGTGGTTTATCATCGGCAAGGGCCTTGAAACCATCCCACTGGGTCGGGTCTATTCCCAACTTAGTTGGGGCCTTCTTTTTTCCGAATCGCGTTGTCAGGGCTTCCTGAATCTGGTAGAGGTGCACGAGCTCATTCTTTGGGTCATTTACAGCGTCAGAGTAGCTCTTCAAAAGGAGGGCTATCAACTTGTCCTTGGAGCGATGTTTCTCTACAAGGGTGCCAAGTTCCTTCTCCCTGTGGACCCTGTCTTGTCGAGAATCGATTATCACGTTTCCATTTGTATCCTTCAGGAGTATGTCCGCTGACCCGACAGCACAAGTCATCATTATAGATTCGGCAAATATGCGTACATTTTTCCGCCCGTCCGGGTAGAGGCGGGATTCTGAGGATTTCGACAAGCTGTAAAGCTTATGTGTAAGAAACTGTCGTGATAGAAAACGAAAATTCAGTGCCTCGTGAAGCGCATCTCGCATCATGGGTATTTTGTCATAGATGTCTGGGCGTATTCGCGCTTCGACTTTGCCTCCCTCGATTTTCATCTGGTAGTCTTCATGCCCAATATGGATTGCCTCTTCAAAGAACTCCGTCGGTGTGTATGTCCATTCCAGAATCACAATGTATTGCATATCCTCCTCCTCAAGACGGCGGTCGCAGCCTCAGTCCGACAGCCTCATTTTAGAGCCGAAGGGAACACGAGAGGCACACGAAGAAGTGGAATACGCTGATTCATTGAAACACCAGAGCAAGGTCGGCGGAGGGAGAGGGATTCGGATCATCCAGCCGTGTTGAAAACAGACAACTTATTGATTTTCCGAGACGCTCAATACTCCGAAAACCCAGAATCCGCGCCCAACTGGAACATAACTGGAACATCGCTTTTTGTTCGCCCCGAGTTATTTCCCGACTGCGACATAGGTCCTTTCGAAAACTCCGATGCTGTGCTTCGCTCCGCAGTGCGCCTTTATTTGCCAGCTCAGTTGACGGAAAGCCGCCTTTCTCAGGCCGAATCCCTCCCGTGGCTCTGAATTGCCCGAAAGTCATTCGTGCAGTAAGTTCCTTGCCTCGCAGCGTGGCCCCGTAGTCCTGATCGTACAGTTAATAGAGTGAGGCCCTCCAGAGGCTTCTTCTGGATCTCCGGATCAAACCCAAGTGAGACGTAACGGATTTCTCGTACTATGGGCACGGTGATTCTTCCCGCCTTTGCCGCCTCTAATGGCATACCCTTTGCCCATCTTCTGGGGCCGGTCTCCCCTCCAAACACACCGCATTTCCACTGCGGGCTGATTCGTAGGCAGCAAAGACCAGCTTCAGCGTCTTCACATTGTCCTCACCGGTGGTCTCTGCCGCTCCCTCTCCACGGAGCGCTTGCAGAAAATTGGCGTTGCAGGGGACGATGCTGGAATGGATAACATGGTAGCTCGGATTCACCCAGGGGTACCAGATGGGCGGATAGCGCCTCGCATGCGTACCGGTCTCGGTGGTCACGCGAAGCCAATAGTCCTTGCCAATTTCTGCGGTCCCCTTGTCTCCTTCCACAAAAATCATAGTCTCAGGGAAATATTCATGTTCCATGTGGTTCTCGGGATACCCGAGCTCGCAGGTCACGGTGGTACGGCCGCCCATCATCATCATTACCGTTGCCACGTCCTCCCCCTTAACGTGCGCCTCACCGAAGTAGAAGCGCGCGATATCCAGAATGTGAGTTCCCGTGTCGGTGAGAATGAATTCTTCCAGATCCTTCAATTGCGGCTCGTTGAGATAAACAGGGAAAGTAGAGACCATGGAAATGCGCGCGCGAACTGGCTTGCCGATGATACCGCTGTCGAGAGTCTTCTTTAGTTCCCGAAGCTGCGTCTGCCAGCGCCAGTTCTCGTGAATGAAGTAAGGGACCCCGGCCTCGCGACAAGCCCTCAAGTTCTCTTCGGCGATCGCGACCGACGGGGCCATGGGCTTTTGGCTGATTACCGGAATCTTATGCGCGGCAACCATTTTCACGAAACGGCTTAGAGTGAAAGGGTAGGTGACGATATCGACGAAATCCAATTTCTCACGCTGCAACAATTCCTCCGGATCAACATAATAAGCTGGCACATGGAATTGACTGGCGAATCGTTGCCCACACGTACGACTTCGGTCGTAGATGGCCACGCACTCGACTCCTTCTAATTCCTGCCATGCAGGCAGCTGAAAATGCGCCCAAAAGCCGGTTCCGAACATTGCGAAACGTAAAGGGGGCACGTGTTTTCTCCTTCCTGAAGGGGTGGGATCTATGAGCTACGAAGGTCAATTGCTTGTCGCCGTGAAACTCGAGAATCCACATGCGTCGTTCACGCTTGTGGCCCCTGCAATAAAGAACCCGATGCCAGGGTTGGCGTTCGTAAAAAGGTAGTCGGTGGCTTGGGTAACCTGGACGCTATTGATGTGGACCGTGATCGCCTTACCAATCATTGTGGCCTTAACCACATCCCCATCCGCAACTCCGTATTGGGAGCCTTCAGTCTGCTTTAAGAACATCCAGGCTCCAAGCATTCCATCCCACCTCGCGATATTGCAGTAGGCTTTGGGACTCTTGGAGCACCGGAACATGACTTCGTACCCCGTGGCATTGTGGGGGGAAATGGCACTCCGCAGGCGCAGTTCCACTTCCTGATAAATGTTGTCGTTGTCCTTATTCACTCTGCGAACCGTCGCTTGGGCCGTCTGGTCCGCCCCCCAAGTGCCCGTCAGAAGGGCTGTGGAATCATCGTATTTTTCCAGTTCCGGTCTTATCCCCCCGATTTCGGTTCCAAAGGCAAATCCTGGGGTTGTCCGGACATCGGCCCAATCGAGCCCATCCTTCTTGCCGTTAATCCATTTGCCGCCTTCCGAAATTGGATTCTCGGCGAGGGGGAAATTGGTTGTGTAGGGTCTGGCCGTGCCGGTTGGGGCGGAGGCCCCCGGCAGTACGCTTGGACTCCGTGTTGCCACGCACCAAAATAATGCCAGCGTCACCATTAAGGTTGCTGATCGAACCATGGCGTGCCTCCGCTTCGCCGGGTTAGCTGTAAGCGTCTAGAGCGAGTCGCGATAATGAACCACCAAAACGCAGATTTCTCAGATAGGTTGTGCATTGAAATCGTCAGCGCAGGTAAGTACTCGGCGGTAGGGTCCGCTAGAGACATCAGATTTGCCCTGCCCATCCCGTCCGACTTTGTGGAGCCTGAGCTGCTACGACTCGCGATCGGTGTTCCAGCTATGCCGGTAATGGTGCCAAACGAACCCCGGAATTGCATTTCGGTGACGCCAAGGCTGTTCGGGATGCCACTCGAGTCAAGGTGACACGAGGTTGCGATGTCCACGACACTGGTGCCCGATGAAAAACTGGTGGCGTCCCGGGCACCCGAAACTATGTCCGAAGCCTTGAAACTGGTGATTCCATACGTGCCATTGGGGCCTTCATTAAATCCAAAGCCCGGATTTCCGGTGCCAAAAGTGCCGTCTGTTATCTGGAACAGAAGCCGACCGTTTGTGTAGGCAGTGATGGTGTGCCCGACGATCATTCCTTTTACTACGTCACCTGTCGCTACGCCGTACTCCGGGCCCTTAAGTGATTTAAGAATAGTGTAGTGGGGTGGCTTGCTTCCCGGACCGTCCCACGTGGCGATCGCTACGTAAGGCGTCCCCTTCTTGCCCAAAGCACTCCACATGATTTCGTACCCGGTCGCATCTTTCGGCGAAGTCCGCAGACGAATTTCCACTTCAGCATATCCGAAGGGGTTTACTTGACGAACAGTTGCCTCGGCCATTTGGTCTGGCTTCCAATTTCCCGTGAGTAGCGCCAGTGCGTCGCCAAAGCGTTCCGGCCCAGTGGGGCCGAACGCATAACCTGGAATCGTCGAAACGCTGGAAACATGAAGGTCACCATGCCCGCCACAGAGCGTTTCATGCCAGTTAACGCCGGGGGTCCCGGCGGTGATCCAGTGGCCGCCCTCCGAGATGAGCGGTTCAGCATGTGGGAACTTGGTAGAGTATTCAGTCGCTTGAACTGGCGTGGAAAGCGCACTCAGGTACAACAGCAGCACCGGAACGGCGGCACGCATGATTTCCTTCAACCAACGAACGGACTGTTTTCTTGTTTCTTGCAGGGATTGCGGATTGGTTATACTGCACATTAGCTTATCCTCCGAAACAATAACATGTTGTGGCGACGCCTTTCGCAAAGCAGGCCATCCACATACTCATGCCGATACGAAGCAGGCCACCTAAACCAGGGTTGCCAATCTCTGACGATCGCAGACAGCCTTGATGTGGACGTCCCGTACTGCCGGTGGCAACAATCCCGGGACCTCTAGCAAACCTTTCTGTCAACCATGTCTTCGCCAGGTCAGACAAGCGCACCCGTCGATCCCTTCACGATTCTGGAACGCTCGCTGCGCGACGCCGGTCCAAGTACTCTTCGACCTGAACTGCCACGACTGGCCATCCAGAACCGCTATGATCGTGGCAATCCCTGAAACATATATCCTCCCTGTATCACGATTCTTTGAAATCGATCATGACAGGTTCCAATTGAAAACCCCGGGTGCGCACAGCCACATAAGCGAACCCGACCGCGAACCACACACCTCCGACAATTTTCGCTAGCCGCCCCAAGCCCAACCAGATCACCAGACAGATGACGAAGGCCAAAGAAGGCACGAGGAGATCCAGAAAGAAGCTCCTGGTCCTCCCGGTTTGGGGCAGAAAATAGAATTGACGAATGGTGGCGGCGTTTACACCCATGAAGCCAAGGAAAGCCCCGAAGTTGAGCAGTTCTGCAATCAAATCGTACCGTTTCCCCAGCGAGCCTGCAAAACTTAAAGCACCGATCAGCAGGATGTTGAATGTCGGAGTGTTGCTGCCCGGATCGAGGTACCCGAAGAAGCGTTTAGGCAGCACATTGTCGCGTCCCATGCCGAAGAGCAATCGCGCCGCGCCAACCTGCGTGGCCAGGCCCGCCCCAAAGTCGGCGAGGGCGACCAGCACCACCGTCGCATCAAACAGCCAAGTTCCTCCAACGCGGCGCGTTGCATCCATGAAGGCGGTGGCAACGTCAGGGAAATTGCGAAAGTCGGGCCAGACACGTTGCGCCAGGTACGTAAGCAATCCGCCGAAGATCCCCGTGAACAGAACCACTATCACGATTGCCATTAACACGTTGCGTTTGGGATTGTGGGCATCCTCAGCAAGAGTTGTCACCGCATCGAACCCGATGTAGGTGAGCGCGGCAAAGGAGGTGGCATGCAATACCGCCCGGAAGTCAAACTCGTGTGGGTCATAAAAAGGGGCCATGGAGAAGAGACCGCCCCAACCTTCGTGTAAAAACAAAAAACGGGCCGCCAGCGCGATGAATGCCAACAGCAGGATTGCCATGACCACCATCAGGAGCTGGTTGGTCCGCCCCGTGGCCCGGATTCCACGCACGTTTAGGTACGTCATTCCGCCGGCAAGACATGCCGAGACGATCACGTAAGGAATGTGAGGGAGTATTCGAAGAACGATGAGGGAACAGTAGACGACGCAGAAAAGCGGGTTAATAAGGTAATCCAGCAACATCGCCCATCCGGCCAGAAAACCAAGGTGCGGATTGAGTCCTCTGCCCACATAAGTGTACGCGGAGCCGGCCGCTGGGTAGAGAGACGCCATACGTCCGTAACTGATGGCGGTTAAGGCCATCGCCACCATGGCGAAGAGTATGGTGTCGACTGTGTGCCCGCGGGCTCTCACGGATGCCAAACCAAACACTGTCACCGGGGCGCTCGGGGTGACCGCGACGATGCCATAGAGAATCAAATCACCCAGTGAGAGCACCCGGCGCAGGCGTGGGACCCCACTTGTTTCCGGATTGGCAGCCGCAACACCCATAGTGTCCACTTCTCAAATCCCCAAGACGGTCGCAGGGCTCTTGCCCTCGCCATTGGGCGGTCAAATCCTTTGGTAACCACTCGCCGGAGTCTTGCCTTGCGACACGCCCTTCAGGCCGTTGCCGACTGGCACACGCATTGCCTCAAGTATTCGTATGACTCATCCATCTCTTCCAGCAGCTTATCTTCGGGAAATTCGAAGGGATGAATGATCTCCGGGTAGAGGTAGACCTCTTCGGCCCCCGATTGCTCCAGGGCCTCGACCACCTTCTCCATCCGAACCACGCCTTCGGCGTTGTGGGCCTTCGAGAAGCTCCAGTGCCGGTCCCACATCCCGTCCATTTGCTGCAGGTGAATCATCCGCGAGTATTTCCCCAGCTCCCGCAGCCAGAGGTACGTGTCCCGGTCCTTGCCCGAGGCCTCATAGCTGCACTGATGCCCTACGTCGAGCAGGAAGTAGATGGGGATGGGAACCTTCTCGTTCAGGCGTTCGTAGAGTTCCTTCGCCTCATCCAAATGAATGAGGAATTCCCGTCCGATGGGCGTCGGTTCCCAGCAGACGAATTTCAGGCCCTGGTCCGCCGCATAGCGTGCAAACGTGTGCATTCCTTCTACCAGCGTGTCCTTTAGGAACTGCCTTTTGCTCGGATCACGATAATCTCTCATGCTCGCGGCAGTAATGGGACCCCCGACGCCCTGAGCTCCCAACTCGGCCGCAGTGATCGACGCCAGCCGGCACCACTCCAACGCATCTTTTCGGAACTCCGGAAATGGGTGGAGCAGCAGATTGTACGTGTAAGCCGCCAGCCCGATGAAGGCGCTCTGGACTTCAAAACCGTACTTCGCCGAAGCCTCGCGGACTTTCGCCGTCATGACCTTCCGCGCTTCCGGGCTGGTTCGCGGATCAAGCAGGTCGAAACAGAACTGCACGTGTTTCAACCCCCAGCGGTGGGTTACCTGCTTGCCCCA
>JAIQGA010000040.1 GCA_020072925.1 Terriglobia bacterium | reverse complement strand
ACCGTCGCCACCCCGCGCTGGACTTCCGACCGCACAAAGGTTCCCCAGTGCGCGACGTGGCGCGAAACGGTCTTGGTTAGCCACACGTGCCGATAGATTCCCGCGCCCTCATAAAACCAGCCTTCACCCAGAGTCGCGTCCACGCGGACTACCAGGACGTTTTCCCCTCCGTAATTCACGAAGTCAGTCACGTCGTAGCGGAACGGCGTATATCCGCTGGCGTGGCGACCGAGATACATACCATTCAATGCGACGATGGAGTCGCGAAAGACGCCCTCGAATTCAATGCTCAGGCGTTTCCCCAAATCACTCGCGGGGGCTTCAAAAACCCGGCGATACCAGCCAATGCTCGTTTCCGGGTATTCACGTCCAAGTGGCTTGAAGCCGTGGTCCGCCAGCTTGCGATCATGCTTGAACGGCAGTTCAACGGCCCAGTCATGCGGCAAGTCAACCGCCCGCCAGTTGGAATCGTCGAAGCGCGGTTTTGAGGGCCGGAACATTCCGCCTGTCTTAGAAAACAGGCCTTGCCCGTCATAGCCAAAATCTTTGGTGGGATCCGTGGCGTGGCCGAAATGGAAGCGCCAGCCGAAGTCGAGCAATAGCCGCTCACGCCCCGAACCGGACGAATCCTCGCTGCCCGTCGGGTTCTCCGAGGCGCCGGGCGAGGGTTGCCCCGTCACCGCCGCGCCGAGGCCGCGCGATTCAACGGCGCCTGCTGCTTTCTGCCAGGCCGAGAGTGACACAGCCGAAGCGAGGCCGGATTTGAGAACTTCTCTTCGTGTCCAGTGGCTCATAGGGTGTGACCTCCTCGACAAGAAGTAATACCGATTCAGGTTCGTTGTTTCTTGAACTGGAATAGCGGAACGGTACGAGTTTGGTTGCTATGGTCGATAGCCATTGCTTCTCTCTGCGCAGAGCCCGGCCCCGTGGTTGGAGCTTGCATGCGCCATTCGGACCGAGTTTCCTCTGAAGACGGCCATATCCGATACCACAGGCGACCTGACCAGGGCAACAACAACTTGGCGCAGGGCCGTTCGACATCTCGGAGGCTTCCCGACTCGCGACTGGACTACGCTCTCACGCTATTCAACTTGGGGGACCGAATATTCACTAATAGCCCTGCAGGCCTACCACGATTCGATGGCGGGTATACGTTTCCGGTTAGGAGAACTGGCGGAGAGGCAGGGATTCGAACCCTGGGTACAGCTTTTGACCGTACAACGGTTTAGCAAACCGCCGCCTTAAGCCACTCGGCCACCTCTCCGCGACTTGCGGCTTGGGGAACGAGCGGCGCCTGCTAAAGCCTGCCGATAATTAGTCTAATCGAAATCGCGCCGGGCGGCGAGCGCAATTTTTGGGCCCTGGGGGGCACGGAGGGGATTGCAGCTCAACAAGTTCCCGAGACCGTGCCCAGGGATCAAGCAGCGGTTGTCATATTCTCCAAGGGGCAGATTCCCGCGCAAAAGGCAGATGAAATGCCCAGCCACCGAATGTCTGGCTCGTGCATCCTATTATGTGAGAGAATAAGCACGGACGGTGTGGGGTTGGAGGTTATGGACACTGACACGACGCAAATCTACCCGAACCTTTACATGCCTCATCCTAATTTCAGCGATGAGGTGAACCGCAACATCGTCCAATCGGAGATCGAGGGTGGCGTGCACCTCGATCACCTCACTGAGGGGACCACGCTGCGCATCGAGACGCAGCACCGCTGGTACACGATCGTGCTGCTCGGACAGGGCAACGCCCTCATCTCAGGGCATCCCCAGTTCTGCCCGGCTCCGGTGCTGGTACGAATCGTGGGATCGACTTGGGGAGGCTCGATGCTCAAGTCGCGATTCATCGGCCGGGGAATGCATCTGGAATTTCGCCATCCCACACTTCAAACCATCACCACTTCCCGCATCGTAGATATTCAGGCGAATCGGCCCGGCGCGCCTGCGCAGGCCTGAAGGGCTAGTCGAAAGTCGAAAGTTCAAAGTCGAAAAACAGGAACCTCAAAATTCAAATCGTTGAGGGTCGAAAAGCCTAAGCCCCCGTTCGCTGACTTTCGACCTTCAACTTTCGACTTTTGACTTCTTTCAGCAGAACAGATACTTGCGCCAGCGCTCGTCAGAGCGCCCCAGCATGCGCATGATCTGCCGGCTGGTATGCAGGGTGAACGGACGTGGTGGGCGGAGCAGCCGGAGCCCCGCTTCATCGGGCAGGCGATCGCCTTTGAGGTTGTTGCACCGGTGGCAGCAAGCGACCAGATTGTCCCAATCGGTGTGACCGCCCCGCGAGCGTGGGATCACGTGGTCGAGGGTCAGTTCGTGGGCTGGCAACACGCGTCCGCAGAACTGGCAGGTGTAGCGGTCCCGCAGGAGCACGTTCTTGCGCGACAGGGCACGAGTCTGGTAAGGAATTCGGCGGAATTCAACCAGCCGGATAACGGAGGGAATCCTCAAGGCGAGCCGCGCGGAGTGAACGAAGTAGCCGTCTTCCTCCTCGGTGGTGGCCACACCCTTCAATATCAGAATTAACGCGCGGCGCACGGCGGTGACATTGATGGGCTCGTACGTGGCGTTCAGTACGAGCACCGGCTCCTGAAGCAAGCGTTGGTGATCATCCTCCGACATACGATAACCCTGCCGGCATCGTCCGCCCGGCTGCAATCTTCATTATGTCGAGTCGGGCGCGGCTTCGTCAATAGCCTCGCGCGGCGCGTCGAAATCCGGAAACTGCGGCGTGGCGCGCGCCAGGGTCAGGGCCACCACCCGCTCGGCGCCCGCGCGCTTCAACGTGGCCGCACACTCCGCGAGGGTAGCGCCGGTGGTCATGACATCGTCGATTAGAACGATCGTGCGTCCGCGCAGGAGCCCGGCGTCGCGCGCGGCAAAGACTCCGTGCACGTTCTCGCGGCGCGCGGCGATGCTCAGGCCTGTTTGCGGCAGCGTAGCGCGTGTCCGCTGCAGTGCCTTGCGCGCCAGGCGCGGGCGCGACTTCCCCGCCCCGGCCAATCCGCGGATCAGCCCTCGCGCCAGCAATTCCGCCTGATTAAATCCGCGCTCCTGCTGCCGGGAAGGGTGCAACGGAACCGGGATCAGCCAGGCATCATCGAGATTCTCGAAAGAAGCCCAAAGCGACGCCAGCAGCGCCCCCAGCCGGTGGCCCAGACGCTCCTGGCGCTGGAATTTCAGCAACAGGATAATCTGCCGCAAGGCTCCCGCATACAATCCGTAACTCCGCGCCCCGTCGAAGGTATGGACGCCGGTTCGGCATTCTCCGCAAAGCAGGGAGGCAGCTTCCCCGCCCTGACTCGTCGCCAGCGGCAGGCCGCAGGACGCGCAAATGGCCCCCCGCCAGGGTTCCAGGCTCGCCCAGCAAGCTCCGCACACGGAGGTTGATCCCACTTCCGTAAGTTCTTCCCCGCACACCGGGCAATCACTGGGAAAAATAACAGCAGCCAGACTTCCGAGGAGTTCGCGAAGGAGGAAGGGAGGTCGAGAGTAAGGATGCAGCCGAGGAGAGAAGTCGCGCCTCGCTTTCGGGCCGGCGCGAACCTAGAGCGCGCCCTGGTCCTGCTTCTCCTGGCACTCGATACAGTGGCGGGCCCAGGGCACGGCTTCCAGGCGCTTCACCTGGACTTCTTCGCCGCATGCCACGCAGAGGCCGTAGGAGCCGTTCTTCACGCGATCCAGCGCTTCGTTGACGAGCAGCAGGAGCCGCCGATTTTCGTCGCTCTGGTGGAAGAGGAATTCCTTCGTGTAGGAATTGGCGGCCTTGTCGGCGATGTCCTGAGTCGCTTCTTCGTCCGCTTCGCGCCCATCCTGTTCGGATTTGGTCACCAGGCGCGACAGCTCTTCTTGTTTGGCCAGCAGCTTCTTCTTGTAGAATTCAGCTCTTTTCTTGTCCATGTCCTGCCTTATTTCGCAATTGTGGGGTCCGCAAACATACAATTCTAAGTGCGACTCGCCGAGGGTGTCAAGCATCTCGCTCGGTCGCTGGGGCAGCGGGTCAGTTGGGATGATTACCCAGGCGCTCGCCAAGGGCGATACCCTCGATCGCAAGTGGTCGTTAGCCATGGAAGATCGTCAGTTTTCCGTGAGAATTTCCGATTTGCGCGTTACTCAGACAGAATCCGCGTTTTCAATTTCCCGGAACCTTCCTTCAAGCCATCGAGCCTTGACCGAGGGGTTCTTATGACTGGTCGTACACCGAATCGGGCCTTATGCGCACAGCCCGCAATGTGACGCGGTCGCTTGGCAGAGGTAACGTCTCTTCTCTGAAGTGGAAAAGCGAACCACAGACGGGGGACCACGATTGGACGCCAAGCTTCGAGCATCTTGCGTTGCGCGTGATGGTAGAACGCGAAGTCAGCTTGCTCGAGACGTTGATATTGCCGAAATTTAGGTATAGATTATGCAACACTGAGTAATCTAGGCAAAGAATCGCTGATTTCCCGACGCTATCGCAGCGACGCCAGGAGTCTCCAACGTGCAGCCCCCGGACGCAGTCCCATCGTCGAAAGACACTGCTCCGCAACACCAAGGCCCACGGCTTCGGGTCGGATCGCGCCGTTTCCAGATTGTTGCCGCAGCTGCAATTCTCGCCGTGCTTGGTGGCGCGAGCTTAATCTCCTACCGTCAGCATGCACCCTCGCCATTTACGCCGATGTCCACCCCCCTCAGTTGGCCATGGTGGTTCCAGTCCTTGGAGCAGAATGCAGCGCTCAGGAGCGCGCCGCTCCTCCTCTCGATTTTTGGAACCAGCGATGGCTCGCAGCTGTGGGCGGTCGGGGACGACCGAACCATCCTGCACTATTCGGCGCAGACCGGGCGGTGGGAGCCGCAAGCCAGTGACGCGACGGGGATGCTCACTTCTATTTTCGGGACCAGCGATGGCTCGCAGCTGTGGGCGGTCGGGGACAACGTGCTGCACTACGGGGCGCAGACCGGGCGCTGGGAGCCGCAGACCAGTGGCACGACGGGCTTCCTCACTTCGATTTTCGGGACCAGCGATGGCTCACAGCTGTGGGCGGTCGGGGACAACGGAACCATCCTGCACTATAGCGCGCAGACGAAGGCGCAGACGCAGACTGGGGGTTGGGAGCCGCAGACCAGCGGCACGCCGAACGCCCTGTGGTCAATCTTCGGGACCAGCGATGGCTCGCAGTTGTGGGCGGTCGGAAAAAAGGGAACCATCCTGCACTATTCGGCGGAGACCGGGCGCTGGGAGCCGCAGGGCAGTGGCACGCCGAACGCCCTCCGGTCAATCTTCGGGACCAGCGATGGCTCGCAACTGTGGACGGTCGGAGAAAAGGGAACCATCCTGCACTACGGGGCGCAGACCGGGCGCTGGGAGCCGCAGGGCAGTGGCACGCCGAACGCCCTCCGGTCAATCTTCGGGACCAGCGATGGCTCGCAGCTTTGGGCGGTCGGCTGGGGCGGAACCATCCTGCACTACGGGGCGCAGACCGGGCGCTGGGAGCCGCAGACCAGCGGCACGCCGAACGGCCTATGGTCAATCTTCGGGACCAGCGATGGCTCGCAGCTGTGGGTGGTCGGAGGGAAAGGCACCATTCTGCACTCGAAGGGCGGTACCTTATGGGAGGGCGCTACCTCGTACCGCCGCTGGCCGGCACCGTGGTTCCTCCTGGTGCTGCTCGTTTGCGTTGGCGGCTTGGTCTGGGCAACCCGGCCGTTGGTGACAGCCGTACCTGTCGAGTACATCGAAGACATGGCCAATGCTGACTCCCCCGTGAACCAGCTCAAGAATGACGCGCTGGGCTACAAGCCGCTGGTGACGCGTCTGCTGCGTTTCATTCAAAATCCCAAGACCAAGCCGCCGCTGGTGTTGGCCATTCAGGCGCCGTGGGGTATGGGTAAGAGTTCGGTGATGGAAATGTTGCGAACCGAGCTCAACGATAAGAGGGCGGCTGTCACGGTCTGGTTTAATGCCTGGCACCACCAGAAGGAAGACCAACTGCTTGCCTACCTGTTGGAGGCCATCCAGAAACAGGTTTCGCCTTCGTGGTTCAGCGCGGTGGGACTGGAATTCCGCTTTGACCTATTGCGGGTGCGCATGTTCTCCAGCCCTGAGCGTTTTCTGACTGTGCTTGCCGCTTTGGTGCTGCTGGTGTTCCATCGGGCGGTTGCGGTCTGGTTGGCGAGCCTTCTGGCACTAACCGACTCCACCAGCCGGCAATTCACCTGGCCCGTGGCGGGTGTCGCGTTACTTTTGCTGGCAAACCAAGTGCGCGCCTTCAGTGCAGACCCGCAGAAGCTGGTGGAAGACTCGACACGATCGCTTTGGAAGACCCTGCGCGACCTTTTCGTGTTCCCCAGCCTGCAAGGCAAGACCGACGTGCGCCAAGAGTTTGCCAACAACCTGAAGGAAGTGACCGACGCCCTGCTGCCACAACGGCTGGTCATCTTTCTCGATGACCTCGACCGTTGCCGTCCGGAACAGGTGGTGCAGATACTGGAAGCGATCAACTTCCTCAGTTCGGCAGCGCCCTGCTTCATCGTGGTGGGTGCAGACTACCGGAAGGTGGAAACACTCGCCGGGCAACACTTCGAGACGATTGCCCTTCAAGAGGCACAAAACGTTGCGTTGGACACCTCCAATGTCGCTGGCCAGCCCAGCACGGTTGCAGCCCGCCTCGAATACGCCAAGCAGTATATGCGCAAAATCGTGAATATACGGCTCGACCTGCCCGAGCCGAGGCCCGAGGGCTATGCAAACCTCATCAGGCAGGTGGGCGAGGCTGGCACCAATATGATCATGAAGTTGCAGCGGGCAGTCGTGGGACTTGTGCTGCTGCTTTTCGTAGCGTTGTCGATCGCTGTCGCTGCGGGATGGCTACGACTTTCGTCGGGCGAATCACCAACCGTACAGGTCACAACATTTGTCCCGCGGTCCATCGGTGCACAGGTAGGCCCGATTACGGGAACAGGCACGGCGTCACAGGCCGATCCGCGGCGGCAGCAGGGAGTAACCCCCGCGACACCTGCCGGAGCTGAAGCATCTGGCAACATGCCTGACTCGGAAGCAACGGCAGTGTTGTGGAATCATCGGCTGACCATTGCGGTGCTGCTGTTGATTGCCTTGATATTCCTGGTGCGCGTGCGCAGCCGTCCGAAGGAAATGGAGAAGGCGGTGGACTCGAAGAACTTTTCCGACGCGTTGAACAAGATGGCATCCTCGATCAAAGACCGGTGTGGCACGCCGCGTGAGGTAAGGCGGTTCCAGAATTATTTGCGTTTTCTGGCCGCTTCCGATGATTCGGAGACCAGATCGAGGATCGAGAATCGTTCTGGCGACCTCGTCAAGCTGGCAGCGACGGGAACCAAGACGCCAACCGGGAAGGTCAGGAGCGACGTCGACCGCGAGGTGATCGACTTCTACTCGCACCAGTGCGAGATGCTGGGCTTGGATCCCGAAACCTTTCAGCCGATTGAAGAACACAACATTCGCGAGCGTGCAGCTAGCGCGTCTGCATAACACCGGACGACCTTTCCATATTCGCGGGTAGCAATGCTCCTGGGATTTTGAGGGTATCGTCGGCCACTCGGAAGGTGACCCATACCTTGGCCAGTTACTCCTGCCTTGTCGGCGTCTGTTAATGTGCGCGTGGGTTGCGATTCAATTCAAACTGGCCCACTACCCAGCCACCCGTGCTGTCCCAATTTGGACGTAGTGCCGCCATCATGGCGGCCCACTGCGAGCTAGAAGCCAAAAATAAGAAACCACGGGCTGTTCAGATGCTTTGCAGGCCGCCGCGTGCTGCTGACTCGCAATGTAAACTCGGCGTTGCAACGTCAGACTCGCCTGGCCCCCTCGTGAGGGCCGAGGAAAGGATTTGATCAGCAGCAAAGCAAGTGGTCCCCCCTCAGCAGACCGTGCCTGGAACGGGCTCCCACAAAAAATCCGGGGTTTGGAGACACAGGAGGGAGAAGATGACTCGCGTCCCGGGAAAACATGCGCGGGAAACGGACTACCTCGGTGTGCTGCACAGCTTGCGTCGCAGCGCCTCGTGGAGGCGCAGGCGAACATCGGTGGGAAGCTCGAACAGCTTTCCATCGCAATAGAGCTCGATGGTCTTCCGGGTGGTGTCGAAGACCGCGTGGCAGTGATGACACTTATCGAGGTGGACTTGGATAGTCTCGCGCAGCTCTGCGTCCAGGTCTCCGTCCAGGTAATTCGAAATCTCGTTGATCGCTTTGCGACAGTTCACCAAAGTCAACCTCGTTTGAAGATTCTGCTCAAGTCTTCGCGCAGGCGCAGGCGCGCCCGAAATAGCCGGGCCTTGACGGCCCCCACGCTCAGATTCAGCATTTCGGCGGTCTCCTCGGTGGAAAGGCCTTCCACGTCGCGGAGATAGAATACAGTACGAAAGGTCGGCGGCAGCCCGGCGACGGCTTTCATCAGGATGCTCTCAAGTTCAGCCCTCGCCAGTTGCTGCTCGGGATTCGGATTCCAATCCGCGAACTCGCGCGGCATCACCTCGCCCTCGTCGTCCTCGGGGTCGTCAAGCGCCACTTCTTTGCTGCTGCGGCGCTTCCGCAACTTCATCAGACCTTCGTTGACGGCGATGCGCACGATCCAGGTGTAGAACCGCGAGTCCTCGCGGAAATCGGGGAGGTGCTGGAAGGCCTTGAGAAAGGCCTCCTGCAGCACGTCCTCGGCGTCCTCCTGGTTCCCGGTAATATGCAAGCCCAGCCGGTAGATCTTCTTCTCATACCGGTTGACCAGTTCGTCGAAGGCAGCATAATTGCCCGCCTTCGCTTCGGCAACCAAGACGGATTCGTCTTTCGGCAGCGTGGCCTCGGGAGATTCGCTCATGAATGCCAATTACCTGAAACGGCCTGCGCTCCCGTGCAATTCCGAACCACGGCGCTCTCCCCCGGTCAGCCGCTCGCAAGAAGTTGTGGCACGGTGAAGGCCGGTACTAGCGCCTGCTGAATGGATGCACAGGGCACTGTTAAAGATACACCGGGATGCGCCGTTCGACAAGCCCGAGCGCCGCGGGAACGAGCGATTGAGCGACGGAGCGAGGCGTGCCAGCTTAGGCTGTGGGGCGTCAGGACTCCGACAGGACACTTCAAGGCGAATCGGCTCTGCGATTGCACCCGCTCGACCTCGCGCTAAGGAATATCCGGGAGGGCACCTTGGTGCGGGTCTTTAACGAGCGCGGGATCATGGTCGTCCGGGTGTGCGTCAGCGATTCCACTCATGCCGGCATCGTTATGGATATCCCACGGCCGGTGGGCTTCCAAGATGCCGGGAAAGGCTTCGGCGAATGCGCTCACCTCCGACGGTATCAGCGACCTGGGCGGCGGCGGGGACTTCCAGGACGCGCGGGTGCAGGTGACACCGCCGTCCAACCAGCGCCAACGAATGCTTATCCGGGCCGTTTCCTTGGCCCTCAGTCAATGGATTCCCCCCAACGATGCGGCGACCCGCAAATGTGATACTGTCTTGGTGTGTCTAATCATGTGTTGCCGCCTGAAGGAGAGAGGTCGAAATTCAGGAAGATGTCCGGTTCCTGCGCTCTTCCCATTCACGCGAAGGAGCTTACTATGAAGGTCGGACTGCTGCTCGTGATTATCTCCTCACTCCTTACGGCTAAAGATAGGCCCCCGGCTGGGGAAATCCGTAACCCACAGGCACTCGCTAAGATCCGGAGTTTTTGCGTCGATACGGGAGGACTATCAGATTTCGACCGCCGCATCGTAAAGGATTTCCTGAAGGCAGAAAGCAAGCCGAAGCACCTCCTCACCAAGCTTCCATGGAAGCTCGTTCCGGAATGCCAAGGCGGTGCTCCTGATGCGGCTGCCAAGGTGGAATTTGTGCCACTCAGCGTGACTAGAGTGGGAGGCTCGCAAGGGGCGCCAAGCCAGACCCCGGAAAGACCTTACGCAACAAAAGTTGCACTCCAGGTCGTGAATGGCGATTCCCAGGAACCAATCTATAGCGTGGAGGCCAGGGCGGTCATTACCGCAGTCGGACGCGCGGACTCCTCGGCGGGTGGGTACCCTGCGAGCGAGAATACCAACCCAGTTTTGGAAAAACGGGATGCTCTCTACCACGCCTTCTGGTGTTTGGTCGACGACCTTCAGCAACTTAAGCTAACCCCGACGGAGTGACACATAACCTGGTGACGCTTTCGCGCGCCCGGCAGTAACCTACAACGACGCGTGCGATGAACTAAAATACCCGGTAAAAGCTGGCCTCTACGACGGAGCGGAGAGGAGGGGATTCCATCGAGCAAATTCAGGGACATTTTGGAGGAACTTTGACAAATCCCTGCCCAGCCGCATTGACTTGTTTCAAAACGTGGCCTAAGATTTGCCGCGAACAAGGCTCCCTTCCATGGTTGGCGCGACGCTCGGCCACTACCGCGTTCTCGAAAAGTTGGGCGCCGGGGGCATGGGAGTGGTTTACAGGGCCGAGGACACAAGGCTCGGCCGGTTAGTCGCCCTCAAGATCCTTTCGGAAGAGTTAGCCCGGGACCCCAAAGCCATCGAGCGATTCCGGCGCGAGGCTTGCGCGGCTTCCGCCCTCGACCACCCGAACATTTGCACCATATTCGACATCGGCGAATACGAAGGCCAGCACTTCATCGCCATGGAGTTGCTGGAAGGCCAGACGCTCAAGCAATTGCTCGAAAACAGGAAACTCGAAAGTCGAAGGTCGAAACTCGAAACGAGTTACGATTTTCGAGTTTCAAATTTCCCTTCCCTTGACCAACTCCTGGACCTCTCGGTTCAAATCGCCGACGCGCTGGATGCGGCGCACACCAAAGGGGTCGTGCATCGCGACATCAAGCCCGCAAATATTTTCGTCACCACGCGCGGCCAAGCCAAAATTCTGGACTTCGGGCTGGCGAAGCTTTCGCCTGGCGCGCGGCCGAGGGGAGAATCGGCCATCGCCACGGCGGGCGTGACCGCGGACGAAGCCTTGACAAGCCCCGGCGCGGCCATGGGCACGGTGGCGTACATGTCTCCCGAACAGGCGCGCGGCGAAGAGCTCGACAGCCGAACTGATCTATTCAGCTTCGGCGCGGTCCTTTATGAAATGGCGGCGGGGCGGCCGGCGTTCATGGGCAGAAGCACGGCGGTCATCTTCACGCAAATCCTGAAGGAAGAACCTCCCCCACTGCGCGCCTGGAACCCGGAAGTGCCCCTGGAGCTGGAACGCATCATCCGCAAGGCGCTCGAGAAAGAACGCGACCTGCGCTACCAGCATGCTTCCGACATCCGAACCGACCTGAAGCGGCTCAAGCGCGACACGGATTCCGGGCGAGAAGCTGCTGTGGCGACGATCTCTGACCGCCGAGAGGCAGTGGGAACACCGCCGCGACGAAGACTCTGGCCGGTCTTACTCGCAGGAGCCCTGGCCGTGTTGATTGTCGGCGTATCCATCGCCTGGTTTGCGCTGCGTCGGCCGCCTGCGGCGCCAGTTCAAATGACGCAGCGGCGGCTCACCGCCAATCCCGGCGAAAACGCCGTGAACGCGGGGGCGATTTCGCCAGACGGAAAGTACCTGGCCTATAGCGACCGGGGGGGAATGCATCTGAAGCTCGTTCGAACCGGGGAGACACTCAACATTCCCCAGCCTGAAGGGCCCGGACCGGACCGCGCCGCGTGGTGGCCGAATGCCTGGTTCCCGGACGGCAACACGTTCGTGGCCACGGGAGTCGAGGCCAGGGTTCGCTTGAGCGCCTGGGCTATCTCCGTAATGGGCGGTGCGCCGCGTAAACTCCGAGATGACGCCGACGTCTGGTCGGTCTCGCCGGATGGCAACACGATCGCCTTCGGGTCGGGTGCTGCCTTCATCCGTTTCCGCGAAATCTGGCTGATGGGCGCGCAAGGACAGGATCCCCGGAAATATATATCCGGTTCGGAAGACGACGCGTTCTTTGGGGCTGCGTGGTCGCCGGATGGCCAGCGAATCGCCTACGAGAAATATCACCGCGCGCCAGACAAGCTCGATTGCTCCGTTGAGACTCGCGATCTAAAAGGCGGCCCGCCGACCCTTCTACTCTCCGACCCGAGGTTATGTGACCGGAACATCAAGTTCTTGTGGTTTCCGGATGGCCGCTTTCTCTACACCCTGCTCGAGCCGGAGATGCTGGGACGCTATACCAATCTTTGGGAAATCGGAGTGGATGAGAAGACGGGGAAGCCCCTCAGCAGCCCCCGACGAATCACCAACTGGGCGGAAGTCACCGTGGGGGCTCTCAGTGCTACAACGGATGGGAAGGAGTTGGGAATCTCGAGGACTTCTTCTCAGGCGGATATCTACATCGGGGACCTGGAGGCCAACGGCTGGCGGGTGGAAACGCTGCGTCGCTTAACCCTCGACGAACGCAGCGATTTCCCTACCTCCTGGACACCGGACAGCAAGGCCGTCTTGTTCCAATCCAATCGCAACGGCACGTGGGACATCTTCCGGCAGGCGCTGGATCAAGACACCGCCGAGCCGCTCGTCACCGGTCCTGACTACAAGGATTGGCCCGTCGTGAGCCCGGATGGTTCGTGGATTCTGTACTTGTCACGAGCCACTCGCCAATTCACCCCCGCCACACCGGTCCGGATCATGCGCGTGCCCGCCTCGGGTGAGCTGCCGCAAATGGCACTGGAAGGACAAGGGATCGACCACTTGGCTTGTGCCCGTGCGCCGGCAACATTATGCGTCTTCAGCGAGGAAGCTGCGGACCGAAGGCAACTCATCTTCACGGCCTTCGATCCGGCGCAAGGCAGGAAGCAAGAGCTTACCAGGGTTGATCTCAAGCAGTCGGTCGTGGGATATGGCTGGGACTTGTCGCCGGATGGCTCGCGCCTGGCGTTTGCGCAATATGACGAGCATGAAGGACGCATCCAGATTATCCCCGTGGCGGGCGGAAAGGTCCGCGAGATCAATCTGAAGGGCTGGTACGGCCTGGGGCGCTTGTTCTGGGCGGCCGACGGGCGAGGCGTGTTCGTTTCCACCGCGGGAGTCGCAGCGCCTGGGGACGTGCTCCTGCATGTGGACCTGGAAGGCCACGATCAAATCGCCTGGCAGCATAAGGGCCTTAGCGGCTTCAACTACGAAGCGACTCGAGGAGTCCCGGCCCCCAACGGCCGCTATCTGTCAGTTCTAGGCTATATCAACGATAGCAACATGTGGATGCTGGAAAACTTTTGAAGAGCGTGACGCGCGATTTTTTCTCCGTCCAGCCCGAGACCTGCAGGCACCCCGCCGAGTGATAAGCCCGACCCCAATCACCAACCTACCCTTCTCGCCGCTTCGCTGGAGCCCCTCGCGCTCCGACGCGCTCCTCCAGTTTTTGGCACCGCAAAAATTTCCCACAGCAGACGGGCAGCGGCGGTACTTGGCGCTGACCGATATTCGTAGGTCGTGGACGGCAGAGACTAAGAGCCACACGAAATTCCTCCACCCAGCGCTTGCCCGGCATCAATTCGGCGTACGACAAGTGATGCCATCTCTATTGACGTGATGCAAAAGAGATGTTAGAAGGGATTCGAAAGCATCTAGCAGTATGTCATTGCTGAAGGGCCACCCCCCGTTCCGAGGCAGGAATCTTCGCGGATACCGGGCGGAAGACACAAGAGGGAACCTGCCATGGAATTTCTCTCCGGCAGCATAAAGCGCCGGAGGCACGACCTCCTCAAGCCTGCTCGCAACGGAGTGACGTTCGGACTTCTGAGCATTTACGTCACAATCCTCGGATCTTCTGCGCTTCAAGCGCAGGGACCGCAGCAGCCGGTGGTTGGCCAGACTGAAACCATCCGGGTGCCGATGGTGGCGGAGCCATGGTCGGCGAGGGCGACGTTGACGCCGCCTCCCGCCGTGAAGCAGCAGCGGTTTATCGGATTCTATCCTGGCTTCCGGGCCGCCAAACAGAAAGCCAACGCCACCCAGCAGCTTCGCCTGAAGAGTCTGAATGTCGGCCAGGTTACCGCGAAAGCGCCTGTAAACTCGAATTCCAGTCAGACGTCTACAAATCCCTTGAGCGTGTTGGCGCCGAGTTCGGGAGTGGTCTTCAACGGCCCCGGCGAGTCCGACACCAACATCATCCCCCCGGATTCGCAGATCGCCGCCGGGCCAACGTACCTGGTCGTCGTGGTCAACTCCTTGATGGCTATCTACGACAAGACCGGCGTCCAGCAGGGCAGCTTTCAACAGCTCTCCACCTTCTTCAGCAGCCTGGGCCTCACGGGCGAAATCTATGACCCGCGCATCCTCTACGACCAGACTGACCAGCGATTCATCCTCAGCGCGGCGGACGTTGACCAAGCAAACTTCACCAGTGGAGAAGTGGTGGTGGCGGTCTCGCAGACCTCCGACCCGACGGGCGGATGGTACAAATTCGCCCTCAATTTCAAGGGGCGCAACCCCGCCAACACCGCCTATACTTTTCCGGACTTCCCCACCCTGGGCCTGAGTCCGAGCGCCATCTACATTTCCACAGGACAGTTTACGCTGAATGCCTCCTGCGTGGCCGCGAATGCCTGTTCCTTCTCAGACACATGGATCAGCGCGGTTGGATTGCCCCAACTTCTGGCGGGGAACCCCAGCCTGAGCATCACGACCTTTACGAACGTCCAGACGGCGGCGGGAATCCCGGCCTTTGCGGTTGAGCCAGCGCTGACCTACGGAACACCGGGGGAGGAATTCCTTGCCGCAGCGAGCTTTGCGAGTAACCCGGGCCAAACTCTTGACCTTTTTGCCATCAACACATCCGGGACGCCGACCCTGAGCACCGTAGATCTCAGCGTCCCCACATTCAACATTCCACCCGACGCAGTGCAGCCTGGGAACACAGTGGGTATTGCCACCAACGACTTTCGCTTGCTGAACTCCGTGTGGGCGAACGGGGTGTTGTGGTGCGCCCAGAACGCCACCGACAATTCCGGAACGAATGCCGCCGCGGTTTGGTATGCAGTCAACTTTTCCGAGCTGAGCACGGCTTCGCTGGCCCAATCCGGCACGGAACTTGGCAGCGGCAACGCCTACTACCCTGCTGTCTCCGTAATGCCCAACGGGGACATGGGGATGGTGTTTACGACTTCCAGCACGACCCAGTACGCGTCGGCGGCTTTCAACGGTCGAGCACCCACGGACCCGTCAAACACTTTGCGCACCTTCTCAATCTACCAACCGGGAACGGCGGTGTATTCGGACTACACACTTCGGTGGGGAGATTACAGTGGCATCTCCGTGGATCCCGATGGCCAGAGTCTTTGGATGATCGCCGAATATGCCGGAAGCCCGGACGCACATTTCGGAACGGCGGTCGGCCAGAGCTCCGGTCCGAATCCTTTGAATCTCTCTTCAACCCTGATCAACTTCGGCACTCAGGCATGGGAGGTCACCAGCGCGCCACAATCCCTGACGGTCACCAACTTGAGTTCCAACTCGTTAACAATTGCTACCGTAACAATCAGCGGCGTCAATGCGCTCGATTTTGCCATCAGTTCGGATACCTGTTCAGGTAGCGTCATAGCACCTTCTGCGACGTGCCAAGTGAGTTTCACCTTCACTCCTTCCGCGCTGACCGTCCGAACTGCGACCGCGACCCTCAACACCAACCCCGCGGGTTTCACGCAAGTGGTCTATCTGGTAGGAACTGGAGTCCAGGGCACCAACTCGATTAGCGTCTCACCGAGTTCTCTGACTTTTCCCGCAACGCCGGTGCGTACGGCGAGCGCTCCGCAGACCGTCACCGCGACCAACAGCGCTACCGTAACAGTTCCCGTAACGTTTACCTTGCAGGGCACAACGGCGTTTGCGGAAACCAACAATTGCGGCACAGCACTGGCGGCAGGTCAGACCTGCCAGATCAGCATCACCTTCCGGCCCGCTGCGCCCGGGAACCCTTCGGGTACGCTTTTCGTATCGTACCCCAACCCCCCACCCGGGGTCTCTGCGCCACAAGTGGCATTAGTTGGGACCGCCACGACCGCGCCGGCCCTCACGCCCTGCCCACCCACCGCGGCTTTCGGCAATCAGGCGGTCGGCACGACCAGCGCGCCGCAACAAGTGATCATCAGTAATACCGGCAGCGCCAGCCTGACCCTTTCGGCCTTGAGCATCAGCGGCGATTTCGCCATGTCCAGCGCCTGTGGTGCCCTCCCTGTTACTCTCCCCGCGCGCACAGCCTGCGACCTCCAGGTGACTTTCACTCCCACCGCCGCCGGAACCCGGACGGGGACGATCACCATCTCCGATAACGCTACCGGCAGCCCGCACACCATTGCCTTGACGGGCACGGGCGGGGCGGCCGCTGCCAGCGTGCAAGGCCTCGAACCCCTCCCTTTGGCCGACCGCATGGGAATCACCACGACTTCGTCTCTGTCGAGCCCCACGCCCGCGGAGCGGCAGGAAATCGTTCGGACCCTCGGAGTATTGCCCCTCCATTTCGAAGCCAATCAGGGTCAGACTGATTCCCGCGTCCGCTTCCTCGTGCGGGCCTTGGGATATACGCTGTTTCTGACGAGTGACGAAGCGGTGATTTCACTAAGAAGTCAGGAGTCAGAAGTCGAGAGCCAGAAGGAAAACAGAGGTCAGTTGTCAGTGGTCAGTACTCAGTTGCAGAGCGGCCGAAACTCGAAATTCGAAAGTCGAAATTCGGCTCTGAACCCTCTCCCCCCGACTTCCAACTTCCGAGTCACCACTCCCGACCCTCAGATTCCTGACGTCCTGCGCATGAAGCTCCTGGGGAGCAACGTGAATGCTCAGGCGGAGGGCCTCGAGGAATTGCCTGGAAGGACCAATTACTTTCACGGCAATGATCCTGCCAAGTGGCGCACGCATATTCCCAACTACGCCAGAGTAAGATTCCGAGACATCTATCCCGGCGTGGACCTTGTGTATTACGGTCATCAAGGGGAACTCGAGTACGACTTCGTTCTGCAGCCGGGAACCGACCCGAACGCCATTACGCTGCAGGTGGAAAACAGAAACTGGAAATTGGAAACTGGAAACTCGAAATTCGAGACTCGAAATTCGAAAATCGCCGTTGACCGCAAAGGCGACCTCGTCATCGCAACCCATGACGGCGAAGTGCGTTTCCACAAGCCCTATGTTTACCAACCATTTGCGAATCGCGAACCCCGAGTCGCGAATCCCGGCTCTTCCAATCCAAAATCCCAAATCCAAAATCTAAAATTGCCGGAAGGCCGCTACGTTCTCCTGGCTGGCAACCGCGTGGGCTTCCGGATCTCAGGGTACGATGCTAGCCGAGCGTTGGTCATCGACCCGCAACTGACCTACTCCACCTACCTGGGCGGAAGCGGAGAGGACATTGCCATGGGGGTAGCGGTCGATGCTTCTGGAAATGCCTACATAACTGGTTCAACGCCTTCGGCCGACTTTCCCACCGCCAACGCCTTCCAACCCACCATCAATGGCACTTACTCGGGCATTCCCGACGCTTTCGTGACCAAGATCGCCCCCGCCGGATCTTCGTTTATCTACTCCACTTTCCTTGGGGGCACCGACCGGGACATGAGCAATGCCATTGCCGTCGACTCCTCGGGCAATGCTTACGTGGCGGGACAAACGGGTTCTTCGGATTTTCCAGTCACCGCGAATGCCTTTCAGAAAATCCCCAAGGCAATACAATCCTCTTCATATGGAGCGAGCGGCTTTGTCACCAAGCTGAGTGCGGATGGATCGTCCCTCCTGTATTCCACCTTCCTGGGGGGCAGCGTGGGCGATGCGATTTCAGCCGTAGCAATCGATGCTTCAGGCAATGCCTATCTGGCAGGCACAGCTTATTCTCCGGATTTTCCAGTCTCACCAGGAGCGTTCCAGACCTCCTTGGTGGGGACTGAGGACGTCTTCATCGCGAAGCTGGATCCCACTGGATCGTCGTTAACTTACGCAACCTTCTTAGGGGGCACCGGGACCGAAACCCCCGTGGGTATTGCCGTGGATACGGCCGGGGACGCCTACGTCACTGGCAACACCTACTCTCTCGACTTTCCCACCACGCCGGGAGCATTTCAGACCGGATTCTCGAACGAAGCTGTGAATGCCTTCGTGGCCAAGCTCAATCCTCAAGGGACAGGGCTCCTCTATTCCACTTATTTCGGAGGTGACGGCAACAACTCTGGTGTTACAACCGGTGGGGCCGGCGAAACAGCGACGGGGATTGCGGTGGACGCCTTAGGGAGTGCTTACATCACGGGGCAAGCCTACGCGAGCAATTTGCCCACGACACCCAATGCATTTCAGCCCACCTCCAACGCCAGTTACTTTGGCGACCCTGATGTCTTTGTGGCCAAATTCCACCCGGCGGGATGTGGCTTTGTTTACCTCACTTACCTGGGTGGCTTTAACTCGGACTTCGGAACCAGCATCGCCGTGGATTCTTCCGGCGATGCCTACGTCGCAGGCGGAACCTTTTCGACCGACTTTCCCACTTCCAATCCCCTGCAGGCGAGTTGCAACGGAATACTTCCCGGCGGCGATGCCATTGGTTGCCCTTTCGTAAGCAAGCTCGATCCAAACGGGTCATCGCTCCTTTACTCCACTTTCCTCGGGGGAAGCAACAGCCAGAACAACCTGTGCTGCAACAAGGCGCTCGCCATCGCGGTGGATAATGCCGGCAACACTTATGTGGCGGGCCAGACACGGTCGTCGGATTTCCCTACTGTCAATGCCCTGCAGTCAAGCTACCACGGGAATACGGACGGCTTCGTAGCCAAAATAAATCCCACCAACGTCCCGAGCATTTCCCTCTTCCCCACCCGGTTGAAATTTCCCGATACGGAAGTGGGAACCACCAGCGCTCCCATGAGTGTGACGGTAACCAACCAGACATCGGCCTCCGTGACCATCAGCAGCATCACCACCCAAAGCCCGTACTCCATCGGCAGTAATAACTGCGTCATCACGATTCAGGCCGGCGCGTCGTGTACGTTTTCGGTGCTGTTCACGCCCCTTTACGAGCAGCTCGTGGCCTGGTCAGTTACCATCAACGACAATGCCTTCGCCGGCCCTCACGTAGTCCCGGTCTACGGCACCGGTTTTACAGGGCCCACCGCTACTTTCTCCGGACAAGATTACAGTTCCGGGACATTGACTTTTGGCGGAACGCCGATTGGCACCTCCCTGGGCCCTGGCGTCCTGACTCTGCGCAACAACGGCAGCACGGCGTTGACGATTTCCGGAATGTCGATCACGGGAGACTTTACCAAGACAACCGATTGCCCGAGTACGCTGGCGGGGTTTTCCCAGTGCGGCATTTACGTTACCTTCACGCCGACGGCCGTCGGAGACCGCACCGGAACCCTGACCGTGACGGATAATGCCGCCGACAGCCCGCAACAAGTGGCCATCACAGGAACCGGCCAGGACTTCTCGATGGCTTCCTCCGCGGGCGGGGCCACGGTAACTGCCGGACAATCCGCTCAGTTCAAGGTGTCTGTCCAGCCGGTGGACGGAATCTTCGGAACGATTACCCTGGCGTGCAGCGGCACACCGTCATATTCTTCATGCATTCCCTCGCCGACGTCTCTCACCCTCGATGGAACCAATACTGTGAGTACGACCGTGACGGTCACGACCATGGCACGATCGCTGGCGCTCCGCGCGCCGCCTACGTCATTTTCCCCACTGGACCACGGACTGAAGGGCCTTCTCTTCTGGATCCTTTCGCTGATGATGCTCATTGCCCTGCTGGGCTTTCGGCGACGAATTGGGCCGGCGACGAAGCTGGCGATTCTAACGGCGAGCCTGTTCTTCGTGCTCCTCTGGGCGGCCTGTGGTGGCGGTGGAGGAGGTGGCGGTGGAGGAGGTGGCGGAGGCAAGGCAGGCACCCCTCCAGGAACGTACCCCATCACCGTGACGGGGACGTACACCAGCGGCTCGATCACGCTGAAGCACTCCGTGACCGTCTCGCTGACGGTGAACTGAGAATCCCGCTGGTGACGGGCGCAAACTAACATGACCGGAGGCTCTTTCCGCGGCCGCCGAAGTTTTCAGCTTGTCCCGGACGAATTTCCATATAATAGGGCTCCGTCCATACCAACGTTCAGGAGCGAGAACACAACATGTCCAAGAAAACTTGGGTCCCTCTGTTAGTGGTATTTGCGGTGATGGTAGGTGCGGCGTTATTGGCGCTGAGGTCCGTCGCGGCACAGGAGCACCATGCCGCCGTCGGCTACGAGGACACGCCGATGTTGCCGGGAGGCAAGTGGCACGTGCACGACGGCAAGCGCCCGCAGCCCAAAGTCATCACGCCGGGGACGTGCAGTTCGCAGCAGAGTCCGGGCCAGCCGCCCTCGGACGCGACCGTACTGTTTGACGGGAAAGACCTGTCCAACTGGGAATCCATCAAGGGCGGGCCCGCGGGCTGGAAAGTCGAAGACGGCTACGCGGAAGTGGTTGCTGGCGCCGGCGACATTCGCACGCGCCAGGAATTCGGCGACATGCAACTCCACCTCGAGTGGCGCGAGCCCACGCCTCCCAAGGGCGAGAGCCAGGAGCGCGGCAACAGCGGCGTGTTCCTGATAGGCGCTTACGAGATCCAGGTGCTTGACGCCTATAACAACATCACTTACCCCGACGGCCAGACGGGCGCGGTCTATGGTCAATACCCGCCGTTCGTCAACGCCTGCCGCCCGCCGGGAGAGTGGCAGACCTATGACATCATCTTCACCGTGCCGCGATTTCAGAATGGCGAGCTCAAGACGCCCGCCTACGTCACCGTGCTGCAAAACGGCGTGGCCGTTCAGAACCACTCGAAACTCCTTGGCGACACGGGCCACCGCATCCTGGCGACCTATGTGACCAAGGCTTCCCAGGGCCCGCTTCGCCTCCAGGACCATGGCAATAAGGTGCGGTATCGGAATATCTGGGTGCGAACTCTGGGAAGCAATAGTAACGAGTGACAGTAGTTGAAGGTCGAAAGTCGAAGGTTGAATGTGGAAACTGGGAATTTGGGATTTGAGAATTGAGACTCGAAACTAAGCGGGCGGTGGGGGCAGCATTGGTGAGTTGATTCGGCCTCGTAGCGTCGGTGTCCTGACCGTCGAATTGAATACCCCTGCAGTGCTGGTGTCCCGCCGGCGGATTGACGTCGCTCTGAGCGCACGGGTTGAGGGCAGCCCCAGTCAGGCCAGCAGTCAGCGGGCTAATTGCCCTGGCGCGAAGCAGTTAGGCGGCGATGGGTCCGTCGGGACACGACATTCTGACTTTTTTTCAACTTAGCGTCAAAATCCCATAAGAAATCCCTCAAATTAACCGATAGAGATATTGAACGTGGGCGAGGACTGACCGTGCCGCAGGAGCGTGAGCGCCCGGCGGCGTAAGGTCTGGCGGGCAAAGGGCTTCGACCTTGTCGCGCGCGTCCCGAAGCGGCGCGCTTCGTGGCGGTGGAAGTATTGGAAACAGTCGCGCGCCGCGCGGGGGGAGCATGGCTCTCCAGCCGCGCCCGGCGCCCCATGAGGAGGGATGCTGACGATGACATCATGCACGGAAGTGCGAAAGATTAGGGACTTGGCACCAGGCGACCATCTCTGTTGTTTCTACGAGACGGAAGAGGAACATCGCGCCTCGACGACTGCTTTCTTGCGGCGAGGACTGGAGGAAAATGACAAAGTCCTCTACATCGTTGATGCAAACGACGCTGTCTTGCCAGTGGAATACCTGGGGGAGGATGGGGTGGAGGCTGGCCCCCTCCTGGCTTGCGGGCAATTGTCGATCCTTTCCGCGGATCAGACCTATCTGCAGACCGGCCGCTTCGACCCCGAGCGGACGGTTGCCCTTTTGCGGGCCGCAACTGACCGTGCCTTGGCGCAGGGTTACAGAGCCCTGCGCGTCGTGTGCGAAATGACCTGGGCCTTGCGCAACGCCTCGGGCTGCGGACGGCTGATTGAGTTCGAGTACAGGCTGACGAGTTTTGTCCTCAGGAACCCTTGCGTGGGGCTCTGCCAGTACGAGTCGCGACGATTCCCGCCCGGCGTCCTCTTGGATGTGTTGACGAGTCATCCTTGGGTCGCGGTGGGAACAGATGTTTACGAAAACTTCTACCACCTGCCACCCGCGGAACTTCTTGGGCCTGACGTCGAAGCCGCAACGCTGCAGCAGTGGCTGAAGAATCTGACAGCGTGGAAACGTCGGGGGGCGGACTTCGCCACTGCGCGGGAGGGCCGCTATGAATGAGGAATCTCCCAACCCGAGCCGCGTCCTCCTGCCCCGGGAGCCTCCACCGTGGGCGCCGGCAGCGAGACGTAATCGCTTGGCCTACCTCGGGGTTCTTGGGTTGGCGACGGCCCTCCTGGTTGGTTTTGTGGCGGCTCATCTTTCCCGCCAGTACAAAGCCACATGGGCACAATGGGAGTCGCGGCAGACCAGCCTCGCGGACGACCGTAGCCGCATGGTTTCAGACTGGCTGAAGGAGAGGCAGCACAGCGCCGAAGCCTTGGCCAGCCGTCCTTTGGTGATGGCGGCGCTCCTGCCGCGCGATGCCGGACGACTCCCCAAGGGGACTCCGGTCATTTCCGCGACGGCATTGGCGGCGAGCCTCGACCGCTTTGCCGGCCCCTACGGCTACGACGCCATCTTCGTGGTGGATCGGCAGGGCCAGGTGGTGAGTCAATCCTCGCTCGCGGGCGAGTTCGATGCGGCGAGTCTCGCGGCCGCTCGCCAGGCGGTGGAGAAAGGCGAGCCCCAGGTTGAATTGTCCGGCGATGTCCCCGAGAAATGTAAACTCAGTTTCAGTGCTCCGGTCTTTGCCGAGGAGCGGGGGACGAATGCGCGCCGTGCCGCGCCGAAGCCTCTCGGCGCGGTGACCCTGCGCATTCAACTTGCCCCAAGCCTATTTCCGCTGCTGCTGTCGGAAAGCGTTCCCACGCGCACGGGGGAAACCGTCCTGGTGCGCAAGGAAGGCGACGAGGTGGTGTACATCTCCCCGGTGCGCCAACTCAAGATCGGAACAACAGGCCTGCGCCGTCCTCAGAGCGTCGCGCTGGCGGGCCGTGCGGCCCTCGCAGGGAAGGAGACCTTCGGAGAGTTCCTGGATTACCGTGGCGTGCGCGTCCTCGCCGCAACCCGGCGTATCCCCGCCACCGGCTGGGGATTGTTCAGGAAGATCGACCGCGCCGAAGCGCTGGCGGAATTCCGTCGCATGGCCTGGTTCGAGGCGCTGGCCGCGGTGATGGCACTGGCGGCCTTGGGAGGCCTGATTCTTGCCTACCGACGGCATGCAGAGAGTGCCGCCATCAATATGGAGCAGGAGAAGTTCCGCGCGCTTCTCGATTCGGCGCCCGACGCGATGGTCATCATCGACCGAACTGGACGAATGGTGCTCGTCAACTCTGCCACGGAAGCGTTGTTCGGGTATCCGCGCAGCGAGTTGCTGGGCCAATCGTTGCGGATGCTCGTGCCGGAACGTTTGCGAGAGGAGCGGTCCAAGTTTTACACGCGCCTTTTCGATAGCCCCGTCCCGCGTGTCGAGGACCGGCAGCAGGAACGGTGCGGCCTGCGAAGGGACGGTCGGGAATTCCCCGTGGAGGTGACCCTGAGCACGGTTTCCACCTTGGAAGACAGGGTGGTGGCCATCTCCATTCGTGATGTTACCGAGCGCAAGCAGGCGGAGCAGGAATTAGCGCGTCTCAATCGCTCATTGCGCACGCTCAGCGAATGCAATCAAGCGACGGTGCGGGGGCGCGAGGAGTCGGAGCTGCTCTCGAACGTCTGCCGCATCCTCGTCCAGGAAGGCGGATACCACTTGGCGTGGGTGGGACTCGCCGAGCACGACGAAGCGAAGACGGTGCGGGTGGCCGCGCAGGCCGGAGAAGGGGCAGACTATCTTGCCCACACCAGCTTCAGTTGGGCGGAGAGCGACGCGGGGCGCACTTCCACCGGCACAGCCATCCGCACTGGAGAGGTGTGCGTGGCACGCCATACGGAGGCGGACCCGGCGTCGGCGGCGTGGCGGGCCGAAGCCCTGCGCTGCGGACACGCCGCGTGCATCGCCCTTCCCCTGATCAGCAACCACCAGCCCTTCGGCGCGCTCAACCTTTGCTCCTCTTCACCCGAGGCGTTTGATGCGGAGGAACTGAGGCTGTTGACGGAGTTGGCCCACGACCTCGCCTATGGCCTCCAGGCGCTGCGCACCCGCGCCGAGCGCGCGCGAGCCGAAGCCGGCCTCGAACGGGCGACCGCCTACAATCGCAGCCTCCTCGAGGCCAGCCTTGACTCCCTGGTCACCATCGCTCCGGACGGCAAGATCATGGACGTCAACCGTGCCACGGAGAAGGTTACCGGTCTCTCCCGCAAGGAATTGATCGGCACGGATTACTCCGATTACTTTACGGAGCCCGAGAAGGCCCGCGCCGGCTACCAGCGGGTTTTCCGCGAGGGCTTGGTCCAGGATTACGCGCTGGAGATTCACCACCGCGATGGGCACACCACCCCGGCGCTTTACAATGCGTCGGTCTATCGCGACGAAGCCGGCCAAGTCGTAGGAGTTTTTGCCGCCGCCCGCGACATCACCGAACGCCAGCGCGCCGAGGAGGAGGTTCGTCGCGCCAACGCCTACAACCGCAGCCTCCTCGAGGCTAGCCTTGACCCCCTGGTCACCATCGCGCCGGACGGCAAGATCACCGATGTCAACACCTCCACAGAGAAGGCCACCGGGCATTCGCGCGAAGAATTGATTGGCACCGATTTCTCCGATTACTTCACCGAGCCGGAGAAAGCCTGCGCCAGCTACGAGCAAGTCTTCCGGGAAGGTTCGGTCCACGACTACGAGCTGGAGATTCGACACCGCGACGGGCGAACCATTCCCGTCATCTACAACGCCTCTGTCTATCGCGATGAGGCCGGAGCGGTCACCGGAGTGTTCGCGGCGGCACGTGACATCACGGATCGCAAGCACGCAGAAAAAGAAATCCATCTGCTCAACCAGAACCTGGAGCAGCGGGTGCGCGAGCGCACGGCCGAATTCGAGGCGGCAAACAAAGAGTTGGAGGCTTTCACATATTCCGTGTCGCACGATCTGCGCGCGCCGCTGCGCCACGTGGACGGCTTCTCGAAGCTGTTGCTCGAAAGCTACAGCGCCGGCTTGCCGGAGGAAGCGCGGCACTACGTCGAACGCATTCGCAATGGCGCCCGCCGCATGGGCTTGATGGTGGACGACCTGCTGAACCTGACGCGCGTGGGCCGCCGCGAACTCAGCCTGCAACTGACGGGACTGAACTCGCTCCTCGAGGAAGTCCGGCAGGAACTCGAGTCCGAGGTAGAGGGGCGGAAGATCGAGTGGCGATTCGGCTCCCTGCCCTTTGTCGAGTGCGATCCCGCCCTGATGAGACAGGTCTTCGCCAATCTCCTTTCCAACGCCCTCAAGTTCACGCGGCCGCGAGCGACCGCGGTGATTGAAGTGGGCGCCAGGGATGAGAACCATTCAACCACCGTCTTCGTCCGCGACAACGGGGTCGGGTTCAGCATGAAATATGCCGATAAGCTTTTTGGCGTCTTCCAGCGCCTGCATCGGGCGGAGGATTTTGAGGGCACCGGCGTGGGCCTGGCGACGGTGCAGCGAATCGTTCAAAAGCACGGCGGGCGCGTTTGGGCGGAAGGCGAATTGAACCGGGGCGCGACGTTCTTCTTTACCCTCGGCCAGCGCCCCGAACAGGCCGCCAGCCCAGATTCCAAACCGGAGGTGCAGGGTGCTCAAAAGGGCGATTGAAATTCTCCTGGTGGAAGACAATCCGGAAGACGTGGAGTTGACGCTGCACGCCTTGCGGCAGGAGAAACTGGCGAATTCCATCCACGTGGCGCGGGATGGAGAGGAAGCCCTGGACTTCCTCTTCTGCCGAGGAGCTTTCTCCGACCGCAGTTTTGAGAGTCCCCCGCGGGTGGTGCTCCTGGATTTGAAACTCCCCAAGGTGGATGGTCTCGAAGTCTTGCGCGAGATGAAGCAGGACTGCCGCACCAAGGCCATTCCCGTGGTGATCCTGACTTCTTCCAAAG
>JAIQGA010000039.1 GCA_020072925.1 Terriglobia bacterium | reverse complement strand
GGGAGTACAGCGAGCTGATCGACAGCGACGAGGACCGGGCGACCTTCCAGGCCTGCGTGCGCACGCTCAAACCGCTGGCCGACAACCTGGTGCGGCTCCTCTCCCACCGCCTGCGGTTCGCCAACGAGCAGATCCAGGCGCTCTGCACGCTGGCCCGCGAGCTACCGAACCTTTCGCTTGCCGGCTACTGGTGGCTGAACTTCTTTCCCTCGGTGATGCGACAGGTGATGGAGGAGCGCCTCGACATGCTGCCGACCAACAAACAAGTTGGTTTTTTCTCCGATGCTTATTGCGTGGACTGGACATACGCCAAAGCGAAGTTGGTTCGGAAACAATTAGCGATTGTCCTGGCCCAAAAGGTCGAGCAGGGCCAATTTACGCGTAACGAGGCATTGGAAATTGCCAGGGCGATCCTTTTCGAGACTCCGCAGCAACTCCTCCGCATGCGCCCGGCAGAGGGCCAGGCGGCAGGAGCGCGTCTGGGTTAGAATGTGACGCTCAAGGTCAAATCCATGAAGAAAATTCATTGCGTTGGCGTGCTGGTGGTTGACCTGTTGTGCGGACCTATCGAGCGCTACCCCCAGCCGCGAACGCAGACGCAGGTCACCACGAAGTGGGTTCGCATGCTGCCCGGCGGTGGCGCCGCGAACGTGCCTTCGGCGGTGGCTCGCATGGGGTTGCAAGTCAGTTCCTTCTCCAAGGTGGGCGACGACTTGAACGGCGAGTTCATTCGTCGCGAGCTCTGTAAGTTGAATGTCAATACGGACGGCATTCACGTTTCACCACGCGACGCAACGCCCTTCACCTTTGTGGGAGTCCATGCGGATGGCGAGCGGACGTTCATTCATACACCGGGCGCCAACGTAACCTTTGTTCTTGACGACCTGGATCTCGATCGGGTGCTGGCCACCGATTTCCTTCTTTATCACGATTTGTGGGTCCTGCCCGGCCTCGATGGCAAACCGGGCGCAACGCTGCTGGCCGAGGCGCAGCGGCGAGGAGTTGTTACGTTTCTCGATGAAGGGTTCGGATACGGGCCGCAGCGAGAATCTCTTGAGGCGATGCTGCCCTATTGCGACTATGCGATCCCTAGTTTCGATGATCTGCAAATCATTTACCCGGGCACGTCGGCTGAAGAGATGGCGGACCATCTTCTGAAACTTGGCGCGCGCGCCGCGATACTGAAAATGGGGCGGAACGGCTGTCTGGTTGCCCGTGGAAACGACCGGACGTTGGTGCCTTGCCTTCCTGCCAAGGTAGTGGACACAACCGGAGCCGGTGATTGTTGGGATGCGGGCTTCATGGCGGGACTCGCGAGCAGTGAAGATATCCTCACGGCGGCGCGCATCGGAAACGCCTGCGCTGCCTTTGGCATCGAGGCAGTAGGCGGCTCGACGGGCGTTCCGAACTACTCGGCCGTTCGCGAGAGAGCCGCTACCCTGTCTGCGTAACGCGGGAAAATATAGGGATCCTTCCAAGACCTGGCCTTACGCTTGCCTTCGCACAACCCGCCTACCAGCGGAAATCCTCTACGAGCATGATGTGGCTGGTATCTACGTCTGTCTGGGGGTAGAGGATCCAGCGGCCGTCCGGGGAGACCGCGAAGGGCCATCCCGGTTTTTCCGGCTTAGCAATCTGCGTTATCCGGTGCGTGGCAAAATCGAAAAAGTCGATAGTGTTCCTATTGTCGTTGTAGAAATACACGCCCTCGCTAGTCAGGTCCCAAAACGCTTCCCTGCCTGCCCCAAGCTCCTTAAGGACCAGAGTTTCCTGACCACCTCCCGCCGGAACCTTCCAAAGGCCTTTGTACTTCCGCCAGCCTGGAAACTGAAGTCTCTTAGCATAATAGAGCGTCTTGCCATCGTGGGATTCCCGGGCTGCGAAGCCACCCTTCTTTGTAACCTGCACCGGATGACTTCCGTCGGCATGCATTTTCCACACCTGCCAGGTGCCGGACTTCTTGGAACCGAAATAGATCCATTTCCCATCTCTCGACCAACTCGGGCATCTAACGCCTGTTTCGTCTGTCTTCACGCTGTGCAACGGGCCGCCGTCCGGGCTTACAACGTCAATGGCTTCGCGATGCCCAGAAGGTGGGATGAAAAAAATCCCCCTGCCGTCAGGAGACCAGCGAGGCGTGCTGAGTGGGGGATCACGGGGATCAGGGTCGTTGAAGAAGGTCAAGCGCCGGGGATTTGAGCCGTCACTGTCGCTGACCCACAACTCCGGGCTCCCGGACCGGGAGGAGAGAAAGGCTACCTTCTTTCCATCCGGCGAGTACTGTGGCCACAAGTTGCTGCCGGTTGAGGCGATTAACTTCGTGGGTGGAACGATCTGGCCTGCCGTCTGAGGTACCTCATACCGCCAGATGTTTACGTTCATCTCTAGCTGTGTGAACGCGAGACGGCGGGCATGGCGGGCAACCGAGAATCCTTCACCGACACCCGGCGGCAGAGATAACTGTTCAGGTTGGCCGCCCGAGGCGGAGGTTTTCCACAGTCGGCGGGTGCCGCCCTGGCGATCAGATATGAAAACGATGCACGCCCCATCCGGAGTCCAGTCCAGGCCATAAGGGGCGGAGTCGTCAGACGTGAGGCGCTTTGGTTCTCCGCCCCCAAGGCGCATTAAGAAGATGTCAGTGGCGCGGATGAAGGCCACAGTCTGACCGTCGGGGGAGAAACGAGGATAATAATCCGATCCCTGTCCAATTGGGGCAATTGAGGTGGTCAAACGCCGCTTGTCTTTGGGGTTATCTACAGAGAGCAGGAAGATTCCCTCATACGCGAGGGGCGCAGATTCAATAATGGCCAGGGACTTTCCATCGGGAGACCAATCCAAGTCTCCAGTGAAGTGCTGCTTGTCCAAAGTGTACAACTTGCGTTCCGGGCCGCCCACGGCGGGAACGACGTAAATTGCGTCCCTTTGTTCGCCGTGGCGCCGAAAGGCGATGTAGCGGCCATCTGGCGACCAGGTAGGGGAGTCGTCTATCGCGGGGTCGGTGGTGAGCCGCAGAGGCTTCTCCACACCAACCTGTTTGACATAGATGTCCTCATTGCAGCAGGAGCCTCCGTCCCACATGAAAGCGATTCGATTGCCGTCGGGAGAAAGGCGAGCGTTGTCTGGCCAGTGGCCAGGCAGGTTCGCGACCGGAACGATGCGCGACGCCGGGGCGGGTGATTTCGACCCTGGCCGGAAATAGCGGTACCCCACCACTCCGCCAATCGCAAGCAGAATGGCGAAACCTAAGGCAATTGCCGCTTCGAGGATTCCGAATCGGGCTTGACGTCCATGCTTGTGAGTCCGGTCCATGGTTGGACTCCAGACCGTTGTCGAGAGCCTAACACCTTCGAGAGTATTAATCAAATTCTCGCCAAGGAAAAGGCGAGGCAAGGTCCTGCCCGCCGTTTAACACAGGCGTCTGGTTCGATTAGCCTCACCACGCCAAGCGAGATTAGAGGTGCCGGCCGTGAGGAAGGGATCTCCGGCCAACCGTGCTGCTACGAGTGCAATAGTGTCCCCCTCGGGGGTGGTGGAAACCCCTCGCCTTGCAAGCGAAGAACAGAGTCGTGTAATGTGGTCGCGTGAAACGGTACCAACTGGGCGCGCACACGAAGCACGATTTGAAGATGCACTTGGTGTGGATTCCGAAATATCGGAAAAAGATACTGACGGGCCAGGTGGCGCTTCGTGCGCGCGACCTGATTCGGCAGATCGCGATGGAGCATGAAATCGCGATATTGTCGGCGAGAGTGGCCAGCGACCACATTCACGTGCTGGTGGGCCCATCGGCCGCATGTGGATGTGAGCAGAATTGTGCAGTGATTGAGAGGGATCAGTTCGCGCATCCTGCTTCAAGAGTTTGGCCCACCTGAGGAGAGCGTTCTGGGGGCGGCATCTGTGGGCGCGGGGATACTTGGCGGTCCGCACGGGGAACCTGACGGACGAGATGGTCCGCGACAATATCGAGGAGCAGGAGGGTGAGCCTGTTCATGACGACAGTCGATTTGTAATCGACAATCCCCCAAAGCGACCGCCTTCCAGGCGCTAGTAGTTTACTGCGGATGGTGCCGATGTGTGACCTGAACTTCCTGGTGCATCTGCCCTGGAAAGCACGAGGGAAGAAACCGCATGTTGCGGGCGAAAATCGATCAGTGAATTGCTTGGTTAAGGGGGATTGGGTACTGTTCGATGCACACGCGGAAGCGGACGTGTCCGTCGAATGGTCAGTAACGTGGCCATAATTTGCCCGCGTCACGGCATTGTGGCGGGGCTTTGAAAAAGCCGGGAATCCAAACTGGGAGGACACATGACAGAAGCTATTACTTCCTATCGTTTTTCATTTGGGCCCTGGAATCTAAGCGAAGGGGCGGATCCCTTCGGCCCGCCTGTGCGCGATCCCTTTACTTTCCTGGAAAAGGTGAAGATCGCCAAGCAACTGGGTTTCGATGCTCTGCAATTTCACGACGATGATGCCGTACCCGAACTCGATTCGCTCGGCCCAGAGCAGATTTCGAAGCAAGCTCGTGCCACAAAGCAAATCCTCACGGACCACGGCTTGGTGGCGGAGTTCGTGGCGCCGCGCCTCTGGTTCAGTCCCCGCACGATCGATGGCGCCTATACGGCGAACGACCCGGCTGACCGCGCCTACGCCGTGGAAAGGTCGATCAAAGCCATTGATATTGCCCAAGAGTTGGGGACTCCCCTCCTGGTGCTTTGGCTGGCGCGCGAGGGCACTTACGTGCGCGAAGCCAAGTCTGTTCCCGAGGCCGTGCAGTATCTGGTGGACGCGATCAACACGATGCTGGAGTACGACAAGCAATTGCGCATTCTGGTAGAGCCCAAACCCAACGAACCCATGGACCAGGCTTACATTCCTACCGTTGGCCATGCCTTGGCGTTGGGTAACCGCACCGCCGATCCCTCCCGCGTGGGAATACTGATCGAGACAGCGCACCAGATCCTGGCCGGCTTGGATCCGTCGGATGAAATGGGGTTCGCGCTTTCCTTCCACAAACTCTGGAGCGTCCACTTGAACGATCAAAGCGGGCTGAAGTTTGATGAAGACAAATCCTTCGGTGAAGTGGATCTGCGGCGGGCTTTCAATCAAGTCCGCGTTCTGGAGGAGAACGGCTATGGCAGGAACGGCGAGTATGTGGGCTTGGACGTCAAGGCCATGCGCACGCAGAAGAAAGAAGTGTCAGCGAAACACCTCGCCAACAGCAAGCAGACCTTCTTGTGGTTGCTGGACAAAGTGCGCAGTCTGAATCGGAGCTTACAGGCGGAGTTGGTCCGGCAGCGGGACTACGAGGAACTGACTCGTTACATCACGGCGCATCTACTAGGCGCGCGATATTAGGTGAACTACAGCGCTGCGGGTTGCACTAGCCCAGGCTTCGCGTACGTTCGAAACTGGGTGGAGTGAAGGCTTCGGCGGCACTCAGTGCCAGCAGACCAGCTCCGAGACTTCGACTGGAAGCGGCGAAGCGGGAATGATTGCACTTGCCGCTGGGGCTATTCCGCGAGCACCGAATGGCTCGTCCCGGGAGGCGTCTTCTGGACGATCGACCTCATAATCCTATTCAGGGCACCTCGAAAACATCGCCGCGCGTTGCCCATCATCCCCCGCATAGAGTGGTTTTATTGAAAAGTGGTCCCTTCTTGCTTTCCCTGTCCGCCTGTGTCGCGCCAGCGACGAATCTCATTCAGGCAAAGGGAGGATCGCGAAATGAAACGGAGGCATTGATGCTGAGCTGGCTGATGCTCGCGGCTGCAGGCATCCGGAACAGGACGTTTACGGCGCCGATGACAACCGCCGAGCGGTGGAGCTTTGATCATAATTGAAGGGCGCGCACCGCAACGGCTCGAGCTCACAGGAGCGGAAGGCGCGCTGCGGGCGGCGGAGAAGACGACAATTTCCCATTTTGCAGGCTCGAAAGAAAGGTCGTGCTTTGCGCCCTTGCTTTTCAGTTACGGTCTGCGGCGGAAGAATGGCATGCTGGGTGCCCGCGACTGGGGATGACGCACAGCGCCATTCTCACGGTCAATTAGCCAGGTTTACTACTGAGACAAAGCGTAGCTGCCAACAGGCCAATAAACGCCTACCGTTGCACTGGAATTTCGGCGGACGATACGGCCCACGCTCGTGCCGGCGGCCTTGAATTCAGTCCGTGACAAGGTATATTTTCTCACCGTGGCGTATGGGCGAGATTGCATGGGAGGAATCAGATCATGTCCGAACTGAAGGTGATTGCGGATTACGGGGATTTGTGCGGGGAAGGGCCGTTGTGGGATTACCGTCATCAGCAGCTTTACTGGACCGATATTACCGGGCGGAAGTTTTACTGCTTCGACTGGGCAAAGCTGAAGTCCCGGCTCGTCAAAGAAGGGTGGGAGGTCGCGGGGTTCGCCTTCAATGCTCCGGGAGGATTCGTGGTGGCCAACTCTGCAGGCGTCTGGCTGTGGGACGGCGCCAGTGAGCCACGCCTGGTGGCCGCAGAGGCGGACGGTGGCAAGTGCCAGTTGAATGATTGCATTGCGGACGCCGCCGGGCGACTGCTCGCCGGGTCGAACTTTTACGACCCCGGCAAGGAATACCCGCTCGGCAAACTGTTTTCCGTCGCGTCCGACGGCAAGGTGCTTGTCCTAGACGAGGGATTCCTTCTCTCGAACGGGCTGGGTTTTTCGCCGGATGGCAAAACGCTGTATTTCACGGATTCGGCTGCCCGCATCATCTACGCTTACGATTACGACGTGGCGACGGGAACTCCGAGCCATCGGCGCGTGTTCGTCAAGGTGCCCGCTACTTCCGGTCTGCCCGACGGCCTGACTGTCGACGCCGAAGGCTTTGTCTGGTCAGCCGAGTGGTACGGGAGCTGCCTCGTGCGCTACGATGCCGATGGGAAGGTCGAGCGCCGTATTGCCACGCCCGCCAAGCAGACCTCGTCGCTTGCCTTCGGGGGGGCCGACCTCACCGACATCTTCATCACCTCCGCGGCAAAGTCGGAACCGATGCCCATCATGCCGCCCGGTTACGACCCGAACGCCGGATACTTTGGCGGCGTGTTGTATCACCTCAATCTGGGCATTGCAGGCCGGCAGGAGCACTTCGCAAACATCCGTCTGGCCCCGTGACGGGGCTGCTGTGGACGGAGGAAAGGATCCAGCCAGCGCCCCGCGCCCGCCGACAGACCCGCGATGATATGGCTCAGCACGCGCTGGAGCTTTCGTTGGCTTCGTCTCGCCCGGCTGCGCCCAAGCCGCTTGAGCCTCAGCCGAACTCCGTCTTTGCGGGGTAGGAATCAGATTGCGCTTCGCACTGAATACGCCTTAACAGTCTCCGGATTGATCTCGATGCCAAGGCCCGGTTGGACCGGGACGGCCACGCGGCCCTTCACGACTTTGAAGGGTGTGGTGAGGAGGTCACGACGGAGCGCCGATTCCGTGACGGAGAATTCCAGAAAGGCCGAGTTCGGGATCGCGGCAATAAGATGCAAGCAGGCTGCAACCAGGACTCCTGTCCGGAAAGCGTGCGGGACACAGAGGCGATTGGCCTCGTGGGCCATATAGGCAATTCTTTTGGCTTCGGTGAGCCCTCCTACCCGCGAGATGTCCGGCTGGAGGACGTCGAGGCCGGCTTCCCAAATCAGCCGGCGAAAGGTCCAACGGCCGGCGTCTTGCTCACCGGCGGCGATTCTTAAGGAGGTCGACCCGCAAAGCTGCCGGTAACCTTCGATATCCTCGGGGGGCAAGGGTTCCTCCATCCAGAAGATTCCGATATCTTCAAATTCCCGCGCCGCCTGCATGGCTTCTTTCAATGAGTAGCCGTGGCCAATATCGATCATCACCTCGACGTCACGGCCTGCGGCCTCCTTGGCGGCCGCCGCCAACTCGACGTCTCGGCGCACATCGTTCCCCAACGGTCCATAGCCCAGCTTGACCGCCGTAAAACCCTCGGCGACATAGCGATGAACCGCCTCGCGGACTTCCTGGGCGTCGTCCGGCATCAACAGGCTGGCGTAGGCGCGAACATCCGAGCAGTAGCTTCCTCCCAGCAGTTTGTGCACGGGTTTGCCGACCGCTTTCCCCACGATGTCCCAAAGAGCCATATCCACACCGCTCATGGCATGCATCACCACGCCCAAGCGCCCGTAATAATTGGTCTTTCGATACATGAGTTCCCAGATTTGCTCGATGTCGAAGGGATCTTTCCCTACCAGGATCTCTCGAAGTCCATAGCACGTGCCGTGCGACATGGCGGCATCGACCACTGCTTTCCCGACTTCCGGCGCGGTATCGACCTCACCGTATCCCGTAATGCCTTCGTCAGTTTCAATGCGGATCAGCAGGTCGTCCTGAGTCCCGTCGGCGACGGGTTGGCGGACGGGAAGGCGCAAGATAATTCCTTCGACATTTGTGATTTTCATGGGACGTTAGCCTCTCTTCTACGGCTCTTCTTCTTTGCCGTTTTGCTCGATGAACCCTCATTGCAGTTCTGCGCGCGGCAACCATACCGGAAACGCGGGCAGGAGTTCAATGGGTTGAGGATACCCCACCCTCCCAACGGGCTGCGCGAGCCGCCTCGTAGGCGACCTCCTGGCTCCGAACCTTTCGATCCAGCGCTTCCAGTTTCTTCCACAATGCCAGAGCGCCTCGGCGGCAGCATTTTGATGGGTCCTGGAGAGGGCCAGGCAACGATAATACTCTGCCTGGGTGTGGTCCGGCCTCAGGCGAAGCACCCGGTTGAACACTTCGATGGCTTGGTCATACTGATGCGTTTTGAAGCGCAGGAGACCCCATTCGTAATTCGCCTGCACGTGGTCGGGAGCACGTGCCAGCACCGACTGAAGGAATCCTTCCGAGTCTTTGAAGCGGCTCTCGTCCAGGGCGACGGTGCCCGCGCCCAGGAGTGATGCCAAGTGGCCGGGGACCAGGCCCAACTGCCGCTGGTAATATTCACGGGCTTGCTCACGGTGGCTGTCCGTCTGATAGGCAAACGCGATGAGGTAGTTGATTTCGGGGAGACGGGAACCCCAACTTTGCAGGGGGGAGGTCCAAGGAGGCACGGATCGCCGACTGGATCAATCCCGCAGCCTTCGAGCCGGCCTATGGAAGCGATCAGACCTTCTGGGCGAATTACGATCCCAATGATCCCCGCGCCTACCTGTTTGGGACCATGGGACCTCGGATGTCCAACCTTCGCTCGCCGGGCTTCTGGAATGTCGACTCCTCCCTGGCAAAGGATTTCCACATCTCCGAAGAAAAATACTTCGAGTTCCGCTGGGAAGTCTTCAACATCCAAGAACGATGTCTGCGCCAACCGGCCTGCCGCCGCAAAGCGCGGACCTGAAGGTTTACGCCAGCCAGTCCGATGACGAAAAGCTGTGGAGTAATCCCGCCTGAGGCGGGGATGACTCCACACCACCTGCCGTCAGTCCGAAGGTTGCCGTAAATCGAAAATCAAGTAACGCGGATTAGAGAATAGAAGTCGAAAATTACTCCTGAGGAAATCCTGAAGATCGGGTTGCTTTTCGTACTCATCCATCTCCGTAACAACAAAAAATTGCGGCGCATACTGAGCTGCCAATGCTTTGTAACGTTCTTCCGCGGTCTGAGGCGGAAGGCCCATCAGGCGGGCAGCCTCGAGGTCTGATTTGAATGGCCAAGGGATTCCGCAGACTTCTCCGTGGTACGTAACTTCTTCGCCGTTTGCGTAGCTCAGGAAGAAAAGGTGGGTGCTATGATTGACACGCCTTCCGATATCCTCAGCCTCAGCAACTCGGTCGCGGTCGGCATAGTTGAGCCGCGGGCTAACGGTTCGCAAGTATGAGGGTAGCGCTACAACCGCCGCGAGCACGAGCAAGGCTCCCTTCAAAACCTTTTCGGAGACGCGCTCGCTGATCCCGGCCTTGAATCCATTTGCCACCAGATCTGCGAGTGGTGCAAGGGACAATGCCAGAATTGGGATGACTTGCAGTTGGTAGTAGTCGTGAGTGTGAATTTCGTAATTGAAAATGCAACCAAAAACGAAATAGCCGGCCCAGAGCCCTGAGAGGAGCGCCCGAGGTAAGCCTTTGCCCGCCACCGCGGCCCCAAGGAGACCCGCTACGAAAGCTGCGGGACCTACGACCCGGTCAATCATATTCAACCAGCCGAGCCAAAAAGAGCTTTCGACGAAGTAATGAGCGCGGAAGAAGACTTGCCAGTAAAATCCTGTGCGCGTTTCATCCGGGTTGCGGGAGAGGTAAAAGACCAGAGCGGGCAGAGCCGCAACAAAAGGGAGGATCCACAAGACCGGCCGTCGAGCCGCTGCTCGCACACCATAGGAAAATAGCGCGACTGCCACGTAGGACGCGAAAAGCACGGGCAGGCATTGGGGCTTCACGAGCAATGCCAATCCCGATGAAACCATCACGGGCACAATTCGGGCGGGAGTCGGTGATTCGAAACCCCGCACAATGAAGTAAATGCTCGCCAGGAGCATCATGACCATGAGGGGATCGGGCTGGAAGCTGCGGCTCGCGAGCACTCCATAGGGCAGAAAGAGGAAATAGGCGAGGGAAACCAGTCCTCCCACCTCGGTAAAGAGTTTTCTGGAAAGCAAGTAAATGAAAACACCTCCGATCAGCCAGAAGATTGAGGCAAACAGCCTGGGGATCCACACTCCTTCGCGGCCGCGTATTCGGTAAGCGAGGCTTGCGAGGTTCTCCATGACGGGCAGTTCCATACCGTCTTCTCGCTGCCGGGCGCAATCAGCGGTCTGCCTTTGCCAGTCCGGAAGCGACGACACATGCCGGTAGTAAAGTGCCCTGGCGATAATGGCTGAATGATATTGGCGGACCGGATGAAACTCGAGGGGCAGCAAGTGAATGCGGTAATCCCTCACAGCGTAACCGCCCATGAACAGAAGGACGAGAAGAGAAAGCCGGATGACCCTTGAACCAGGAAAGGACATAAGCGGGAATTTCCCTTTTAGCAGCGCAGAGTTAGGCCCAGTTTGCTTTTCCCAGCGGCTCTTGACATGATAACCGGAATTTCCATTAAGCTGGGATTTCCGATTTGGACCTCTTGCCCGTGCCCATCGTACGCTTCACCTGCCATCGACACAACGAAACGTATCACTAGAGCCGGCCCCAGCCAAGATCGCGGGTTCCCACGGTCCGTTTTGCCCCTCTGACGAGCCCCGCTTGCTGCCGCTTCATCGATTTCTCAGACACCTTACCGCCCCTCCTCCGTGGGCCCCAGACTTTGCAGCCGCAATCGGTGTGCTACCCGGTCGGCACCGGCAGCGCCCAGATCCGGCGCAGCATCTGGTCAAACAAGCGCCGGTGCAGATGTCCCTCGGCCAACAACAACCAGTAGTACCTGGCGTGCTTGATCAATCGCCCACCCGTCTTCACCAGCCGCTGCTGCAGGCTGGTCAGCGACCAGTCGTCGATTCTCTTGGGCAGCACGAGACGACGCCACAGGTTGCCCAGATTGTAGGCCAGCAGGCTCAATTGTAAGCGCGCTTCATTGGCCCGGAACCGATGACGCGATAACCGGGTCCAATGCGTCGCCTGCTTGCCTTCCTTGATCCATTGCTCGGCCGTGCCCCGCTTATTATAGAACCGCACTACCGCCCGGCAGGGCAGGCTCAGGTTGGTGACGATAAAACCGACACGCGGAAACAGCTCGCCCTCCTGGTGCTCGACCTTGGCGACGATCCTTCTCGGCTTCGTCCAGCTCCCCCCCTGGTACGCGAAGCTCTTGTAGCGCACCAGTGGCTTGCGGCTGGGCCTTCCTGGGGGCCGGAACAAGATCTCAGCAATCCCCCACTCCAGGCTCTCGTTGGCGGGAACGCGGATTGCGTACGCTACCCCGCGCTCCTCCAGGGCTTCGTAGATCTCGGGCTTGGCAAAGGCTGCGTCCGCCCGGAAAACAATCTCTTTGCCCTCCGCCTGTTAACGCTCGATCTCAGGTGACAGCAACTCGTCCCAGGCTTCGGCGCTGTGCACATTGCCCGGACGCAACTTCGCCGCCAAGCAGTCTCCGTGATTATTGAACAGAAACAGCGGGTGGTAGCAGACCGACTCGAAGTGCCCGTCGTAGGCGCTGCCCTCTTGCTCCCCATGAACTGGACTCTCGCTGGAGTCCATGTCGAGCACGACGCGGTCGGAGCCATCGAGAGACTCAGCCTGCCCCAGCGTCTCCCGGTTCAACGCCATCAGCCCGATCAGATTCTCTTCCCTGGTCAGGAGCTCGGTCTCGAACCAATGCAAGGTCGAGGTCAGCGCCGCGCCCCGGTCCCAGATCCTCTGCGCACTGATCAATCGGAACGTCGGGTCGGCTGCCAGTCGTTCGGCGTCGTTGAGGTCCTCGTAGCCCACCAAGCGGCTGTATACCGACTGCCGCAACAGATCGGTCAGCGTGAACTGCTTGTTCAAGCCTTGTCGTGAGTCGCTCAAGTGTTCCTCGATGAGTTTCTCCAGACCGAGTCGCGCATCCAACTCGCGAACCAGAATCAGGCCACCGTCGGAAGTCACTCGCGATCCCTGGAAATCGACCTTCAAGGAAGCATTAAACGAGAACTGAAAGGACTGATTTTGCTTCTCACCCACTGGGTGTACACCTCCGAGGCGTCTTCACTGCGTTCAGACCCGCATAAATACTGATGAAGAATAACGCCTGAAGGTTCGTTGGAAAGAGGTCATCTCGGAAATGTGGGTTCAATGCTCTCAATCACCAGAACCTCGGTCTTCCCAATACGGATTTTTGCTTGCCCGTCCCTGCGGGAGGCTCGCCCGATGCGGTCCACCAGGAGGGTTGTACTTTCGGGCGTATCACCAATATCCAGACCGACCCACGTTCGATGCAGTTCGCATTGAAGTTTTTCTGGTGAGGTCATTCCTACGCACCCAACATTCGTCCGGGCGGGGGGAAAAGTCTCCCGCCCACTTTTTCCCAGGTTGGCTCTCGCTGCTTGAAATCACCATGCTGAGGCGGTCGCGGCCACCGCGTTATTTTGTTGCGGAGAATTCGCTATGAAACTGGACCGGAAGAGGATTCCCTCTGGGCAGGGCTCCGTGTTTGAAACCGCGGCGAACGACGGGGCTCCCACCATGATTTCGCGGCGCACCTTTGCTGCGGGGTGCCTTGCGGGTTCGGCGCTCTCCTGGCTGGCTTCAGGCGCGGGGTTTGCGGCTGAGGGGACTGCCCCGGCGGGCGGCAAGAAATCAAAGATCGCGGTCGTGCCGACGATGACCGGCCCGGTCCGCTGTGATGCGCTCGGCACGACCCTCATGCACGAGCATGTCCTCTGGTTTGCCGGCCCCCGACTCGAAGACCCCGGCTACACTCCGATCCCCAACAGCCTGCGCGCGGAGTCCGTGGACTTCGCTGTGTCACTCCTGAATGACGCGGCGCAGGTGGGAATTGACACTCTACTCGATCTCACACCCCACCGACCGATCGATCTCTATATAAAGATTGCGAAACGGACTTCCGTAAAGACTGTTCCCTCCAGCGGGTTTTACCGCCGCGCCAAGATCCCCAAGCTGTGGGCGGAGATGGAGGACGAGAATCAGATGCGGGACCTCATGCTCAAGGAAGTCACTGAGGGGATCGAGGGGACGAAAATCCGCGCGAGCATCATTAAAGTGGCGGGGGAGACGAGCGCGCTCTCGGATTGGGAGAAAAAAGTCTTCCGGGCCGCGGCGCAGGTTCAGAAAGCGGTCGGTGTTCCGATTGCCACCCACGACGGCGCTAACGCTCGCGAACAATTCGATTGGCTTCTCGAGTCGGGCGCGAATCCACGCCGCCTGATGCTGGGTCACGTCGATACCATGCTGGGCGCCCACCGGACCCGTGAGCAGGTGCGGGATGTGTTGGTTTCGATAGCCCGAGAAGGCGGTTACCTGGAGGTCGATACTTTCGGGCAGGAGTTCTACACCAAGTGGGTTGACCTGGTTTACTTTCTGCGCGCTCTGTGTGACGCCGGCTTTGCCAACCGGATTATCATCAGTGTAGACTGCAACTGGCAATGGGAGGACGGCAAGAAAGTGTTTGAGGGCGCGGGCCCGCCGAACTTTGACCCTCATGCCGCCGAGCGAACTTAAGCTTACATAATCACCGATACCGTACCCGCGCTGTTGAAATCCGGCTTCAGCCAGAAGGAGATTCGGACGTTCCTGGTCGATAATCCCCGCAGGTTTTTTTGCGGGGAGGAATGAAAGCGCTTCACTTCGTCTGTGGATCTCGTATTCCTGATTGAGCTGAGGAGTTCAGGATGACCAAGATGCAAGGGCACAAGTTCGCGATTCTGACAATCCTCTTGTTCACGGCGCTGGCGGGCGCGCAGGGCCAGCAGGACGGCGCGGGGATCATGGTCGATCCCGCCCGGGAGTACCAGACCATCCAGGGATTCGGCGTGAACTACACCGGGCCTTACTTTCGGAACGATCAAAAGCCGATGTTCGACATGCTGATCGATGACCTTGGGGTCACGATGTTCCGCGTGCTTCCTTACCTGGTTTACAGCAACTGGGAAGAGACCAACGACAATAGCGATCCTCAAGTCATGAATTGGGAGTATTACAATGACCGCTACTCCCATCCGATTTTTGAAGCGGCTTGGGACGGCTTGCGTTATCTGAACTCGCGGGGCATCCGTCCCGTGATCGCGCTCATGGGTCCGGTCCCCCCCTGGATGACGGACGATAAAGCGCCACCCCCGCGGCACAAAGTCTGCCAGCCAAATGTCCCACCCAACTTGCAGGGACATTTGAATCCCGCCATGTACGACGAGTTCGCTGAGGAAGTCGTTTCCATGGTGGAGTACGCGCGCACCCAGGCGCATATCGATTTCGAGTTTTTTAGCCCCTTCAATGAGACGGATTGTTACCCGCCGGAAGGCCCGCGGATCGACCCCGACGAGGCGCCCAGGGTATTGGATGCCGTCGCGCGGCGCCTGAAGAAAGAAGGGTTGGGCGATATCCGGTTAGCGGTGGCGGACAATGCCATCATTACCAACAACTATACCGATCCCATCCTGAAGGATGACGAGTTGATGAAGCAGGTGGGCGCCTTGACCTTCCATACCTACGGTGAGGACTCTGTCGGACCGCAGGTGGAGCGTGTGAAGGGCAGCAAGTATCCTCGCGTTCCCGTGTGGCTTACCGAATACGGTGACCTGAACGACCAGGACAAGACCTTCGAGAATCAGTGGAAGAAATTCTCGTTGGCGGCCAACCGGCGCGCCCTGACGGCACTGAATCAAGGCGCCAGCGCCATCTTCTTTTTCAACGCCTTCGACGATTACGAGGAGTGCGCAAAGCGGCTCTGCTATTACGGCTTGTTTCGCAGCGCCAGCCATGTCTATTCACCCAAGAAGAGCTATTACGCGACGCGGCAGCTTTACCACTTTGTGCGTCCGGGATGGCGGCGGATCGGCGCCAGCAGTGAGGCGCCAGAGTTGACGGTGTCCGCCTTCCGTGGCCCCTCGGCGGATTCACTGGTAATCGTTGGAGTGAAAGAAGGCGGGCCAACACGCTTCCGGATCGAGCTGCCCTCGACAGCCTTGGGGCCTGTCCGCTGGGAGCTGTATGAGACCACGCGGGACATGGATTGCCAGAAAGTGAACACGGTGCCCCTGCGGGAAGGAGTGGCCGAGATCGACCTTCCCGCCGAGGCGGTATTTACGCTGGTCGGAATGGGGAAATTGGGCAATTAAGGTGGCCCCCGCCCGCGAGCGATTGTAAACGCGACGGGGCGAGTCCGGTTTCCGAAAGGGCGAACGACCATGCTGCGGGTCTCCGGCTCCAGGACCGCAATCTCGATTTCCGGTCATGCGGCTCGCAGCATCATCCCGGCGCTTCTGGCGTGTTGCTTCTTCGCCTCCCTGGGAAGGCGGACCGCCGCGGGCAGCGACAACCAGGCTGATGCACGCAGACTGTTTGAAGAGGCTCAGGCCGCGAAGGCGCGGGGCGATTTGGGTGGGGCCGAAAAGAAGTATCTTGAGGTTATCCGCCTCGCTCCGGACGTTACGAATGCCTACCAGAATCTGGGGATCACCTATTTTGCAGAGGGCAAGTATGCTGACGCGGCTTCCGTCCTGGAGAAAGCTGTGAAGTTTTCTCCCCGGCTTGCGCCGGCACATTTCATGCTGGATTTATCATATTACAAGCTCTATTAGACGATGACGGCGATCGAGAATTTCCAATCAGTAAGATGCTTGGACCCGCGGGATACGAATGCGCTTCTCTACCTGGCCAAATCCCAGATCCAGGTTCGTGATTACCTCGGCGCGGCAGAGTCCTTGGAGAATCTGCGAAAATTGAAACAGGATGATCCGGACGTCCTTTACAGCTTGAGTGTTGCCTACTTGAAACTCATGCTGGCCAATGTAACCCGCCTCAGCAAGGCTGCCCCAGACTCCTATCAGCTCTGGCTGGTTCTGGCCCAGGAAGCCGAAGCTCGCGGCGACGACCCATCGGCGGCAAACGATCTGGAGCACGCTCTGCGAGTGAATCCGAAGGGTGTGGGAATCCACTACGCCCTGGGGAGTGTGCTGGCAAGGGATGCGAAGTACCAGGAGGCGAAGGAGGAGTTCAAAGAGGAATTGGAGGTCAACCCCAACGATCCCCTGGCTCTCTGGAAAATCGGCGAAATTACCCTGCGCACCGACCCCCAAGAAACTTTGGGATACCTGGAGCGCTCCGTAAGGCTGAGCCCGGACCTCCCCCAGGCTCTCCTCGCCTATGGACGCGCTCTCGCTCGGCTGGAAGAAACCGATAAGGCAGTCCAACAATTTCAACAGGTCGCACGGTTGGCTCCGGAAGAGGATTCCGTCCACTATCATCTTTCCCGCGCCTACCGCCTGCTTGGACGGAGCGAAGAGGCCAAAGTCGAGATGGCGAAGTTTGAAGCGCTGGCCGAGAAGAAATCCGAACGCACTCGTGAGCAGGTCCGGCAGCTCATCGAATTGACTCGGGAAGAACAGAATGCTGGGGAAACCCCCGAGTCGGGGTTCGACCCATCCCGGGACCCCAGCCATCCTTGAGATGGCCGCCAGAGGAGGGGGTCGCATTCTTCGAGACTGAAAAAGGCGAACTCGGGCAAGGGGAAGTTATTCTAAGTATCGAGGCCTCCTATGATTCGTTTAGACGTTGACACCCTCAAGTCCATTCAGCAAGACCTTTACGTGGCGGCGGTGAGCGACATCCTCGACGAGTTGGGGTATCGCCACCAAACGATGCACCAACGGCTTCGTCCTTTGTTGCCCGACCCCAAGAACTGCGGCTTTGTGGGGCGGGCCAGGACAGTCCGGTGGATGGACACGGACTATGTTCATGAGGAGGACCCCTACGGGCTGGAAATTGAAGTCATGGATTCTCTCAAAGCGGGGGACGTGGTCGTCCATTCCACGGACTATGGTGGGACTAACGCGCCGTGGGGGGAACTCATGACCACGGTGGCCAAAAGAAACGGCGCCGTCGGCTGCGTGTGTGACAGCCAGATTCGGGATTGCCTCAAGATCATCGCTATGGGATTTCCTGTTTACTTTGCCGGGATCAGGCCTCTGGACTCCAAAGGGCGCGGAATGGTGATGGCCTACGACGTCCCGATCCGCTGCGGCGAGGTCCTGGTGCGGCCGGGTGACTTAGTCATTGCGGATTACGATGGCATCGCGGTGGTGCCGCCGGCAGTCGAAGAGACGGTTTTGCTGAAGGCTCAAAAGAAGGTTCAGACGGAGAACCTGGCGCGAAAAGAACTTAAGGAAGGCAAAAGCCTGCGGGAGGTGTTCGACAAGTACGGAGTCTTGTAGACCTTGGCACGATCCCTTCGCACGGCTTGAAGAAAGATCACACAGGGGAATTCACCCCGCATCGAGCCTGCGCCCGCCGTTTCCCCGTCGGAGGTCAAGCGTATCGAGGCGACCTCCCGCCAATTCCGGTTTACCTTGAAGCTGTCGCCCTAAGCCGAGGCTGCCAACATGAACACCCGACGAATCGCAGACTGGGCACGATTCCTTGCGTTACTTCTTCTGGGGGTCGGTTTACAGACCTCCAACCCGGTCTTTGGTCAGTCCGCTGAAAGACCAGAGCCCTGGGATTGGTTTGCCGGGGATGCGCACGTCCATCGGGGCATTGGGTGCGGCCGTTCCAATGAGAAAGAGATGCTCAGCCCCCAGCAGCTTCTCGACATGATGAAGGTGAATAACCTGGCGGTGGTATCCGTGCTCGCCGATGCCGGTAATGGCGAGATCAAATACGCCGATCAAGACCTCGCCATGATCAGCGGGCAGGACAACATCGCATCAACACCCGAGCGTATCGTCCACTGGGATGCGGAGTGGCATTATGATCCGCAAGGCGTCACCTTCGAAAGGAAGGTGATCGGGGGCCACTTGATTTTGCTCGGCCTCAAGCAAGGGGGGCAGCCCTACGCCGACTATACTTACCCGATCTTTGCATGGGCGAAGGAGCACGGGGGGATCGGGGGATTTGCGCACATGCAATACCTCCCTTTCGCTTTCCATCCACCCCCCGACGGCATCCCCCAGTCGCTCGACTGCTGCGCACCGCTGGAATTCCCTGTGGAGACGGCACTGGGAAGCGCCTCGTTCGTCATGGAGGATGTCCGAGGAAGTGACAGTGCCCTTCAAGCTTATTATCGATTGCTGAATACCGGTTTCCGTCCAGGTCTCGCTGCAGGCACGGACTATTCCTGCAACGATAATGAGCCCCTTGGAACTCTGCTGACTTACGTGCGGATTCCTGACGGCAAGCTGACCTACGAGAAGTGGATCGACGGTATCGCCCACGGGCGAACCGTGGTGTCCCGCAATGCCCACCATGAATTCCTGAGTTTGAGAGTAAACGACACGGCCCAGCCGGGCGACGAGGTCCACTTGGAAGGGAAGGGCGCCGTGCGGGTACGAATCGAGTGGAGGTCGCTCCAAAATGGCCTGGGTAGAATCGAGTTGGTCCGGAACGGAGCCGTGGTGGCTTCCCAGACCGCCCAGGCGTCTCCTGGGAAGCCGGCGGTTTTCAAGACGACGCTCAGCTTTCACCAGAGTGGGTGGCTCGCGGCCCGGCGCATGGACTGGCAGACGGGCCATCGCACGCATACCGGCGCGATCTTCGTCCTCGTGAAGGGAGCCCCGATTCGCGCCAGCGCCGAGGATGCCTGGTTCTTTGTGCGCTGGATTGATAATCTTCTCGAGCAAACTTCGCCTGGCGGCGCGTGGAGCAGATACTTCACGAAGGATTTTGCGGCCGCCCAAAAACGGTATCGGGAAGCCCGAGCGATCTTTCTGGAGAGAGCGGGCGAGGCGGAAAAACAGGCGAACCAGGCAAATAAACAGAATGCCCCTTGAGCCCCGCAAGGCAAAGGAACGTTTTCCCGACGGCCCGAACGGGGGCACTCGCAGGCGCGGAGTCCGGGCCATCACCCCGTCGAGCCTCATCAATCGCAGCACCGAAAAAATACTGATAAGGGCCGGGTGGCGGACAGGCTCGCTGCTTGAGGAAAAGACGCAAACGCGAGGTGAGCATGTTCAATCGAGTGCCGTTCAAAGGGAGTCTGACTTGCGCGGTTCTTGCCATCGGAGTGGCATTCCTCGCTGTTTCTAAAATTGAATTACTCCCTGCCTTCCCCGCAGACGTTTTCAATGGCCACCAGGTGATTCTGGACAATCAAAACAAGATCATTCCGTGGTCCGTACCGGTTGAAAAGGCTTACGATCACTTTCTGCGTCTGCGCTGGGATTTCATCAAGAGCAAAGTCCCCGCCTGCCCCGGCCCGCCTCCGCGATCCTCCTACCCGCAGTACTACTTCTATTGCGCATTCTGGGATAAGCACGGGGTCTTGGAACCGGATACTTGGATGAACGACCTGGGTGAGAAGATCCCGAATTGGTTTGAATCGGCGCGCCTGTACTATGCCTACTCGGGTGACTCTTCGGTAATGACCATCGTGAAGAAGTTAATGGACTACACGATTGCCCATGGGACAAGCCCCTCCACTTTCGCCTGGCCGAAATTTCCCTACACGACGACGAACGCTGGAGATATGGAATTCCGCGGGTTTACAAGCGGGAAGAGATTCGCCCTTAACGAGATCCAGGTTGGCTACGCAGGCGACATGGGATGGGTGTACTACCGCATGTATCTCTACAACGGCGACAAGCGGTACCTGACTGCCGCATTGAATGTTGCTGACACCCTGGCGCGCAATGTCCGCACGGGCACGTCCACCCAGTCGGTCTGGCCCGAACGCGTCATCATGGACAGCGGGAAAGTGACGGCAGAGTACGGCGCGCATTGGATCGGCTGTTACACGCTGCTGGACGAATTGATTAAAGCGAACCTCGGCAATGTGAAGGCGTATGAGAATGCGCGTGCAAAAGCCCGGGATTTCCTCCTGCAATATCCCTTGAAGACGGGCTACTGGGCTGATGGGCACACCGATGTCGCGGAGCTTACGAATACGTATAAAAGCAATACTGCCGCCAGTAATTTCATCCTGGCGGTGTTCGATGATCCCGGACTGGATCCCGACTGGCGAGCTGATGTGCCCAGGCTGATCAAGTGGACGGATGATAATTTTGTTTTTCGTCGCGCGCCCGGTGAGCCGGCGACTCAATGGGGAGCCAATATCGTGGGGGAACAGGATTCGTTCCTCCCCAAGATGGATTATCAAACCTCGCGCTATGCCGCGGAGTGCGCGAGGTGGTATGCGATTTCCGGTGACGAAGCCTACAAGGAAAAAGCTTACCGATCTTTAAACTGGGTGACCTATTGCAATAAGCCGGACGGGGAAGCGTTTGAAAGCCCGGTAAGCAAGGACATCTCCAACTGGTGGTCGGACTGCTACGGTGAGTGCCCCAGGATGTTCTACGCGGCTTTCGCGGGGGTTCCTGAATTTGCCCCGCCACGCGAGAACCATATCCTCTATTCATTAGCCGTGCTCAAGGACGTCTCCTATGGCGCGAGGAAGATCCAATACAGCGCTACGGAAAGGGAGGGAAGGGAGTACCTTCGTCTGTCGTTCCGCCCCGGCAGCGTCAAGCTGAATCGTGTCAGACTCCCGTTACGTTCCGATTTGAGTTCGCAAGGATACACCCTCAGAGATCTTGGCCATGGTGATTACGCCCTGAACCTTAAGAGGATGAAGGCCGGAATAGTGACCATCCAATAAGCCCTTGATCACCGCGCCCCGATCTCGTCACCGAGCGCCCGACTCTGATGCCTCGCCTTGCGCATCGGCGCGCCGGCCCGCCAGCATGGGGGCTGCCGCCAAGCTCGTTGCGGACGCTCAACTCTGCGGTGGGAGGCCCGAACCGATGCCGCCGTCCACCACCACCGCCGACCCGGTCATGAAGGAAGCGTCATCGCTGGCGAGGAAGACCGCCACCCTTCCCACCTCCTCGGGTTGTCCGATCCTCCACAAGGCGTGGAGTTTTCCGGCGGCGGCACGCGCTGCCTTCGGGTCCGGCTGAGCTTCAAAGTAGCCCCAGGCGAGACCGGCGTCGATGTATCCCGGACAAATGCAGTTGACCCGGATGCCTTCCTTGCCGTGATCGATGGCCATGGCTTTGGTCAGCGCGATAATGCCGCCTTTCGTAGCGCAATACCCGGCACACATTGGCTCGACGAAGAAACCATTGACCGAGGCCATATTGATGATGCATCCCTTCGTCCGCCGCAAGTGGGGGAGAAAGAACTTCGAACAGAGAAATATCCCGCCGAGATTTACGGCAATTTCACGGTTCCATTCCTCGACGGTAGTGTCTTCGATGGTCTTGTTCACCTGAATTGCCGCATCATTAAAGAGCACTTGGACCTGGCCGAAGGCTTCGAGGGTCGCCTGCACGAGGTGCTGCACCGAGTCCGGGCTTGCCACGTCGGCCTGCACGGCCAGTGCCTGGCCGCCATGGGCCTCCACTTGCGTCACTGTTTCCTGCGCGCCCGCCACATTGATGTCCGCCGCAACGACTCGTGCACCTTCCCGCGCAAACTCCAGCGCGGAAGCGCGGCCGATCCCGGATCCGGCTCCTGTGATTACGGCAATTCGATCCTTGAGCTTCATGGCTCCTCCTTTTGATGGTTTACGCTCCGTCACGGCGGAGAAACAAATTCACACAGCGGCCGCCAAGATTCCTCGAGCTGTTCTCGCTTCAGTTCCCCGTGCACTTTGCGCCGAATGAGGTTGACGGCACCAGAGATGAGCTGCCTGAAAAAGCTGCTGGAGGGGAGTTCACGCCCGCACGGCGGACGTGGACCCACATACCACGACAAGCAACGAGACCGCCAGGATGATCCGCCAGCTTTGTCCGGCCTCCAGGGGAGAGGACCAGCACTTCCGGCGGGAGGCCATGTCGACTCCTCGCCCTCCATTACAATTTGAGCGGAGGTGCGAGGAATTCGGAAAGTAGCTTCGCACCTTTTTGCGCTGCGATCAATTAGTCGTTTGAGTAAAGCTCCATTACAAGAGGCATCTATATGCAGGCGGTCGCTCCTCAGAAGCACGAGGTGCAAAGCAAGCTGGGCAGAATGGTCCTGAAGAAATCAACCTCTATCGCGCAGGGTACCCGGAATTGGGTTGGGATATCCTGTCTCGCTGCGCCCGATGGACTGAACGGTACCCGTACATTCCTCAAGACAGTTTCACAGACTATCTGCTGGATTTGGAGGAAGTGGACATGCCGCTGGAAATTCCAGCAAGCAGCCAAGCTTGCGCTGTCCTGTTCGAAGGTCATAGTATTCACCCTCACGTGGACGATTCCTTGGGGACCTACCTCCCTTGTCGCCGCCAGTTGGGCGACGTGAGAATCGCCGGCTGCCGATTTCGAAGTCGCTCCCGCGATGCAACTATGGATTTGTGGGGATTTGAAGTCCATCGAGATGGCAGGCTGGTCGGGGAGGGCCCTGACGGGTGTCCCGATCAAATTTCCCCAGCATGACTTTTTCGCCGGGATCAAGATGAGGAGGCGTGCAATGATTCAGAAGCTCGATCATGTTCTCTCCGTTACATTGCTGGTTATATCTTCTCTGGTTCTTCCGCGAGTTGGGGCGGTGGCGCAGGACAGCGTCATGCCCGGCCCGCGGGTGTCCGGAGCGTCAGCGCAAGCATTGACCCCCGAGTCATTGGGCATGGCGCGCACCAGCATGGCGCTCATCAGCGACCGCACCGTTCGGCTCTTCAATGGCCGAGGTTCGGTTTCCATTCGAGACAAGAGTGTTACGGGGCTGCAAACCCTGATATTTCCTCCCATCGAGGTGCGTGACTATCACTTTGCGCTGACCTTCCGCGAACGCACCAGCAAGGTGCTTATCCAGGATGTTGTCCCTGACGTTTACGAGTACGCGGTTCGCACGGGCAAGGGACCGCACCCACTGGGGCTGAACTTTCAAACGGCTGGCGCGCCGTTCGTGATGCTGCTCCAGCAAGCCTATTGGGAGCCCGCGACCTACTATAGAATTGGGACATTCCACAAAGAATTCAGCGGCTATTGGGTTTCCTTCGGCATCAAGACAAAGACCATCGTTTCTGCCGAGGCGGACGAGATCTATGTTGAAGTTGAATTGACCAACCGCGAGAACGCGCCGCTGGCCCTCACTGTGACCCCCGAGCAAAGCGCCCCGGAGATGGCGCTGAGTTACCCCAACGAGAAGCCCAAGCCGGCCGGCCCCATCACTCATCCCGATGCCTTCACCCTGGCCAACAATCAAATCAAGGTCACCGTGGTCAGTGACCTGCCTAAGCACACGCCGGAAGGATGGCTGTGGGAAATTCCTGCTCGTGGAAAGCAGGTGGCACGATTTGCCATTGTCCCGCAAGCGGCGGAAGCGCGCGCTCCGCAGTTCTATGCGCCCGACATCACTCCGAGAATGGAGCGAGCCGACCAGGCCTTACGCGCCCGGCTGCGCTGGGCGTCGGGGAATCTGCCCCGCATTTCGACCGCCGACAAGAAGCTTGACGGGCTCTATGACCGCTGCATTCTAAGCGTCTTGGAATCGCGTTGGGAGCGCGAGAACTTCGTGGTCAAGCCATTCTATGCGGTCGGAACCTGGACTTTCACCATACCCTGGGATACTTCCTACGCCTCCGAAGTGCTCGCCATCCTCGACCCGGAGGGTTTGCGCGAGGCGTTCCTGACGTACATTCGAGCGGGGCTCCTGAAAAGCAGTTGGGTGCCATGGAACGGCAAAGCCAACCAATACTGGTATGCTCAGAACCCCTTTGCTGAGATGAGCATACTCCTGGACTATCTCAGGCAAACGGGCGACCTCGCCTTTCTGGACCATACGGAAGAAGGGGCCACGGTCTTCGAGTGGATGAAGCGGATGGGCCGGGAAATGGTGAAGCGGTACGGTCGACCGAATGGCCTTCTGGATTTCGGTGCGGGGTCAGAGAAGATGCTGGAACTGCGAACCGATGGGTATCAGCACGTGGTGGCGGCCAGCAATGGGATGGCGGTGGAGTATTTCCGGCAGGTAGCCGAATGGGGCCGCGCGCGCAGTGATCCCGAGGCTGCCCAGTTCGATCAGTGGGCCGACCAGCTCGAGAAATCCATGAATGAAAAGCTTTGGGACGGGCGGGCAGGGTGGTTTGACAATCTTTATCCGGATGGCGGTCGTCACCAAGTCGGGAGCTATCACCTCTTTGATATCCTCGACGCCCGCTTCCTCTCGGAGGCGCAAAGACGGCGCCTGATTTCCCACCTTACGGAAGCGGAGTTTCTCGGCCCCTACGGCATGTACTCGATTTCCAAGTCGGACCGCGTGCACTGGGACCTGGAGGATGTGGACTGGGGTGGCGGCGGGCAATATACCGGAATGCCCTTGCGCATCGCGGAATCGTTATATCGTTTGGGATACCCGGAATTAGCTTGGAACATCCTCTCGCGGTGCACGCGATGGAGCGGAAGTTTTCCTTACATTCCACAGGAAATGTTTGCCGATTTCCTTCGCTCTCCTGAAGTGGTCGAAATGCCGCTTGAAATCGCGGCAGGCAGCGGGGTCCAGGCTATTGTGTTCGGAGTTTTCGGTTTTCGCCCGCAAATCGACGGATCGCTGGATGTGTCGCCCTCTCACCATCGGGAGTTAGGGAATGCGAGCCTGACCGGCTATCTTTTTCGTGGCCACTCCTACGATGTGGTGATGGACCCCTGGCAGTTTCAGGTCTTTCGAGACGGCAAGCTGCTGGCGGATAGTCCTTATGGGCGGCCTGTTCGATTTCCGCAGCCGTAAGGTCCGAACTTAACCTCGCGGTCGCGCCCCTCTATGTTCACTACAAAATTGGCCGGCGGAAGCCGTCGGGAACGGAGCTCTTTTACCCTGCTGGCGGCACTTCAGGCAAGCCCGTTCTTTTCGCCCGCTTCGTGGAGCGTTTCGGAGTGCGCGCCCTGGTTCTCTTGCTCCTGCATCTGTTCCTCGATGACGTCGCGGTAGTACCCCAGCTCGCGGATTAGAGGATGTACCCCAAGCTCGTTCTGTTTGGTCCCGGAGTAATTCTACTTACCTCAAGTCAGGCAGGGTTGCCGAAAGGTCACACGTAAGATACTATCCCGCCAAAACCAGGTTGGGGGATTTGTTGAGGATTGCAGAATTTAGTGACATTTCTTTTCTGTAGCGCCGCTCTATGAGCGGCGAACGACGCCGGTCGCAGACCGGCGCTACAGCAGCGGTTGGCACCATATTCTGCAATCATCCGTAGACTCCAAACGGCGGCCATGATGGCACGTGGAACACTGACGAAGCACCTCTTGAGAGCCAGCTTGACTTTACTCTTCTTCGGCATGCTCGGTGGTTCGGTGTTGTTTCGAACTCAAAGTTCGGGCGGGAGAGTCATGGGGAAGGTGACAGATGTTACGCATGCAGACCTTTTTGACGTTCTCATAACGGTGACAAATTCCCAGACGGGCGTCAGTCGTCAGCTCAGGACTGACGAGTACGGCAAGTATGCAGTCGAGCCGCTTCTGCCGGGCAATTACACCATCAAGGCAGAAGGCGAAGGGCTCGAGACTTACCAGGTGACCGGGGT
>JAIQGA010000363.1 GCA_020072925.1 Terriglobia bacterium | reverse complement strand
ATGGGGCTGAACTACTATCTGCGGTACTATTTCCATCGCTCGATGTCGCTGGTTGGCACCAACCTTGCGCCAGTCAAAGTTCTTCCCGAGCTGGCGCGGCCTGTGCATCGAACTTCACGTTTCAAGTATCGGTATTTCCTGAATTACTGCACTTTCAATTACTCGTTCGCGTTTGCGGACTGGCCCGCGTGGGAGCGCGAACTCGATTGGATGGTACTGAATGGCATCAATCTGGCGCTGGCGGTGAATGGAACCGAAGCGGTCTGGGAGAACACGCTGCGCCGCTTTGGATACAGCGATACAGAGATCCTGCAATTCATTTCCGGACCGGCGTACACGGCATTCTGGCTTATGGGAAATCTGGAAGGTTGGGGCGGGCCAGTGACGCATCGAATGATTGATGATCGCGTGGTGCTGGAGAAGAAAATTCTGGCGCGGATGCGCGAGCTGGGGATCGAGCCGGTGATGCAGGGTTTTTACGGGATGGTGCCGGTATCGCTGGCGAAGAAGTTCCCGGACGCGCGAATTCTCGAACAAGGCCGCTCTCACGATTTTCGCAGACCGGAGATACTGCTTTCATTAGACCCGCTGTTTGTCCGGATGGCGTCCGTTTATTACGAGGAAATGAGCAAACTATACGGGCCGGTGCGGTTTTATGGCGGCGATCTATTCCATGAAGGTGGAATAACTGAAGGTCTCGATCTTGCGTCGCTCGGGCGAGGCGTGCAGGATGCAATGCTTAAGGAGAACCCGGACGCGGTATGGGTACTACAGGGATGGCAGGGAAATCCCAAGCAGGGATTGCTGGACGGGCTATCGCCGGCGCATGTATTGATCCTCAATATGGAGAGCGACGATTGGGAGAAGAGGAAAGGATTTGGTGGGTTGCCTTGGATTTGGGGGGCGATCAATGACTATGGCGACAACACGGGGTTGTTTGGCGGCCTGCCGCGGATCGCGTCGGAGCCGGCGCGCGCGATAACCGGGCCGTATGGCGCCCGTATGGCGGGCGTGGGCGTGCTGATGGAGGGGACAAATAACAATCCTGTCGTGTACGAACTCCTCTTCGATGCGGCATGGATGAATAAGCCAGTCGATTTGCGCGAGTGGATTCGAGATTATGTGAAGTGGCGGTACGGGGAAGATACGCCGGAGCTGGAGCATGCGTGGCAACTGCTGTTGGAGACTGTATACAAGTCGAGTGCGCGCCCGGAACCTATTTTCTGCGCTCGTCCATCCTTGGCCGTAAAGAGGGTGAGCACGTGGGGATCATCAAAGGTCCCATACGATGAGGCGAAACTGGAGGAGGCGGCGCGGGAGTTCCTCAAGGGCGGCGACCGGCTACGAGGGATTGATGCCTATCAATACGACGCGGTGAATCTTGTGCGACAGGTGCTAAGTAATCGTGGCGGTGAAGCGTACCACAAGATGGTCACGGCCTATCAGGCTCACGACGTGGCCGGATTTGAGGCAGCAAGGCAGGAGTTTCTGAAGCTGACGTGTGCGGAGGACTCGCTGCTGCGCACACGGCGCGAATTCATGTTGGGAACATGGCTTGCCGCAGCGAAGGCCATGGGGCATACGAAAGCGGAAAAGAATTTGTGCGAAAAGAACGCGCGAACACTGATTACGTACTGGGGCCCGGATGATCCCGCGACCGATGTGCGCGATTACGCATATAAGGAATGGTCGGGCCTGTTGGAAGATTATTATTTGCCACGGTGGGAGATGTTCGTCGAGGATCTTGGCGCGCGGCTCCGGGGCAGGCCTGGGCGGGAAATCAATTACTTTGAATTCGAACATAGGTGGACGGAGGAACGTAAGGACTACCCAGTCGATCCTCGTGGCGATCCCGTGCGCGCTGCTGCCGCGGCTCTCGTCAGCCTCGCGCAAAGGTGAGTAGTTGGCTTTTCCGAGCGACTCAAGAGTGTCCCGACCAGTGCACTGGTGACAGCAAGCGAATATGGTAAGAAGCCGATCCGAACCATCGGTGTTTACCTCCGTCTTGTCACGTGTAAATCGGAGAATTGTGCAGGGTCAATCTGTGCGCTCGTCGCACACAGCAAAATCCCGAGGCAGGGCGGCCAAGTTAGCTTTACATCACCTATTTGAACCCGACACCTTCGACAATCGTTAGGTAACGGTCGGCGGCGACATTGTTCAGTTCCTGCACAATCCCGGAAGGCCAGCGAATTTCCACGCGATCTGCTGTTTTGTGGGGACCCAAACCGAAATGAGTCGGTCCAGCGCTCGATGACGCGTATCCCCTCGTAAAAATAACATGATTGTACTGCGTCAATTTGCCTGCCACGACTTTGATTCTTGCGCCGATGCCGTCGCGATTGCTTTTGGTCCCTTCAAGCTTGAAAGCCAGCCAGTGATTCTCGCTGGGGCTGTCGTTGATCCAGATTTCCGCCGGCGCGCTGAGAGCGCTCGTCACGACGTCGAGCTTTCCATCGCCGTTGAGATCACCCACCGCCGATCCACGGTACCGTTTGGGCGGCTGCGCGGCAAGGCCAGCTTCCGCAGTGAGCGCCCGGAATTTGAATCCCCCCAGATTCTGGAACACAGTATTGTACTGGTCTCTCGGCATATCGGGCCTTGAGACCCCCTCGACGTGTCCTCGCGTGACGAACAAGTCCTTCCAACCGTCGTTGTCGAAATCGGCGAGCGTTGGAGAGTAGCCCGCCATGGGCATGCTCAGGCGATCCATACCGCTCAAAACCGTCATGTCGTCGAATTGGCCACCGCCTAAATTGCGAAACAGCGGAAAGGTTTGATAATTGAGTGCCACGAAAGCGATATCCGGCAAGCCGTCGTTGTCAATATCGCGGAAGTCTACGCCCATCCCCGAGATGAATTGGCCGTTCTCCGTCAGCGCGACGCCCGCGTCGAAAGCCACCTCCTCGAATTTTCCGCCGCCCTTGTTGTGGAACAGCCAGTTACACATCGTGTCGTTCGTCACGAACAAATCCACCCAGCCATCGAGATCGTAATCCGCAACGCCCACGCCCATGCCTTTTCCTGGATGCGCGCGAAGTCCCCACTCCGCGGAAACGTCGCGGAACGTTCCGTCGCCGTTGTTGAGGAAGAGTTGGTTGGGTGTCGTCTTGTAAAACTTTGGATGGCAATAGTCGCGGACGCCGGGTTTCCAATAGCACGCATGCTCGGTTTTAACATCCCAGGCGAAGTAGTTGAGGACGAACAAATCGAGCAAGCCGTCGTTGTTGGCGTCGAACCACGCGCCGCCGACCGACCACAGCGGGCCGTACTCAGAATCATGTGTCACCAGGCCGGCTTTCTCCGTCACGTCCGTAAACGTTCCGTCGCCGTTATTGTGATAGAGATGGTTCGCGTGAACGCCGCCGACAAACAGGTCCAGATGGCCGTCGTTGTCGTAATCGCCAACGGCGACGCCGTTCGAAAAGCCGGCGCCAGTCAGACCTGCTTTCTCGGTGACGTCCGTGAAATTTCCTTTGCCATCGTTTTCGAAGAGCCGGTTCGAATATTTCGGCGAAGTCTTGGTCAGGGAGTAAATGTCAGCCCCATTCGCGAAGAAAATGTCGAGATGGCCGTCGTTGTTATAGTCAAACAGCCCGACCCCGCCGGCCATCGTTTCCGGAGCGTGCCGCTCCGGCGTCTCGCAGCTATCGAGGCGGAAATCAATCGGACGGTAAGTGAAGTGGATGGGTGAGGCTAGGGTTTCCCCCCTGCAGCGTATCGCTCCCGCGGCCATCATGAGGGTCAAGAATTCGCGCCGTTGCATCGGATCCAACCAGTGTTTCCCAACTTCAGGGACAGCGGAGGTTCGATCAGGCTTCGTGCCCTTCTTCGCTCCGCCGATCAGGCTGAGCAACGGAGGAGGCTGCTTTTCGCGGGCGAGCCTCTTGATTTCGGCGAACTCCTTCAACCTCACGCTGCGCTTCGGCCAATGCGCGCCAGCGCGCCGCCGCTTGTGAGGAGGCGGACGGTGTTCCTGAAGCGCTATGACTTCGTGATTGGCCCGCCAGGCGGACGCAGGACACTGCTGCAATGGCTGAGACGCACCTGATTTGAAAGCTCCCCGACTTTGCCCTCTCCAGAAAAGCCCGCAAACGCTTGGAGTCCATTCGTATGCGCTATTCTACCATGTACCACACGCAAATTTTGAGGGCTCTCGAGTGATATTTTAGCGCGTAGTTCTTCAACAAAAAACAACGGAAATCCTCTAGACTGGCCGGGTGAAGATTGATACGAACAAATGTTCGACTTTCGGCGAGCAGCGATGTCGCAGCTCGGGAGGAATACAGCATAGTGGCACCGTCACGGGACCTGCCGCTAACTAGGAGCGTCAGGAATGAACTTCCATCGGCTTCTTTGGGTGGTGTGCCTGTGCAGTGTGAGCGCCTGCGCACAGACAAGGGCTGATCTTGTTCCCAATCCCGAATTCCGCGTCGACCCCATGGGCAAGCCTATCCCCTGGCAGTTCTGGTCGCCGCGTCCTGACCTCGAACCTCGCGCCAGCGTTGCAAGTGACCCGGAGGGTGTCACGCTGAAACTTGCGGCGGTTGATTTTTCTTCCTTGGGAAAATGGATCGCTAAAGATATAGCGGTAAGCCCGGGTCATTTCTATCGATTCGAAGTGCTGTACAAGCCAACCGGCATCGTCGACGAGCGCGGGAGCGTGGGAGTCATGCTGTCGTGGAACATGCCCGATGGACAACCTGTTCAGCGAGACTACGTGGACCAGATTTCTGCAGTGGATCACGGCTGGCGTCGCGCTGGGCGGACCTTACGTGTCCCCGAAAAGGCGACCAATGTGACTATCGAGCTTTGGCTGAGGTGGACTGCTGGCGGCTCAGTAAACTTCCGAAATCCCAAGTTGGTAGAAACGAATGAGCCTCCTCCCCGCAAAGTAAGGGTGGTCACGACAAGAATTGCAGAGCGCCAGGAGACCACAATTCGAGACAACCTCCAATTCATGGCGGATATGCTGGATCAGGCCGGCCGCGAGAAACCGGATGCAATTCTTCTGACCGAGTTCTTTCCTGAGCGCGGAGTGAAAGGAACCGCACACGACCGTTCCGAGCCGATTCCTGGCCCTACGACAGAGAGCTTCACGCGCGCGGCGCGGGAGTTGGGCGTTGCAATCATCGGTTCCCTCTTTGAGCGCCGCACCGCCGGCGTGTACCACAACACGGCGGTGGTGATCGACGCGGATGGAAGCATAAAAGGGCTGTACCGGAAAATGCACATTCCGGA
>JAIQGA010000362.1 GCA_020072925.1 Terriglobia bacterium | reverse complement strand
AGGCCTTGCGGTACGAGTAACTGTAGCGGCGGTCCCCGCTTTCGCGGTGATGATCGCCGCGCTTCCATGGCGGCAATTGTTGAGCGCCGGCCCAGCAGGTCAAAGGCTGAATTTGTGAAGGTGCCAAGGAAAATGAAAACGGAAATTCTGACGAGAATCGCAGGTCTGCTGATGAGCTCTCTGCTTGTCATGCCCCTATACGCAGGTGGCCGCGTGGCGGCCACGCCCGCGGCCGGGGAAGAGTTCTTTATCATTTCCTCGGTGGACGCCAAGAAGCAGCAAATCGTCCTGAAGCGGCCCACGGAGGTCACCGAACTGATTCGCGTGACGGACAAGACGGCTTATGTCGATGAGGACGGGAAGCCCCTCCAGCTCAAAGACCTGCGCGCCGGCGACACGGTTTATGTCACTGCGAGCACAGGCCGCGAGGGAGCGCCCGTGGCTCTCCGCATCCGCAAAGGCATCATGACCCTCGACGAACTCCATCGCCGTTACCTGAAGTTTCAATAGTCTCTCTTCCTCTCGCGCAGGTCCTTCATCATACCGGGTATGGGTAGGCGAAGCAGCTATCCTCCTTCAGTCATGTCTACCTCTGCAATTTCGGAGCCCCGCGGCGAACCACGATGACCGCGGCTCGGGCATCCTTTGGCGGTCCTGCCAGAACGCTGGAAGGCGCATGCACAATTTCCCATTGACCCGGATTTAGAGAGCGGTCGCTGAGCACGCGGAGCGAGTAATCGCCCGCGCGGCTCACGCGCAGGAAAAATTCTCCCTGGTTGTCGGAATAAACGTACTGGCCGTCCACCTGGACCGCGATACCCCACACGGGCTGGCCTCGCTCGTCCTGCACGACTCCGCGGATCAGGTAGCGGCTGAGGGTGGTTTGGGACGAGGCAGGGGACACCAGGATCTGCTCGACGGGGCTGTAACTGATGCCGTTCACGAAGGCCGTGTACCGAAACTTCCCGAAGGGGTCCAGAAACGTGTCGTAGTGAAGGCTGATGCCGCGGGGCATCTGAACTTGCAGGTTCACCGTCCACGCCTGAACGAAGGTACGCCCACCAAAACCGCCCGCCAGAGGATTGAAGACCGTCTGGTAGTCGAGGCCCAGCGTAAAGGGGTTGGACAGAAACCGGCCCCCCCACCCCATCGTCTTGCTCCCCGCGCTGTCCGTAAGGGTTTGGCGTACGGAAAGCCGACGCGTGAGTCTTTCCTCGGCCGTCAGCAAGAAGAGGTTCGCGGGTTTGCTGTTCTGCGTGCGCACGCGGATGATGGCGCCGAAGGTTGCCAGGCGGCTTCCCAGCTTGCGATTGACCGTGAACATTTGCGTGTTGGTGAAGAAGCCGCCGCCCGTGCTCTGCGAGACCCCCGCATTCATCGAGAAGCCTCCCAGGGAAGTGAAGAGGCTTGCCGAATTAAGCGTGGCCCGCAGCGAGGTCGGAGAATTCAACTGCGGCGAGAGCACCGTTTCGTGGTTGAGTTGCAAGCCCAGCCGGGAAAGCGGTGTGAGCTGAACACGCACGTTTCCGCCTGTCCTCTCAGGGTAGAGAAGGTTCATAACGCGCAACCGGTGAAAGCGCTCGCCGTTGTCCGTGTAGGAGCCCGTTACAGCCAGCCAACGGTATTTGTACTGAGTCGCAGCGGAAAAGAACCTGCTACCTGCGCCGACGCCCGTTGCGGCGGCAACATTCCAATGTGGTTTCAACTTGAACCCCAACGAGTGGATCGAGGTGGTTGTGTTTCCGAGAATGTTGAAGGAATGGAAGACGAGTCGGGAGGAGAGGCGACGCTCGTAGAAAAACGCGCCGGCCGCCGTGTCGGTCTCGTAAGCGCGCAGAAAAGGAGTGGTAAAAGGCAGGGCGGTTGTGCCTCCGAAAAGCGTCCAACGCTCGTTGGCGGAGTGATGACCAACAGACAGGCCGCGCCCATAGAAAATATAGGACTGATCGAAAACATCCGTGTCGAGGACAAAGGGGTAATAGCGGTCCCCGGCGCCCAGATCGAACCCTCGATAGGTCGTCCCGAGGAATCCCCCTACGTGCAGCCCGTCGGCGGCCGCGAGCCCCATCCAGCCGGATACCGGCTGCCACTGGTAATCAACCTGAAAGCCTGAGGCCTGAAGGAAGCTGGATGTTCCCCCGGCCGCATTCAGGGACTGCGCCAAGACGGCGGGAGACCACCCAGTCCACCCCGTGATAACCACAAGCACGGCGAGCCAACGCCAGCCAAGGAAAATTGACACATCATGCTGCCCATTGGCCGCTTGCGGCACGGATGCTTTCGACATTAGCTTCCCGGAATCTGGGCGACCGTTTTCTCCGGTGGAGACACCGTAAGCCGAAGCCCCCCTCCAAAGCGGATCTTAAACTCGGCTTTCCTCGAGGGAGCGCCCGCCTTCACCACCAGCCAGCGGGTCTGTTCGGGAAACAGCGGAAAGCCGCCGTAAGTCTCGTTGACCTCGAATCCTTTCGTCTGGACCGTTTCGACTCGTTCCAGCTTGCTGCTGAGGTTCTGGAACTTCAGACGGTACTCGCCCGCTTGCTCACCGCGGAAAGATTCAATGCGCACATCACCTTTCTTGAACTTGGCGCGCTGATAGATGTACACAAAGTGAGGCAGGATGATGTTGATCCGCAGGCCGCCGCTTACCGGGGTGGCTTGGGTGAGTGTGTTGATGATCGCAAACCAGCACGGAAGCCGCGCGCATCCGGCCTTGTAGAAGACGTAGTGGCTCTGGTGCGGCGGAATGAGAAAGCTGTTGGCGCCGAACTGGACGTTGATCTGATTGTCTATTGGGCCGTAGCGGAGGGTTCCGTCACTGTCTACCGTAAACCCTCGAACCTCCAGGATCGCCGCGAGAGGACGGTCGCCTTCGTTGCTGAGCGTCAGCATTCCGTCAGCTTTGTTGCGATACTCCGCGATGGGAGGAGAAAGCGTCTGGGTGCGCGCCATAGTCAGCGCGCCCAGCACGTACGCGATAAATGCAAATACCCGTAATCGAACCCGCTTCACTCTTACCCCGCCCCAGCCTTAGGGGGCCTGCGCGATGATGTTCAGTGTTCCACTGTACGTGTCTGGAGAGAGTGTTAGCGTTGAGTCATTGATTTGCAGCGCGACGGAGTTGCCGTGGGACCCGTCCACGCGATTGCTATTGTTGATCGCAGTGGCCCAAATCTGCAAGCCATTGGAGGCGCCACAAGCGGTGGAATTCAGAGGGGTCGGCGTTCCGGTCCCGTCGGCGAGGCCCAATACGTTGTCCGGTGGGATGTTGTCCGTGTTGCCGCCGGTCCCGTTCAGGTTGCCGGAGAGGTAGACGCAGACGTTCAGTGTATTCCGTTGAGGCTTCAGGTTCCAATTGGTGGTCCAAGCAGGGACGGCGCTCCCCGGGTCGTTGGTGCCGCCCGTCAAGGTAAAGTTGACGGGTCCGGGTGTAGTGATCGTCACACTGAGAGATTCTTGCTTGGTCGCAGCCAGGGCCACGATTTGTGGTGTAGACGTGAGCTGCCCCCAAGCCAAGCTGGTGAACAGGGGTGACAGAAATGCACAGAAGAGGAGCGACAAAATCAGGGTTCGTTTAGACAAAGTCGGATTCTCCTTTCTCACCTTAAGAGTAAATGCGCATTGCTTCTAACAGAATCTGACGCAGGGCAAAAGTATTAACGGAGTAAAGGAGACAAATTGTCCTATTGCTATGTTATGTATGGCAACAGTGGGGGTTCTACTGCCGGAATCACCGCAGCCCACGTTCTCTGCGGTCCATCATCAAGACAAATCCCTTAAGGAAATCCCAAACCTGACGATAGAAGGTGGGTGAGGGTTGGTGTGCCTGTATTCATCCCCAGCGTGGGATGGACGGGGAAGCTTGTGTCGAACGCCAGAGTTGTCAGTTCTTTGCTCATGGCCGTGCTTTGGGAGGCGGTCTTGGCTGCCCCCGGCAAGGCCCAGACGGCCCTTTCTGCCACGAAGTCAGTTCAACTCATCGCCGTCAAACCCGCGTCCATCGGCATCAGCCTAGTGAATGGCGGGCCGGTTGTTTTCGCTCTCAACGGTGCGGAAGCGACGGGGAATGCCGATCCTGCCTGGTCGGTCAACTGGAACCTCCCGGCCCGGAATCAGGCTATTCAGGTATGCGCCGCGCTTGCCGGGCCGTTGACTGCCACTTCCGTTAGCGCGGCTTCGATCCCTCCCTCGCACGTCGAAGCTCGCCCCGACGGTGCGAGCACGTTTCAAAATTTCTCAGGAACGGGTTGCGGGCGCGCCGCCGCACTCCAAGTTTCCAGAGTCCTCGTGACCGGCCTCAATAACAAGCGGGGCTCGAAAAAAAACTCTTTGCAGCTTCGCATTAACGAGCGCGGGCTGAACCTTCCACCCGGCACCTACACCGGAACACTGAATATCTTCGTCGATGTCATGGAAGCCCCGGCCCGAGGACAATAGCGACAGAACTGCGGAGCTGAAAACACTAACGCCGCATGAGGGCTGCGTTTGGGGCGTGACATGCCGGAGAAAGGCAGCCCGGAGCTTCTTCCTGTTGATGGCAGTGGAATTACCCTAAAATGGAATATCTTCGTCGGTGATTTGAGTATCAGGAGGTTGGGGGTCGGGCTCCGGCGCGCGCGGCTCACTCGGTGGCGGCGGAGCCGAGCTGGCGGGCCGCTCGACCGCGGCCACGGCGGCGCGTTCGGAATCCGCCTTCGAGCCGAGCATCTTCATTTCCCGTGCCACAATTTCGTAGGCCGTGCGCTTATTGCCCGCCTGGTCTTCCCATTGGCGGCTGCGAATCGAGCCCTCGATATAAACCAGCTTGCCCTTGGTCAGGTACTCGCCGCAGATTTCGGCGAGCTTATTCCATACGACGATATTGTGCCACTCGGTGCGCTTCTGCTGCTCGCCGCTCCGGTCCTTAAAGGACTCGTCGGTGGCCAGTGAGAACTTGGCGACCGGCGCCCCGCTGGGTGTGTACTTGACTTCCGGATCCTTGCCCAGACGTCCGATCAGGATGACCTTGTTGACCGAGCCAGACATGGGAACCTCGCAATTCCTCGAGTATCGGCGGAGCGGGGAGTAAGTTCGTCAGAGGTGGGCACCGGTATCCCGCCCACCAGCCCCCCTAGCGCTAATACTGTTCACTTTACAATTTTAATGCATTCTGAGAATTCAATCCGCACACTGCTGCAAGTCGCGCGAGGGCGCAGTGGGAAGTTGCTCATCTTGCGCTTCACCCCGCGCGGGCGTCGTTGGCCGCGACTCGATAC
>JAIQGA010000361.1 GCA_020072925.1 Terriglobia bacterium | reverse complement strand
CTACGCCACCGGGGTCGCCGCGATGGTCGAGCCCGCCAGCCGCGCGGCGCTGGAGTTTGGCGCGCAAGGACTGATCATCGAGGTCGCGGACGCTGCCACGCCGCGCCCCAAATGCGACGCGGTTCAGGCGATCGACGAGGAAACCCTGGCCAAAATCGTGCAGTTCGCCCACGCGCGCGCGGCGGGTGCCGAGGAAAGCGAGCGCGCCGCCTAACCGTCGTTCATGGCGAGGAACCTATGAAACACGCATTGCTGGCAATCGCAATTCTGCTGGCGGCGCCGGCTCGGCCACAATCCGCTCCGCCGGCCCAGAACCCCGCACCGCCCAAGACCGACCAGCGCTACGCGAACATGCCGGATGAGGCGGTGCCCTATCGCCGCTTCACGAAACCGTACTACGACTGGTTCGTCCAGGAAAACACCATCGAATACAACGGCGCGGCGGAAAAGCGCCCCGACGGCGATCTCGCGGAGTTGAAGGAAATCGCCATTGGCCTCTTTGAGCCGGTCGAAAACAATCCCGAATCCATCTTTGGCATTCCCGCCACGCACGGAGCGCAATTGGCGGTCGAAGAAGCCAACGCCCGCGGCGGGTTCAAAGGGAAGCCCTTTGCGTTGAAGATTCACAATGAGTCGGCCTTATGGGGAGCTTCCTCCGCGGAACTCGTGAAAATGCTCTTTAATGAAAACTGCTGGGCCATGCTGGGATGCATCGACGGGCAGAACTGCCATATCGCGCTGCGTGTCACCCTGAAGCTGGAAATGCCCATCATGGACACCGGCACAACCGATCCCACCGTCACCGAAACCCGCATCCAGTGGCTGATGCACAACTTCCCCGACGATCGCCAGCAGGGCTATACGCTGGCGAATTATGTTTTCAAGGAGCTCAAGCTAAAGCGCATCGGGATGATCCGCACCCAGACGCGCTACGCGCGCATTGGCGCGGTCAAGTTCAACGACCAGGCTCGTCGGATGGGCCGCCAGCCCGCGCTGGAAGTGAAATTCGAGCGGGGCGACAAGGATTTTTCCCACCAGCTCCGCATGCTGCGCGACGCCAAGGTTGAAGGCATCGTCATCTGGGGCGAGGCGGCGGAGGCGGGACTCATCTTGAAGCAAATGCGCGCCATGGGGATGAAGCAGCCTGTGTTCGGCAGCAGCCGCCTGGCGTACCCGCAGGTCCTCGAGATCGCCGGGCCGGCCGCGGAGGGCCTGGTGGTGACGGCCGCCCTGGACCCCACGCGCACCGACCCCAAGTGGCTCGCTTTCCGCGACGCCTACCACCGGAAATTTGACGAAGAACCTGATGCCTACGCTGCTCATGCCTATGATGGTATGAACATCCTGATAGCCGCCATCGAGAAGGCCGGCCTCAACCGCGGGCGGATCATGGACGTGCTGCGCGACTACCAGATGAAAACCTACCAGGGCGTGAGCGGCGCCGCCTCCTTTGACCATACGCTTAATAACATCTCGCCTGTTAATATGGCCCGTGTCAAAGACGGCAAGTTCGAATACTGGCTGGCCCCGCGCCAGGGCGGCCACGAAGGGCCGGCGTCCGGCGGATATTGAGGTCCCCGCGCCTGAGAACCGCTCTTGCAGGCTCGCGCATGCGTTCGCTGATCCATCGCGCATTTCCAGAGCTGCTCATCGCCTCCCTATTCGCGGCGGCGGAGGTTAGCGGTCAAACGGCGGCGCCCTACGCGGAAATCGATCCGCGCGCGGTGAGTTACGTGGGGCCCGGGCGTGACGCCGCTCACGACCTGCCGGGAACGGAAATCAAGATTGGCCTGATCGTTCCCCTGCAAGGGCCGCGCGAAGCAGAGGGAAAGGCACTCCAGGTGGCGGCTCAACTCGCCGTGGACGACGAAGCGGCCATTCCCTTCCCGCATCACCGCCGGCTCGCGCTGGTGGTCCGCGACGAGAGCGGTCCGTGGGGGCGCGCGTCCTCGGAAATCGTGCGGTTGGTTTTCGAAGACCGCGCCGTGGCCCTGCTGACTTCGGCAGAAGGTGGCACGGCGCACCTCGCGGAGCAAGTGGGAAACAAAATCGGCATCCCGATTCTTACCCTGTCGAGCGATGCAACGACCACGCAAATCAATTTGCCCTGGATCTTCCGGCTGGGACCCACGGATGCCGCGGAAGCGCGAGCCTTCGCTCGCGATATCTACGACCAACGAAAACTCTCGCACATCGTCCTGGTCACGGAAGAGAACCACGACGGGCGCGTCGGCGGCGAGGAGTTTGAAAAAGCGGCGCAGCACTTCCGGGCCTCCAATCCGCCCGCGCGCGTTGCCTTCTCCACTTCCCCTTCCTCCTTTGAAACCCTTGCCGGGCAGATCGCGGCGCTCCACCCTGAAGCGCTGGTGTTGTGGACCGGGCCGGAGTCAGCCGCCGCCCTGATGCCTTCCCTGAGCGAAACGCTGCCGGCGATTCCGATTTATCTCTGCAGCAAGGCAGCGCAGAGTTTCGGTGAGGCCGGGCCGGGCGAACGTTGTCGCACCTGCCCGGCTTCGGCCGCAACCGGAGGCGTCTGGACCGTTTCCCCCGCGCCAACGGCGAGCGCGGACCGGGAAGCTTTCGAGCGGAAGTACCGCCAGCGCGCGGGCGTTGGTCCGAGCGCGACGGCGGCCGAGGCCTACGACGCGGTACGCCTGCTGGCCGCCGCGCTGCGAGAATCTGGACCGAACCGGGCGCGCCTGCGCGATGCGCTTGTGAAGCAGCCCACATTCTCCGGAGTCGCGGGCCCCATCGCTTTTGATGGCGCGGGCAACAATCAGGCGGAAGTCAAGCTTGTCCCCCTCCCTTGAAACGTGCACTCGAAATACAATCCCACTTGATGTAAACTCGGGACCCTAGTCGCAACAGGCAGAGGGGTGGTGAGATGGTCAGCCGCTCGGCAGTCAGCGATTTCGTCGTTCAGCGGAAGCTCGCCGTCGTCGGCGTTTCTCGCGGTGGAAGGAAATTCGGGAACGCCGCTTACCGCGAACTCAAGGCCAAAGGGTACCAGCTTTTCCCGATCCATCCGGATGCGGAAACCATCCAGGGCGATAAGTGCTACCGCACCCTGAGCACGCTGCCCGAGCCGGTGGATGGCCTGCTCATCGTCGTGCCTCCGGCGCAAACCGAAAAAGTCGTCGAGGAAGCCGCCGCCGCCGGAATCGAGCGCGTGTGGATGCAACAGGGCGCCGAGTCTCCCGCCGCCATTCGCTTCTGCGAAGAGCACGGCATCAGCGCCGTGCATGGCGAGTGCATTCTCATGTATGCTGAACCCGTCGGCTGGTTTCACCGCGTGCATCGGTGGTGGCGGGGACTGCGCGGAACGCTGCCGCGATAAATACTCTTAAGGAAGGAGCTCTGCCTTCTGCCTTCTGCCTTCTGCCTTCTGCCTTCTGCCTTCTGCCTTCTCTACTGGAATTATCCACGGACAGTCAGCGATATATTTCGCGCCGGTGGCCAATCGCAAAAATTTTCACTTCGTGCACGCCGTCATCAATCCGATAGAGTATTCGGTAGGCGCCAACCCTGATTCTCCAACCCTCTTCAATTTTCCCGCGTAGACGCTTGCTTCCCGGCGGGCGCGGACTGGACGCCAAGCCGAGAATTGCCTTGTCAACCCTTTGAACGATCTCTTTAGGCAGGGACTCAAGCTGCTTTGCGGCGCGTGCATCGATAAGGACGCGGTAGTTCAAAGCTTTCCAGACCGCTTGAGGCGCTTGCGGACGGCCGCGTAAGGGAGCAGACGATTCGAGGTCTGTTCTGCCCGATCGAGCGCCAGGGCATCTTCGAGATCTTCAAGCTTCTTCATCAGACGCCGGTATTCAGCGATATCCAGTAAGACCGCTTGTCTTCGCCCTCGCGCACCCACCACGAACCTCAGGGATGTTGTTGCCATAGGCACGATCATATCACACCGCCCGCACGGCCCGCCCGTCACCTGGAGCGCACATACACCACGTAATCCGTGGCCGCGGGCTTGCCTCCCGCATCGCGCACCGCCGCGGCTACCTGGCCGCGATGATAGGCGGAATGCATCACCAGATGCATCAGGACATCCTCGACGGGCGTTTTGAATTCCACTCCCTTGGTGTTGCGATAAGCGAGGTCGCTCGCCAGTTTCTCCGGTGTCATCCCACCGAGGAGCGCGACCCAACGCTTGTGAAGGTCCTCCGCCGCGGCGCGACAATCCTCGAGCGTGAGCACCGGCCAGGGCTGCACGCCCGGCGGATTGGGATCCTCGAAGCGCGCCAGCCAAACCCGCTGCGCGCCAACGAGGTGGCTGAAGATCTTCAGCGGCCTCTCTGCCGCCCCACCGAGGGCGCCCATGCTCGCCAGCGCTTCGCGGTTGGCCCAGTAATCATAATCAAATAACTTACGAATGAAATCATTGCCGCCCATTACATAACTCCAAAGTGGAATTCCCCGAGCCAACCTTCCCACTTCCGCCTTTCGACTTCACCCTTTCCCAGCTACTTCGCCTCTTTCCAGTTCTGTCCCACGCCGACATCCACGCGCAAGGGCACCTTGAGCGGCCAAGCGCCTTCCATTTCCGCCCTGACGACCTCGCGGGCGCGATCCGCCTCAACTTCCGGTGCCTCAAATACCAATTCGTCATGAACGGTGAGGATCATGCGCGTGCGCATCTTCTCCCCATGGAGGCGCGCCTGGACCTTGACCATGGCGAGTTTCAGCAGGTCCGCCGCTGTTCCCTGCATGGGGGTGTTCATGGCCTCACGCTCGGCGCGATTGCGCGCCGGAACGTCCTTGCTGTTGATTTCCGGGATGGGCCGCAGGCGGCCAAAGAGCGTGCGCACCCGTCCCGTCCGGCGGGCTTCTTCCACTAACCCATCAAGATATTCCTTAACTTTGCTATACCTTTTGAAATAAGCGTCGATGTACTGCTGCGCCTCGGTCTTGCTGGTTCCCGTGCGGCCCGCGAGGCCAAAGGAGCTCAGGCCGTAGACCACGCCGTAGTTGATCGCCTTGGCCATGCGGCGATGCTCGTGCGTCTGGAGACCCGCGGGGACGCCGAAGATTTCCCGCGCGGTGCGCGCGTGGATGTCCTCATCCCGCGAGAAGGCCTCGATGAGCAGCGGATCGACGGAGAGATGCGCCAGCACGCGCAACTCGATCTGTGAGTAATCCGCGGAAATCAGCCGCCCGCCTGCGCGCCACGGTCTGATTGAAGCTCGTGTGAAGGCGCCCCGTCTCAGGGTGAAGGAATTTCGGCAGCGCGTCAATATAAGTCGATTTCAGCTTGGCGCGTGTGCGGTATTCGATGATTTTCCGCGGAAGCTCGTGTTTCTCGGCCAGCGCCTCGAGCACTGAAGCTTCGGTCGAATACTGGCCGCTTTTCTTCAGCCGGCGCCCGCCCGGCAGCTTCAGTTTTTCAAACAGGATCTCGCCGAGTTGCTTGGGCGAGTCAATGTCGAAGGGCCCTCCGGCGAGCCGGTAAATCTCCTGCGTAAGCTCCGTCAGTTCTTTTTCGAACTCCCGCGACATCGCGCCCAGGATCTCCGGAGCGATACGCACCCCGACCGTTTCGATTTCGGCCAGCACGCGCGCGAGCGGCAACTCGATCTGATCGTAAAGATCTTTCAACCCCTCCCGCACGATTTCCGGCCGGAGCAGCGCCGCCAACTCGCGCGTGAGTTCCGCAGCTTCGGCGAGGGAATTTGAGATTTTGCGCCCCTGGCGGCGGAGCACCACGTCCGGAAGCTCATGACTCGAGGCGAGCGGCTCGAGCAGGTAGGAATAGAGCATCGTGTCATCCGCAACGCCCGCGAGATCGATCCCTTCCTTTCCAAGTAGAAGATGCAGCAGCTTGGAATT
>JAIQGA010000360.1 GCA_020072925.1 Terriglobia bacterium | reverse complement strand
CATGCGCACCGCGTATTTCTCCAGGCTGCGCAGGCCGGGAAGAGTCTTCCTGGTGTCGAGCAGTTGCACGTGCAGGCCTTCGAGTTGCTGCTTGAGCCGCCAGGCCAGGGTGGCAATGCCGCTCAAGTGCTGGAGAAAATTGAGCGCCACGCGTTCCCCGGCGAGGAGCGGAGCCGCAAGCCCGCTGGTCTCCGCGAGGGCGGTCCCCGCCTCGACTTCGGCGCCATCGTGAATGTGGGTCTTCCACGCGCAGGAAGCATCCAGCGCCTCGAACACCAGCGCCGCCACCGGCAGCCCGGCCACCACCAAGCGCTGTTTGCTGAAAAAAGTCCCTCGCGCGCGTGTGCCTTCGGTCACGGTGAGGCGGGTGGTCAAATCGCCCTGGCCGCGGTCCTCGGCCAGCGCGGTTTCCACCAGCGCCCGCACTTCCACGGCGGATAGCCCCAGCGATTCGAGTGATGCTCCAGAGTCCGCGAGCGCCAAACGTTCCTCCACGCTCAACCCAGTCTCTTGAGCGATTCGACCACTTTCTCGAAATGCTGCGAAAGTTCCTGACGGCGGCGCTCCACGCCGCGGACAACCTCGCGCGGCGCCCGTTCCACGAATCCGGGGTTGGCGAGCTGCGCGTTGGCCTGGGCGAGTTGCCGCTCGACCTTTTCTTTTTCCTTGAGCAAACGGGCACGCCCCGCTTCGGCGTCCACTTTTTCCTCGTGCAGGACACGCAGATCGAAGCCCGGCGTGACGCGCACTCCCGGCAGGTCAGCGGCGAGGCGCTCGCGAGTGAAGTTGATGGCCTGGAGCGCCGCCAGGCGCAGGATGGTTTCCTGGTGGGCGCGGAAGAGTTCCAGCAGGCGCAGGTCGTCGCTGGCCACTTGAAGGCTCGGCTTGGCCGCGTGCAGGCCCATTTCCGCCTTCGCGTTGCGCGCCGTCACAATCAGTTCCCGAATGGTCTCAAATTGTTTTTCGGTGATGGGATCGGCGGCGCGCTCCGTGACCAAGCTGAAGCCGGTGAGCGAAATGGACGGCCCCGGCGCGGCGTGTGGAAGCTGGTGCCAGAGTTCCTCGGTAATGAAGGGCATGAACGGGTGGAGCAGATGCAGCGCGCCTTCGAACACCCGCGCCAAGTTGATCCAGGCCGCGGGCGCTTTTTCGCCCTCGACGGGCCGCGTGATCTCCGGCTTGAGCCATTCCAGGTACCAGTCGCAGAACTCATGCCAGAAGAAGTGATAGATGGTGTGCGCCGCTTCGTGGAAGCGGTAGGCCGCGAGGGAGGCGCCCATCTCCTCGGTGACCGCGTGCAGCCGGGAGAAGATCCAGCGGTCCGCGAGGGCGCTCTGCTCGCTGCCCGCGGCGGGCCTAAAGCCCAGCGTGGGGACCGGCTCGAGGGCGGCGGCAAGCTGCGCCGTAACCGGCTCGGGCAGTTTTTGCAGGTTCATCAGGATGAAGCGGCCGGCGTTCCAGATCTTGTTGGCGAAGGCGCGATACGACTCGATCTTTTCTATGCTGAAGGCGATGTCGGTGCCCGGCGCGGCGCTGATGGCCAACGCGAAACGCACCGCGTCCGTCCCGTATTTCTCCGTGACCTCAAGCGGGTCGATGACGTTGCCCTTGGTCTTCGACATCTTCTGCTTTTCCGCGTCGCGCACCAGCGCGTGAATGTAAAGCTCGCGGAAAGGAACGTCGCGCATGAATTTCAGACCCATCATGATCATGCGCGCGCCCCAGAAAAACAGGATGTCAAAGCCCATGATCATGAGGTCGTTGGGATAGAAGCGCCGCAGGTCTTCGGTCGTTTCCGGCCAGCCCAGCGTGGCAAACGGCCAGAGCGCCGAACTGAACCAGGTGTCGAGCACGTCGCTTTCGGGGCGCAGCGCGGCGCTGCGGCACTTTGGGCATTGCGCGGGCGTGTCGCGTGCCACAAGCACTTCCCCGCACGCGTCGCAGTACCACGCCGGAATCCGGTGCCCCCACCAGAGCTGCCGCGAGATGCACCAGTCGTGGATGTTCTCCATCCAGTCGAGATAAATCTTCCGGTAGTTTTCCGGGACTATCCGGATGCGCCCCTCTTTGACGGCACGCGCCGCGGGTTCGGCGAGTGGCGCCATCTTCATGAACCATTGCGTGGAGAGCAGCGGCTCGACCACCGTTTTACAGCGCTGGCAGGTGCCCACGCTGAGCGGATAATCTTCAATCTTCTCCAGAAGCCCTTGGGTGCGCAGGTCCTGGACCACCGCCTCGCGGGCCTCGTAGCGGTCGAGCCCCTGGTAGGGGCCGGCGTCGGCGGTCATGCGCGCGCCCTCGTCAATGACGACGACGCGTGGCAGGTTGTGCCGCTGGGCGATTTCGAAATCGTTCGGATCGTGTGCGGGCGTTACTTTTACGGCGCCGGTGCCGAATTTCGGGTCAACGAAACGGTCGGCGATAATAGGGATCACGCGCTTCAGCAGCGGCAGGACCACTTTGTGGCCCAAAATTCCGCGGAATCGCGCGTCCTCGGGGTTCACGGCCACCGCCGTGTCGCCCAACATTGTTTCAGGCCGCGTGGTCGCCACAGTGATATAGCCCGACCCGTCTTCGTACGGATAGCGGATGAACCACAACTTACCCTGGCGCTCTTCGTGGACCACCTCGAGGTCCGAAACTGCCGTCCCGCAACGCGGGCACCAGTTGACGATGTATTTCCCGCGATAAATCAATCGTTCTTCATAGAGCCGGACGAAAACTTCCAGCACGGCGCGCGAGTAGGCGGGGTCCATGGTGAAGCGGTCGCGCGTCCAATCGCACGAGGCGCCGAGGCGCTCCATCTGCCGGCGGATGGTGCCGCCGCTCTCCTCTTTCCACTTCCAGCACCGTTCGAGGAATTTTTGGCGGCCCATTTCCAGACGCTGGCGTTGTCCCTCGCGGCGCCACGCGCTCTTCGTCGACTGGCCCGGCTCGAGATTGGGCAGGGCCTCGCGCCCCAACTCGAGTTCCACGATCATCTGCGTGGCGATGGAGGCGTGGTCGGAACCGGGGAGCCACAGCACGTTCTCGCCCCGCATGCGATGCCAGCGCATCAGCGTATCGATTTCCGTGTGCTCGAGCATGTGCCCCATGTGCAGGCTGCCGGTGATGTTCGGTGGAGGGATCACCAGGCAAAAGCGCGGGCGTGCGGAATTGTCCGCCGGGCGATAGAGTTGGCGCGCCACCCACTCCTGCGCCCAGCGGGGTTCGATGCTTTCCGGCGAATAAACCTTCGGAATCTCCGTCGCCAATTCCATGCTCTCCCGGACACGCCTTTCAAGCGGCTGAAATCAAATTACTATAACGGTTGGCCGGAAATCAGTCAAACGGGGTGGCCTCCGCACGGAAGCGGAACAAAGTGTGCCGCACTCGCTTGGCAGGACGCCAAAAAACCCTGGTCCTGTCACGCTGAGCCCTTCGCTTGTCATCCTGAGCGCAGCGAAGGACCTCAGCAGTTCGCTCAGGGTAAACTCCGCGAAGCATCCCGGCATTTATAAGATCAAGCAAATGCGGAGATCCTTCGGAGGCTTCGCCTCGTCAGGATGACAGCCTGCAGAGTCTTCAGCATCCTGTCAGGCCATCACGCGCAGGTCTTCCTCGGATTGTCGCTGCGGTTTTGTGGGCGGCGTATAACCTTCGGGAAGGTCGCCGTTGTCCGCGCGGAAATACTGCCAGTAGTGCGGCTTGACGGAGGCGATCAGCTCCTTGCGGGATTTTGATTTGAACGGCTTGCCGATATAGATCTTGCCCAGGCGCTCCATCCACTTTTCAGGCATGGCGCCGGCAAACATGAAGAGCGGCCAGGCGAAATTCGGACCGTTGGTTTTGCGCAGCTTCAGAGCCCACATGATGATGGCGCCCATCCGCCACGCCATCGGACCCCACCAGCTATACTGGCCCGGCCGCAGGTTAATCTTCCAGCACTTCAGAATCAACTGCCATTGCAGCGGCGTGAGCTGGCGGGTCTCCGTGACGCCCCGCTGGTTTTCCATGCGCGTGTCGTGCAGGGGCGTGAAGATGGAGGGAATGAGGAAGGCGAACAGGCCGCGGCGCTCGATCTCGTAAACCAGGTCGAGCGTCGCCTTCACGTCGTCGTCGGTCTCACCCGGGCTGCCGACCATGAGGGTCATCATGGGAAACCAGTTGTTCTGGTTGGCGACGCGCAGACCTTCCAGCACCACGCTCGGCCAATCCTCCATGGAGAACGGCACACCCTTGCTGGGCATGATCTTCTTCGCCAGGCGCACCGAGCCGGTCTCGAGCCCGATGAGCGGCGCAAGCGCTTTCTTCCTGGGGTGGGTGCTGACGGCGGGAATATGGATGGGGCTCTTGTCCAGCAGCGCATCCGTAAGCTTTTTGATGAGCAGAGGGTCTACGACGAAGGGCGCGATGGTGCTGTGGCTCAGCACGTGCTGCTCGACGCCGGGCATGCTCACAATCTCTGAGTACAAGTCCACCAGCGCTTCGCGGTTGGGGAAGAAGAAGGGCGTCTCCGTACGCACCTGCCCCCAGATAAACATATCTTCCGTCGCCAGTGAGATCTGCTTGTTTCCGCCCTGCACGTTGGCCCGGACGCCGGCGAGGATCTTGTCTTTGGGAAAATCTATCTGCGGATTCAGGTCGGGCACGCAAAACTGGCAGCGGCGGCCACAGCCTGTGGTCATTTCGACGACGCCGAAGGTTGTCCGCGTGTCAGGAACCAGTAATTCCTCGCGGCGCGTAGGGTGTGTGGCAGCGACCTCCCGAGGTAATGCTTCACGACGGACCGCCTTGTGGAACAGAGCCATCGTATCCGCCGACTCGCTTCGGCCGTCTACGACGCAATCCACGCCAAGCTCATCGAAAGTGTTGGTCTGGCTGATTTGCCAGCCCCCCGAGCCGCCTACGATCACCTTGAAATTTTGCCGGAAGGGATTGGAGTTGATCTTGGCGAAAGCTTGGCGCGCATAATGCGAATTGATGGGCATCTTCGAGGAGCCGAAGATGGAGGTGTAAACCCCCGCGGCAAAGGTCACGCCCAGGGGATTGTGCGTGGTCACGCCTACCACGCGAGTGCGCGGCCCGAGGAACTTGTCCAGGTCGTCGGGGTAGCAGGCGACAATGTCTTCGGCGGGAAACTCGCGTTCCAGGGATTTTTGCAGCAGCCGCGCGCCGGCGGGCATGTACCGCGCGGAGCCGTCAGGGTTCCGTTCCACTTCGCGCCATTTGGGGTATTTGCTGTTGAGGATGGCCTCCAGCCAGATCGGATGACGCAGCGCCACTACC
>JAIQGA010000038.1 GCA_020072925.1 Terriglobia bacterium | reverse complement strand
ATCGTCATCCTGCCGGGTCTGCTGGGACTGGCGCTGCTGCCCTTCAAGCTGGTTCCCGAAAGCGCCGTGCAGCCGGGTTTACACAGTTATAACGAGGTCCTGCCGCTGATGCTGGCGCGGTATTGCGGGCCGGGATTGCTGGGCCTGGGAATCACCGCGCTGATCGCTGGGTTCATGTCGGGGATGGCGGGCAACGTGAGCGCCTTCGCCACCGTCTGGACCTACGACATCTATCGCCCGTTCTTTCGCAAGGCCGCGACCGACGCGCACTATGTGCTGATGGGCCGCTGGTGCACGATCCTCGGCGTGCTGGTCAGCATCGGCACGGCGTACCTGGTGATGCAGTTCAAGAGCATCATGGACTACGTCCAGGCTCTCTTCAGCTTCTTCATCGCGCCGCTGTTCGGCACGGTGCTGCTGGGTATGCTGTTCAAGCGCGTCACGCCCGCGGGCGGGTTCTGGGGACTGCTGGCCGGAACGCTTTCCTCCATCGGCATGTGGGCACTGGTGAAAACCAACCACAACCTGCTGTCCGTCATCGCGCTCTCCACCCACGCCAAAGACATGGCGGAGACTATGTATCGCGCCCTCTGGTCGTGGATCATCTGCGTGGTGGTTACGGTCGTGGTGAGTGCGTTTACGCAGCCTAAGCCTGTCGCGGAGCTGAATGGACTGGTTTACGGTTGCACGGAATTGCCCAGCGAAGGGCATCTACCGCTGTGGAAGCGCCCCATCTTCTGGGCGGCGATTTCCGCGGCGCTCTTCCTGATTCTGCAATGGATCTTCTGGTAGGGGATCATGGCCGTGGAAGAAAAACCGAAGCCCGTTCGCGATGGAGGTCGCGGCTCCGGCCAGGGACCGGGCCGCCCGGTGGCGGTTGATGTGATGGATCAAAAACCCGGCAAGCATCACATCATCCCCGTGTGGTTTTTCGTGGGCGTTATTCTGCTGGTTTACGGCGTGATCATCTTCATCACCGGCATTCTGGAATTCTCCCACCCGCCGGCAACCGTCCTCGCGCAATTGCACCCCGCGATCTGGTGGGGCGCGCTCCTCGTGGTGATCGGCGGAATTTACGTGTACCTGTATCTTCCTCGGCGGCGATAACCCTTCCCCCGACTCGCGTCTTCTGTATGCCGTCCGCCCACCGTTTACCTTCTCGTGTCTTCTTTTCCCCGTCTACCGTATGCCGTCTACCGTCTACCGCCTGCCATACAACTCCTACCTGGAATTCTGTTTCCAACTTGACAACAATTTACGTGAGATTCGCGAGGAGTGGACATATGAGACTGAGCCTGCCTGTCCGCATCGTCAGCGTATTCTTCTTCTTGCTCTTGCCCGCCTGGGCAGCCGAGCCCCAACTCACCATCTACAACCAGAATTTCGCCGTCGTTCGCGTGCTGATACCCCTGGACCTGAAGCCCGGCGAGAATCAGGTCCAGTTCACCGACGTCACCGCGTATCTCGAGCCCGCCTCCGTCATTCTCCGCGACCCAACGGGAGCGCGGCCCCTGCGCATTCTCGAGCAGAATTACCGGGCGGACCCTGTCACCGAACAACTGCTCTTGTCGCTGAATGAGGGCAAGACGCTCGAGTTCATCGTTCAGCGCGGGGACAAGACGGAAATCGTGCAGGGCAAGATCATCCGCAGCGGATACCTGCCGCCTCCGCAGCAATTCGTAGTCTATGGGAATCCCTATTATGGCTGGCAGGGCAACCCGCCAAATCCCCAACAACCCATCATCGAGGTAGACGGCAAGCTGCGCTTTGGGCTTCCCGGCACGCCCCTTTTTCCGACGCTGGCCGATGGCACCATCCTCAAACCTGCGCTCAATTGGGTCCTGGAGTCGGATAAAGCCGGCCCGATGAATGCGGAATTCAGTTACGTAACGGGAGGAATGAGCTGGAACGCTGATTACAACCTGATCGCGCCCGAGGAAGGCGACCTGCTCGATATGATCGGCTGGGTGACCATCCGCAACCAGACCGGGAAGACTTTCGATCATGCACGAATCAAGCTGATGGCCGGAGACGTCAATAAGATCCAGCCGGGGATGGCCGACCGTTTCATCAGCGTCGGGGCTATCGGTGTTGTAGGAGGAATTGGCGGCCCCGTACCGCAAGTCTCCGAGAAACCCTTTGAGGAATACCACCTTTACGAGTTGCATCGTCCCACGACGCTTCACGACCAGGAGACCAAGCAGGTGGAATTCCTGCGCGTTTCGGGAATCAAGGCCGTGCGCGTCTATGTGTACGACGGCGTGAAGATCGACCGGAACCAGTACCAGGGCTGGAACATGGAATCCATCCGGCAGAACCGCGACTACGGGACGCAATCGAATCCGGACGTTTGGGTGATGCGGGAGTTCAAAAACTCGGAAGTGAATCATCTGGGAATTCCCCTGCCCGCAGGACGGCTGCGATTCTACCGGCAGGACACGGACCGTCACCTGGAATTCACGGGCGAGAATGAAATCAAGCACACGCCGCGCGATGAGACCGTGCGAGCCTTCACGGGCAGCGCCTTCGACATCAAGGGCGAGCGGCGTCGAACGGCGTATCAAATCGACACGAATAACAACCGGCTGGATGAGTCCTTCGAAATCAAATTGCGCAACCACAGGAAGGAACCGGTGACGGTTCGCGTGGTCGAACACCTTTATCGCGGTGCGACGTGGGATATCACGGCGAAATCCGATCCGTATCTTAAGACCGACAGTCAGACGATCGAGTTTCGCGTCGAGGTGACGCCGGATTCCGAGAAGATCGTTACCTACACGGCTCATTACACCTGGTGAGGATGCTGGCGGTGCAAATGAGGAGCGATGCAAGATCGCGGCTATTTCGTGAATTCAATTGACAGGAGGCTTTGGAACGTCCTAGGATGCTTATTGCCAATTGAATACTGGATTCAGAGAACCTGAATCTCATCTAGAGTGGCTGAGGGACGGGCCCGATGACGCCACGACAACCGCCCCCGCGCAAACGGGGGGACTGGTGCCAAATCCCGCCCGGGTAATGGGGGAGATGAGAAGCGGGCTTCAGAAGATTTCGAGAAGCCTCTTCCCCGCGGGAAGGGGCTTTTGAGTTTCTGCCGCTTCCTTCCCCGAAAAGCCTTCGACGGTGTCATCCTGAGGAGTCCCGACGCCTTTTGTCCGGACGACGAAGGACCCCGGTATTTGCTTCAATTTGGAAGTGCCCGGATACTGCACGGAGTCTACACTGAGTGAACTGCCGGGATCCTTCGCTTCGCGCAGGATGACAGTTGAGGAGATACAATGAGTAGTGAGAACGTCCTGGCCCCGGCATCAAGCCGGGCGCCGAAAGCTCCCTTTGATGTATGGAAGGTCCGCGAGGACTTCCCGATTTTGAAGACCAGGATCCGCGGCAAGCCGCTCGTCTATCTCGACAATGCGGCCACGGCGCAGAAGCCTCAGGCGGTCCTCGATGCGCTCGAACGTTTTTATCTCGAGGAGTGCGCCAACATCCATCGCGGGGTGCACTTCCTGAGCGAGCGGGCGACGGTTGACCACGAAGCGGCTCGCGCGAAGGTGCAGCGTTTCCTCAACGCCAAGGACGCTCGCGAAATCATCTTCGTGCGCGGCGCCACGGAAGGCATCAACCTGGTGGCGCAGACCTACGGCCGGAAGCATGTCGAGGCCGGTGACGAGGTTGTCGTCTCGGCGATGGAGCACCATTCCAACATCGTTCCCTGGCAAATTCTGTGCGAGGAAAAGAACGCGCGTCTGGTCGTCGCGCCCATGAACGACCAGGGCGAATTGCTACTCGACAAATTCGAGAAACTCATGAGTCCTCGCGTTAAATTCGTCGCATTGACTCAAGTTTCAAACGCTCTCGGCACCATCAACCCGGTGCAAGAAATTATTCGGATGGCGCACCAAAGGGAAATTCCTGTGCTTCTCGACGGCGCGCAGGCCGCGCCCCACCTGGGCGCCAATGTCCGGGAGCTTGATTGCGACTTCTACGCGTTTTCGGGGCACAAACTCTTCGGCCCCACGGGGATTGGCGTCCTCTACGGCAAGGCCGCGTTGCTCGAGGCAATGCCCCCTTACCAGGGTGGCGGCGACATGATCAGCTCGGTAACGTTTGAGAAGACGACTTACAACAGCCTTCCCTTCAAATTCGAGGCGGGCACGCCCAACATCGCCGGAGCCGTCGGCCTGGGAGCGGCCATTGATTATCTGAACCGGATCGGCCTGGAGAATGCGGCGGCCTATGAGCGGGAATTGCTCGCCTACGCCACGGAGAGGATCTCGGCGATTCCGAGGCTGCGACTCATCGGCACGGCCAGGGAAAAGGTCGGCGTGCTGTCGTTCGTCCTCGAGGGCGTGCATCCCCACGACGCGGGCGCGATGCTGGACCAGCAAGGAATTGCCATTCGCACCGGCCACCACTGCGCGCAGCCGGTGATGGAGCGCTTCAAAATATCCGGCACCATCCGGGCCTCCCTGGCGTTTTACAACACCAAGGATGAAATCGAAGCGCTGGTGGCAGGAATCAAAGAGGTTAGGGAGGTCTTCGGCTGAGGTAGCGGCGATTTCATACCGCCATGCGGCGTAGCAGCGATTTCATATTGCCATAGCGACCTAAAGTCGCCGCTAAATGTGGAGGAAGAATGAACCTTGAGAAATACTCTCGCCAGATTCTCTTTCAGCCTATCGGAAAGGACGGGCAGGAGAAGCTCCTCGCCTCAAAAGCCGTCATCATTGGCTGCGGGGCGCTCGGCACCGCACAGGCCAACGCTCTGGTTCGCGCGGGTGTCGGCAAAGTGCGCATCGTGGATCGTGACTACGTCGAGGAAAGCAACTTGCAGCGACAACTGCTCTTTGACGAAAGCGACGCGGCGCAAAACCTGCCCAAGGCCATCGCGGCGGAACGTAGGTTGAAGAGCATTAACTCCGAGGTGGAAGTCGAAGGGATTGTATCGGACATCGAAGGCAGCAACGTGGAGGAATTGGTCGCGGGGTTCCAGGTCATCCTGGACGGAAGCGACAATTTCGAGACGCGCTACCTGCTGAACGACGTCGCGGTCAAGCTGGGGATTCCGTGGGTTTACGGCGGAGTCGTCTCGAGCTATGCCACCGCCATGACGATCCTTCCGGGGCGCACGCCCTGCCTGGCGTGCGTGTTCCCGGCGCCTCCCGAGGGATTGCACGAGACCTGCGACGTGGTCGGCGTCATTGCTCCGGCCGTGGCCTGGACCGCCGCCATCCAGGTGACCGAAGCGCTGAAGATCCTTCTGGGCCGCGAACAGGACTTGCACGGCTCGCTGCTTTCCTTCGACATCTGGAAGAATTCCTATCACCAGGTCAAGCCGCAGATCGATCCTCAATGCCGGGCTTGCGGGGCGAAGAAATTTATCTATCTTGAAAACAAGGGTCTCGCCAACCTCCGGCTGTGCGGGCGAGACTCCGTGCAGATTCATCCCGCCAATTCCCGGGCACTCGATTTCGCCACGCTCAGGACGCGGCTCGAGCAATTCGGGCAGGTCAAGGGGAATGAGTTTCTGCTGCGCTGCATTCTCGATAAGTACGAGCTGACCGTCTTTCCGGACGGCCGCGCCATCGTTAAGGGCACACAAGATTCGGCCGTGGCGCGAAGTATCTACGCCAGGGTCGTAGGCTCATAGGAAATGAACCTGACGCTCTCCGGCACAAACTAGCCGGCCGACGAGATTTGAGCGGGAACCCAGCACTTGAGTGTGGGAGAATCTTTGTAGTAAGGTTCGCATCAAAGATGGCTGCGGAATTGCGCAGAATGTCCGAGACTAGGTTTTCTGGGGGAATTTCCGCAAGGATTGGAAAGTCGAGGAGACCGATGTCGACCTACCCTACCATCGTCGGCTGGAACTCATTGCTACCTTATCTTACTGATAATTCGTCAGTTGTATCCAATTTCGGTGCCTGCCCTGCCAACATGCGCTGTATCTGTAGGTAGCCTGGAGCGTCCGTCCCTGCCTCTAGGGACAGGAACTCTAGGATCAGCGTACTGGGACAAATTCAGCACAAACGAAGTTTGATCAAGATAAAATAATCCTGGGATCTAACAACCCACAAGGAGAGCTCATGACGAATTCCTATCAAGACAATTCCCTAAGTATCGGCAAGACGCCGCTAGTGCGGCTGAACCGCCTCACTCAAGGCCTGCGCGCGACAATCCTGGCCAAAATCGAGGGCCGCAATCCGGCCTACTCCGTGAAAGACCGCATCGGGTCGGCGATGATCTGGGACGCCGAGAAGAGGGGCGCCCTGAAACCGGGGATGGAGATTATCGAGCCGACCAGCGGAAACACCGGCATCGCGCTGGCATTCGTAGCCGCGGCGCGAGGCTACGGGTTGACGTTGACCATGCCCGAGACCATGTCGCTCGAGCGACGCCGGGTAGTGGCGGCGTTCGGCGCCAAGCTGATCCTCACGCCGGGGACTGAAGGCATGCCAGGCGCTATCAAGAAGGCGCAGGAAGTCTTGAATTCTGACCCGCAGCATTACTTTCTGCCGCAGCAATTCGAGAATCCCGCCAACCCGGCGATTCACGAAAGCACCACCGGACCGGAGATCTGGGGCGACACGAACGGCGCCGTAGATGTATTGGTCTCAGGGGTAGGAACCGGCGGAACGATCACCGGCGTCTCGCGCTACATCAAAAGGACGCAAGGGAAAGCCATCCTATCCGTGGCGGTTGAACCGACCGCAAGTCCCGTCCTGACCCAGCACACCGCGGGGACGCCACTCAAGCCGGCTCCACATAAGATCCAGGGCATTGGAGCGGGATTCGTTCCCAAAGTTCTGGACCTCTCGCTCGTCGATCGCATCGAGCAAGTCTCGAACGAAGAAGCCATCGAATTCGCGCACCGCCTGACGAAAGAGGAAGGAATCCTGAGCGGCATTTCCTGTGGCGCCGCGGCGGCCGTTGCCGTCCGCCTGGCCAAGCAGGAGGAGTTTGCCGGCAAGACCTTTGTCGTCATTCTGCCGGATTCGGGCGAGCGCTATCTTTCCACGGTGCTGTTTGAGGGCATCGGGTAAGGCCGATCGCGGGAGAGGCCGATTCGGCCGGCGATGCCTGGGATGGCCGGGATTCAATTCAGTGGAGGGTTAAGACCATGGACCTCGAAAGATTGAACCGACTCGCGAGTGAATTCAAATCGGCGTTGGACGCGCAACTCGCCGGAGAAGACCGCAGCGAATCCAGGCTGCCGAGTCGTAACGTTGTCGCGGCGGTCTGCCGGCACTATGTGGATATGCTGTTTCCTCTTTTCTTCAGCAGTCGAGAGGAGCAGTCCAAGGCCCGCGATGAACAGGCCAGGCCGTATTTTCGGGAGTTCGAATCGCTCCTCACTCATCAGATCTGCAGCGCCCTCTGTTTCGACGCTCGCTCGAGAGGGGAGCGGATTCCTGGCAAACTCGAGGATTGCGCGGCCGTGCAAATCACCGCCTTGCGTGGGCAGTTGCCGGACCTGGCGAGGCTCTTCGCTTCGGATATCGACGCCGCCTTCTCTAACGACCCCGCGGCGCCCAACCATGAAGAAATCATGCTGAGTTATCCCTATATCGAAGCCATCACTGTGCAGCGCCTGGCCCACCGGCTTTATCTCCAGGGGGTGCCCTTCGTCCCCCGCATGATGACCGAGGTTGCCCACAGCCGCACCGGGATTGATATCCATCCCGGCGCGTCCATTGGCGAGTCCTTTTTCATTGACCACGGCACGGGCGTGGTGATCGGCGAAACTGCGACGATCGGCAACAAGGTGACTCTCTATCACGGAGTCACCCTGGGTGCGTTCAACCCGCTCGAAAAGGACGAGCAGGGCCAGCTTCGTCGCGGTAAGGAGGGCAAGCGACATCCCGACCTCGAGGACCATGTCACGGTTTACCCTGGCGCGACCATCCTGGGGGGCAACACGCGCGTCGGCCACCACAGCGTCATCGGCGGGAACGTGTGGCTGACTCATTCCGTATCGCCCTACAGCAAGGTCATCCTGATGGAGCCGGACTTGGTCATTCGCAATCATTTCAGCTCCTCGGATGCGCCGCTGTATTATCAAATTTGAACTTCGCCAAATTATCAAGTTGCGCTCAAGCTCGGGGCTTGTCAATTCGCTTGCTTTTTGCAAGTGATATTGATAACGTATCAAAGGTGCCGCGGAGGGGCAGGGCAAAACACCGATCCGGTTGTCCGGTGAGCATCTCCCTCGAGATGTTGGGAGATCGCTGGTCGTTGCTGATTATTCGCGATCTGATGATTCGCGGGTTCCGGACGTTCCGGGAGTTCAGGCAATCGGGCGAGGGCATTTCGACCAACATCCTGGCGGACCGTCTGCGCAAGCTCGAAGCAAGCGGGATCGTCACCGCGGAAGCGGCGGAGACGGATCGTCGCAGGGTGAACTATCGGCTGACGGAGAAAGGGATTGACCTCGCTCCGGTGCTGCTGGAATTGCTCATTTGGGGGGCGCGGCACGCCGCGACGGGCGCAGCCTGCGCGCAGATCGAACAAATGGCGAAGCATCGCCAACTCCTGCTCGCGGAAGTGCGGAGACGTTGGCAAGAACGCGACCCGACTCCACTCCAGGTACAAGGCCAGTGGCGCTGGTCGTAAGAGGGCAACGAATCCGGTTGTAACGCTATAGAGTTTTTCTCACGCAGGGCGGTTTTTGACAAAAGAATATCGTTTGTCGTGTCGATTTGGCGGTGTCTCGACCGACTTACCGATGGTGAGCGCGGGCAAAACCGATCGAGGCTGTCCGGAAACCCGGCTCCAAACCAGCTACGGAAAGGAGACACGACCATGCGCGTTATAGTGATCGTCAAGGCAAACAAGGACTCCGAAGCGGGCGTCCTGCCGAGCCGGGAGATCCTTACGGCCATGGGGAAGTACAACGAAGAATTGGTGAAAGCCGGCGTGATGCTCGCCGCCGACGGGCTCCACCCCAGCTCCAAGGGCAAACGGGTCAGATTCTCCGGGAGCCAGCGAATGGTCATCGACGGCCCGTTCGCGGAGACGCGGGAACTGATTGCGGGCTTCTGGCTCTGGAGGGTGAAGTCGATGGAAGACGCGGTGGAATGGCTCAAGCGCGCTCCCTTCGACGGAGGAGTCGAGGTCGAGATTCGCCCAGTGTTTGAAGCCGAAGACTTCGGCCCGCAATTAACGCCTGAACTCAGGGAGCAAGAGGCACGCTTGCGCGCGCAATCCGAACAGCTTGCGAAGGCTGGGAGAAAATAAGCCCTGCCCCTTAAACGACTCGTGCAAATGCCGGGCTAAAGCCCGCCGCTACAACGTCTTGATGATTCAATAACCAAAGGAGAGCAACATGCAAATGAACCCATACCTACTTTTCAACGGCCAATGCGAAGCCGCCTTCAAGACCTATGCAGAGTGTCTGGGCGGCAAAATCGAAGCGATGATTCCCCACGCGGGAACCCCCGCGGAGCAACAGGTCCCGGCCGAGTGGCGCAACAAGATCCTTCATGCCCGTCTGACTGTGGGCAACGAGGTCTTAATGGGAAGTGACGCCCCGCCTGGACGTTATGAAGAGCCCAAAGGCTTCTCTGTCTCGCTTGAGGTCAAGGACCCGGCGGAAGCCGACCGCATTTTTCGCGCGTTGGCGGAAAACGGCGCGGTGCGAATGCCCATCCAAAAGACCTTCTGGGCCGAGCGATTCGGCATGCTGAGGGATCGATTCGGCACGCCCTGGATGATTAACTGCCCACCTGCTTCCTGACCTCCGCGTTGCAGGCGGGCCCCCGCTGCGAAACACATCCAGGTGTTCAATAGTGAAGTGATTTGAATCCGAATGTGATTTGAACCGACATCGTCCTGAGGGAATATTGATGCCTCCCACGCTCAAGAACGGCAAGATCTGCTACATCGAGATTCCCGCTTCGGACATTGCTCGTTCGGCCGACTTCTACAAACGCGCGTTTGGTTGGAATATCCGGCAGAGCGGCCACGGCCGCACGGCCTTTGACGACACCACGGGTCAGGTCAGCGGCGCTTGGGTCCTTGGGCGCCCGCCCGCCTCTACGCCCGGCCTGCTTGTTTACGTGATGGTCGATAGTGTGGCTGCGACACTTGAGGCGATCGTTGCCAATGGCGGCGAGATTGTGCAACCGATCGGCGCAGACGCGCCTGAGATCACGGCGAGGTTCCGCGACCCGGCAGGGAATGTAATCGGGCTATATCAGGAACCGGCCTGACCCTGGGAGCAATAGTGATCGGGGAATTGCTTGGCCACTACCGCATTGTCTCGAACATCGGAGAAGGAGGTATGGGTGTTGTCTATCGCGCGCACGACGAGGTTCTGCAGCGCGACGTGGCGTTGAAAGTGGTGCGCGAAGGCAGCTTGGTCGAGAAATCGTCGCGAGAGAACCTCCTGCACGAAGCCCGGGCCGCCTCCTCCCTCAGCCATCCCAACGTCTGCACCATCCACGAAGTCGGAGAATTCGACGGCGAGCTTTATATGGTGATGGAGTTGGTCGAGGGCAAAACGTTGAAGGCGCTGATTGGAAGCGAAGGCATGGCCATCGAATCCATCCTGCGTTACGGCATTCAAATCTCCGGCGCCCTGGCGCACGCCCATGGCCGCGGCATCGTTCATCACGACCTGAAAAGCGCCAACATCGTGATCACTCCGCAGGGATTGGTGAAGGTCCTCGACTTCGGGCTCGCCCGACGGTTGCCTAACCAGGTGATCGAAGAAGTGACGAAGAGCATCGCCCCTCTCGAAGGCGGTCGGGCGATCGCGGGCACCTTGCACTACATCGCGCCCGAAGTCCTGCGCGGACAGGCGGCGGACTGCCGCAGTGACCTCTGGGCGCTCGGCGTGGTGCTCTATGAAGCGGCGGCCGGAAAGCACCCGTTTCAAGGAAGCACCAGCCTCGAAGTCAGCTCCGCCATCTTGCACGAGCCGCCACCCCCGCTGCCCGACCGGATACCTCCTGGCCTCTGGGCGGTGATTCAACGCTGCCTCGCCAAGGAGCCTGCCCAGCGGTACCAGCAGGCGGGAGAGGTCCAAGCGGCGCTGGAGGCCGTGCAGTCCGCCTCTATCACGCGGCCGCCGCAGCCCAGCGAGCAACGGGGACCACTCACCACCGTGCATCGGGGCATGCGCCACCTTCGAGTGAGGGACGGCGACGTTCTGCTGCTGGTCGGAACGGTCAAGGGAGCCTTCCTGCTGCGGTCGAACTCGGAGCGCAGGCGCTGGGATGTGGCCGGCCCCTATTTCCACGGGTTGGCCATCTACACCTTGGCTTATGACGGGCGAGACGGCCGACATCGCCTGTGGGCGTCGACGCACAGTTTCTGGGGCACCTACCTGCGGTCGAGCGACGATTTCGGCAAGATTTGGACCAACCCCCTCGAAGCCAACGTCCGATTTCCTGCGGATTCGGGCGTCTCTTTGAAGAACATCTGGCAGGTTTGTCCAGGCCGCCCGGACGAGCCCAATGTGCTTTATTGCGGCGTCGAGCCGGCGGCGTTGTTCGAGTCGCGTGACGCCGGAGAATCTTGGTCCCTGGTCCGCGGGCTGTTCGATCATCCCCATCGCCCTCGCTGGGTGCCCGGCAACGGAGGCCTTTGCCTGCACAGCATTCTGCCTGACCCCACGCAAAACAACCGAATGTGGGTCGCTATTTCGGCTGCCGGTGTCTACGGCACCGACGATGGTGGATGCAGTTGGCAAGCGCGGAACCGCGGCATTCGCGTTGTGCATCAGCCCGACAAGTACCCCGAATTCGGTCAATGCGTGCACAAGATCGCGATGCACCCCACTCGCCCTGGACGCCTCTTCCTGCAAAACCATTGGGGCTTGTACCGCTCGGATGATGGCGCGGAAAGTTGGCGGGACATCGCGAATGGGGTGCCTTCGGACTTCGGCTTCGCGATGGTGATGCACCCGCACAATCCCGACGGCGTGTATATCCTTCCCCTCGAGTCCGACGAGTTTCGGTGCACCCCTGACGGGCGCTTGCGCGTTTACCGCACTCGCAACGCCGGAGCCTCGTGGGAACCGCTGGCCCGCGGGCTGCCGCAGAAGCGCGCTTACGAAACCGTCCTGCGCGATGCCATGACGGCGGACTCGCTCGACCCGCACGGCCTCTACTTCGGCACACGCAGCGGGCAACTCTACGGCTCGTGCGATGAAGGAAAGACTTGGAAGAGAATTCTAGAGGGCTTGCCGGCGGGGGTCTGCGTCAAAAGTGCGGTGATCGGCGAGCCTCGGGCCGCGCGGAGGTCGAAGCCCCTCCAACAACCCGCCGTAACTTCATCTCGAGCGAAACGCCCGGGCGGGAAGAACCAGAAAAGACGAGGTAGAGGTAACTAGTGTCCATCACATTCTACATTCCGGGGCCGTTGTGCTCGTTTGCGGATGGAAAGAGCAAAATCGAAATCCCGGCTTCCCCGGCCACGGTTCGCGAGGCTTTGCAGGCCCTCTGGGCCCTTCACCCCGGCATTCGAGACCGGGTCGTCACGGAGCAAGGAGAGATTCGCGAACATATTAATGTATTCGTCGGTCATAAGAATATTCGATATACCGGCGGATTGGCCACCGCCCTGGCGGCTGGTGCCGACATTTCGATTATCCCTGCGGTCAGCGGGGGATGACACCTGGTGAGGTTTTCGGCACGTGGAGGACGGTCTGCTTCGGAAGCAAGCTGAATATTCAAAGAGTTGACTGCTAAATTGAAAGGAGCAACATATGAGCAAGGTGCGGGTACTGGCGGGCACGCGCAAGGGCGCATTTATTCTGGAGTCGGACGGCAAGCGGGAAAAATGGGATGTCAACGGGCCGCATTTTACCGGCTGGGAGATCTATCACATGAAAGGATCGCCCGCCGACCCGAACCGGATTTACGCTTCGCAGACAAGCGGTTGGTTTGGGCAAATGATCCAGCGCTCCAGCGACGGCGGGAAGACCTGGGAAACGCCCGGAGGCGGGCCGACGAAGTCGCCGCAGGGCTGGCCGATGGGCGAGAGCAACAAATTCGTTTACGACGCTTCTCCGGAAACCGGCAAACCCCTCACCACGCATCAGTGGTACGACGGCACGCAACATCCCTGGGAGTTCAAACGCGTGTGGCACCTCGAGCCGTCGCTGAAAGATCCGGATACGGCCTACGCTGGCGTTGAAGACGCAGCGATCTTCCGCACCACCGACGGGGGCCGAACGTGGCACGAACTTCCCGGTCTGCGCGGCCACGGTACGGGCCCCAAGTGGCAACCCGGCGCAGGGGGGATGTGCCTGCACACGATTCTCCTCGATCCGAGCGACCCGGGGCGAATCTACATCGCCATCTCGGCGGCGGGCGCCTTCCGCACGGACGACGGCGGAACGACCTGGAAGCCCATCAATCGCGGCTTGAAGTCTCAATATATCCCCGACCCGAATGCCGAAGTCGGCCACTGCGTTCACCACGTCGCGTTCCACGGCTCGCGCCCGAAGACGCTCTTCATGCAGAAACACTGGGACGTGATGCGTAGCGACGACGCGGGCGATTCGTGGCAGGAAGTGAGCGGGAACCTGCCGACCGATTTCGGGTTCGTCATCGACGTTCACGCGCACGAGCCGGAGACCATCTACGTCGTGCCCATCAAGAGCGACTCGGAACATTTCCCCATGGAAGGCAAGCTGCGCGTGTATCGCAGCCGCACCGGTGGGAATGAATGGGAGGCGCTCACCAGGGGTCTGCCGCAGCGCAATTGCTACGTGAACGTGTTGCGCGACGCGATGGCCGTTGACTCGCTCGACAAATGCGGCATCTATTTCGGGACCACCGGCGGACAGGTGTACTGCTCGGCGGACGCCGGCGACAACTGGGCGCCTATCGTCGAACATCTTCCGCCGGTGCTGTCGGTGGAGGTCCAGACCCTGTCATGATTCGAATCGTGCTTCCGTTCCATTTGAAGAGGCTGGCGCAGGTTGACGGCGAGGTGCAACTCGAGGTCGAAGGTCCGGTCACGCAGCGCTCGGTCCTCGACGCGCTCGAGGCCCGCTATCCCATGCTGTGCGGCACAATCCGCGACCATGTTACGCAACAACGCCGGCCGTTCCTGCGGTTCTTCGCCTGCGAGCAGGACCTTTCCCTCGAATCGCCGGACGCTCCTCTGCCCGACGAGGTGGCAAAGGGGAAAGAGCCGTTTCTGGTCATCGGCGCCATCGCAGGAGGATAGCGGGCTGTAGAGCCGGTCTATGACCGGCGACGTTGGTTGACTGTTGAGTTTGGTGTGGACTAAGCTCCACAGTATGGAAACGACGCAAGTTGTTCTGGGCGAGGGGTAAGTGAGCGCTACGATGGGGCGGTGAGGTGGGCGCGGGTGAACCGTTCAGCGCTGGTCCGCGGGGCGCTGCGCGAGCACCTTGAGCGGCTTCAAACGCGGGAACTTGAAGCCCAGGATCGCGGGGGTTACCAACAGCGTCCTGATGCTTCGGGCGAGGTCGCGGCCTGGGAGCGGGTGGCAGCGTGGCCGGAGCCAGAGCGGAGCGTATCGAGATGATTGGAATTGACTGGTCACAATGCCGGGCAGTGGAAAGGGATCCGGGTAGGATGAGCGGTGCATGGGTCTTTCGCGGCACACGGATGCCAGTGGCAACTGTCTTCGAAAATCTGGAAGACGGAATGACCATTGACGAGATCGTGGACCAGTTCGGTGTGGCGCCAGAACACGTTAAGGCGGTATTGGATTTCGCGGCGCGCTCCCTTGAAGCGCCAACTCGGCATTGATGCATATCCTCTTCGACCACGGCATGCCGAGAGGTCTGGCCCGCTTACTCGGAGGTCATACCGTCCGCCTGGTGCGGGAGCAAGGCTGGGACACGTTAAGCAATGGTGAACTGCTGACCGCGGCCGAGGACGCCGGCTTCCACGTGCTGATCACAACCGGCAAAAATCTCCCCTATCAGCAGAACTTAGCCGGCCGGAAGATAGCGGTCGTTGTGTTGGGAAGTGGCCGGTGGCGACTGATCGAGCCGATGGGACCGCAGATCGCCTCCGCTATCAACCGCGCGAAACCAGGCAGCCACATTCTGGTCGACATACCGCTGGCTGGCGAGTAGCTCTAGCGCCGCATAAAGCTGCAAGGCGCAACGGGATATCCCGCCAGGAGAAAACAGAATCTAACGGACAGACACCCAATGGCTTCTGCCGCAGGCGGCCGCGGGAGGCCCGCTCGGCCCGGAGGGTGCGCGAGGTAGCCAATCACAGCTTGGCCATGTTCAATTCCCTCCTGATCTACGCTTTCTACGCGCTGGTGATTGGCATTCCCCTGTTCATTTACGTCAGGAGTCAGAAGCGCCGGGCAAGGCAGGCGCGCGAGGCGGCGGAAAAAGGGAAGCTTTTCTCTGAGGGACCGAAGGCCCAGCATCCGCATATCGACGTCACGCACTGCATCGGCTGCCAGAGTTGCACTTCGGTCTGCCCGGAAGGCGACGTGCTGGCCATGCTGGGCGGCAAGGCCGTTCTGGTCAATGCTTACAAGTGTATTGGCCATGGCTTTTGCGCCGAGGCCTGCCCGGTGGGGGCCATTACGATGGTCATGGCGAGCCCCAGCATGGCTGCGGACCTGCCGTATCTCACGTCCGACTACGAGACCAGCGTCAACAACCTGTTTATCGCCGGCGAGCTGGGCGGGCTGGCTCTCATCAAGAATGCCATTAACCAGGGTAGAGTTTGCATCGATACAATAGCCAATAGAGTGGCGGCCCTGGGCGCCACCCGGTCGGTCGACGCGGTTGTCGATGTGTTGATCATCGGGGCGGGCCCTGCCGGGATCAGCGCCTCGTTGCGCGCCATCGAGAAAAAGCTCAATTACCTGACCCTGGAGCGCGAGGAGATCGGCGGCACAGTTGCCAAGTACCCCCGTCAGAAATTGGTGATGACCAGCCCAGTGGAATTTCCCATGTACGGAAAGTTTCAGAAAATGGAACTCTCCAAAGAGGACCTCCTGGCGTTCTGGAAAAAGGTGTTGCAGAGAGCGGACTTCAATATTCGCACTGGCGAGAGCGTGGAGGAGATCAGGAAAGGCGAGGATGGCATCTTCTCGGTCGTCACGAAAAAGGGCCAATACCGTTCGCACGCGGTGGTGTTGGCCCTCGGCCGTACCGGCACGCCGCGGAAACTGGGGGTCAAAGGAGAGGAACTGCCCAAGGTCATGTACCGCTTGATCGAGGCGGACCATTACATCAACAAGCGAATCCTGGTGGTCGGTGGCGGCGACAGTGCGGTGGAGGCGGCGATGGGGCTTGCTCACCAGAGCGGCAACCAAGTGACGCTCTCCTACCGCAAAGGATCGTTCAGCCGCATCAAAGAACGGAACGCCAAACGCATCGAGGATTGCATCCGCACCGGGAAGGTCAAGGTGGTGTTCAATTCGGTCCCGGTGGAAATCAAGGAGGGCACGGTAGTCCTCGAGGTGAACGGGGAGTTGCAGGAGATTCCCAACGACTTCGTTTGGGTCTTTGCCGGCGGCACTCCACCCAATGACTTTCTGAGGAAGATCGGCGTCGAGTTCGGTTCGTGCGACATAACGCTCGAGGCGAGCAACGAGGCAAGGCAGGCCAAGGAGGCCAGGAGTCAACCTGCTGCGGGATGATCTCGCGGCTGGGAAAGTAAGTTGAAAGTCGAAAGTCAAAAGTTGAAAGTGAGAGTTGGAGATCAGAGTTTGAGATGCGGATGGGTCATACAAATTTGAATCCAGACCTTGGGAATCGCCCCGTAATGGGCGACGCCCAAAAGACACTCTCTGTGACCTCCGCGCCCCTGAAGCGTTCACACAGAGAGCACGGAGAGTCTCTGCGACCTCTGTGTTCAATCTTCTTCTAACCTCTGAGTGAACACGGAGGCAATGCTGTTAACTGGATCCGCAACCAGGACACGTTCAGGCTTTGACCCGTTTTTGCTGGATAAAAACACTTTGAGTGATGTTCCCTTGGTAACAGAGCACCGTCGGGAGCAAAGGCGTTTTCTGGCGGTCGTCCTCACCCTTCGGGGAACAATGATTCCACGCCACGAGCCCCCTTCCTGATCCCGCCAACCTCAGCGAATGCCGAAGACCATGACCACCGCAATGTGAATCAGCGCCAGCACTGCGAACGAGTAACTGAAGGGCCGATGAATCACGTGCCAGAGGTGGAAGACCTGTTGCGTGCGCGAGAGGAAAAGAATGCGTTTGGAGAGACCCGCCTGCTGGCGCGCGATGGCGAGCACGCGCTCAGCCTCGGCGTTTCCTGAGGCCAGGATCCCGCCTAGCGTAACCATTTGACCCCAGAAGCCCAGCGCGTGCCGCCTCAACCGGGCAGAGTGAAATAGTCGCGCCAAGTCGAGAAACATCATGACTGCGAGCGCCAGCGGCAAGGGTTGGGAGCGGACGCGTTCCTCGCTGGGGAGACGGAAGACCGGAGCCAGGAGGGAAGCCGGAAAGAGATTCTGTCGGGCGAGTTCTTCGCTGAGCTGGGCTTGTTCGCTCCGGACTTCCTGGAGCGTGAACTCGGCGGTATTCAGGCTGCGCGGAATTTGCGCGTAAAGATATCGACCGATCACCCCGCTGATCGCCACGGCGGTCATGATCCAGAAAGCCACTCCAGCCAATCCTCTAAACTTGAGCGAAGAATGAAAAGCCACGATGCACGGCGCGAGCAATCCCATCAGGACGTGGAAATCGAGCCAGTGCCGCGTGCTCCCCCGGATTCGGAGCCAACCCCAGCGCTTGCGGATAGGGTAAAGGAATATGCCGAGAAAGATGAACGAGGCGAAGACTCCCAGCAGCAGGCCGATTTCGCCATTCGGCCGCAGCAGCGCGTGCTTTGGGGAGAAGGGGCGCTGAGCAGGATCGAGGAGATAATAATCGAACCCGTACACTCCCAGGCCCAAAACCAGCGAGGTGGCCAGGACGTAACAGGTGCGGAGGCGCCAGCGATGCCCCCTTTCGGGATCAGCTTTCACGCTCGTGAAGATCGTCGTGGTGGCAGGTATGCTCATGGTTGTTTTGCAGCTCGCGTCTCCACGCTGGTGGAGAAGCGGTGGTAGTTCGTGAATTCGTGCACGTTGCGCCAATGCTGACGCGGCGACTCCACATCGATCAGCGCGCGGGACGGCAGCCAGTATGCGTCCCGGACTCCCTGGAAAACGACTGGGGCGTAGAGCACTTCCGTGTGCATGGCGTGGAGTCCAATGTCGTCCATGGGAGCTTCGAGATCGGCGTCGATTTTCGAAACGGCCCCGGTCTTGGGGTCGATCCAGGCGACACCCTGAAGGTCCAGAGGATACTCGCGTCCCCGGACCAGCAGCGCCGACGTCGTGCGCAGGCCCCGGACATGCTTGAACTGCACCCGCTCATATCGTTTGCCGTCCAACTCATCCTCGCCCAGGAGAGTGAAGTCGAAACTGGGGCGATAATACGGATGGAAGATCAGCAGCAGGACGGAAAAGCCGTTACTGACCATGAGAGAAAGATCACGTTTGTGTTTGGGCGCCTGCTTGAGGAGACGGGATTCGGCCAGAAGGGGCTCGCCCCCTTTCGATTGCGCCAGGACGACGTAATCGAACCTCGAGGTCTCCGCGTATTCGGCCTTGTTATTCTTCTCCAGCTTGACCTGCGATACGACTTCGGTGCACTGCACGTCCGAGAGTTCGTTTAGAAACCGCGCGACCAGGTCGCCGGTGCGAGCGAGTAACGAATCGAGCGGCGTCGGCGTTCCGGCGGCCGCGAGGGAACCTGCCAGGAGCGCGCCCAGCATCGCGAGGGCTAATCGGTGCAACCAGAACGAATGCGATTTGGTCCGGCCACCCGTCAAAAGGTCTTTCACTTTAGCGCCTCCCGCCGGCGCCCCCGGTACGAATCGAATCGGTACCCAATGCCTGTATACCACTGGCTGTAGCTTTGGATGTTGCCCATCTGGCGGGTGAAACCGGCGTCCAGGTAGAACTTGCCCTTGGGGAACCAATCAATATGGGTGTCCAGCGTCCGATAGCTCGTGTTCTTGGAGAGGGGGGAAAACAGCGATTGCCTTCCCGCGAGGACCTCCCACCGGAAGGTGTCCGTGATCTGTCGTGAGAGCGATACCGAAGCATAATTGCCGCTTCCGAAGGAACTGTCGAACTTTGAGTAGCGGACGTCGCCGCGAAACCCGGTGCGCCAGATCTGCGCTACGGTCAGGCCGTACATCTGGTTCCAGGAGCTCTTCGCGTCGCCGGTTCCGGAATTTCGTCCCAGGCTGTTGTAAATCGTGTAGCCCTTCACTGGCTCGACGCTCACGCCGGCGCTCCACCCCTGGAATAGAAACTGGTCGAGCAAGCCGGTGGTGACCAGGCCGAGATCGAACGTGGGGATATCCCGGAAGTAGTTGTGGTTGACCTCGAAGGAAATCCGCGGATTCGGTTGGATGCGCATCGTTACAAAGCTGCGGCTGACGCCTGTGAGGTTGGCATTATTCTGTCCGGGGATATTGGGCTTGTCGGCCCGAAGCGCTTCATAGATCGAAAAATACTGCTTGTAGGAGATGTCATTCTCGGTAAAAACAAAGTTCCGATAAGTGGACCATCCCACGGTGCTCACTCCGATGCCGAAGGTACTGGTATAGTGGAAGGCATTGAAGTCCCCACCCGTGAAATTAACAAAAGTCCCCGCGATACGGCGGTTGGGGTTGTAATCCCAGGAAGTCGGGTCAGGAGTACTCCCGGCGAAGAAGCCGGCGGTGGCGGTCTTCCCAATATGGCGGCCCACGTAGCCCCCATCAATCGTATCCAGGCTGGTGGCCCAGGGTAGGTAAAGCCGTCCGAGGCCCCCCACCCAGTGTGATTGGGGATTGTCGTACGTCAGGCCGAAGGTGTAAGTGCGGTTGAGAAGGTTCTGGAAGGTCTGTTGCTGGCTGGATTGCGCTCGCGTGTCGAGCCGGCCACGCCAGAAGCCGTTCAGGTTCCAGTAGGTGCCGTTAATCCTGGTGATGTTGGTGCGCAGGAGCAGCCCGAATTGGGAAGTCTGCGCGGAAAACGGACCGCCGCTGAACAGCCCGCCGTATTCGAAGCCGATTAGACCTCGGGCGCGATTCACCTCCGGCAAGGGCGGACGTGGAACGGCGGCGCGCGCTTCCTCTTCGAGCGGATTGCCTTCCGTGAAGGAAATCGTCTGGAGATATTTGCGGCCCGGGCCCATCTCTCTTTGCTCGACCTCTTTCGCCACCGCGCTCTCATCCAGGTAAGCCACGTCGCCGGGGTGAAGGTCGGCGGTGGTCGAGACCACCTCGCACACGGAGGAGACGTCCGCAACAGAAGCCACGCGCAGCTTGGCCACCTCGACCTGCTTCTGTGTTTTGCCTTTCCCATCCGGAGCGTCGCTCGTCTCCAGACGCCGGACCGTGAGTTGCATGCCCTTCGTGAGGCCGGCCCCGCGGCCTCCGTCCAGATAAACCACGCCCGCCGCCACGTACTTCACATGGAAGGCCGAGGGGAGGTCAGGTGCGGGAGCCTGAGCCCTCAGGGCGCACACCCCTGCCGCCATGGCGGCGACCAACAGCGGCCACAACCTGCGCAGGCTAAATACTTGTCGCCCGCCGATTCCAGAAATAACCGTTTTCCCTACGTTCAATGTTCGTCCTTTGACTCCTGAGCCCTGCTGCTGGCGCTCCCACAAGCGCCTTCTGGCTATCGACGACGGAGGATGCTCACCCCGCCGTTAGACCCTTCCGATTAAAAACCCAATCTCTATTTGATCACCGACCAGCTCTGCTTCGAGCCTCGCCGCGCTGGCCACCCGAGGGTTGCGGAATGACTGCGCTTAGTTACCCCCCCTGCCCGTTCGGGTGACACTGATAGCAATTCGTGCTGTTGTAGACATAGCCCCTCACGCCGGCATGCCGAGGGTCCGTCTGCTGCCGCGTATGACAGTTCGTGCACTGGAAAACCGAAAAATCCGAAGGATTCGTGTGGCATGTCGAGCAAATGCCCGCCGCGTTGCCATGATTCATCGGGAACCACGTGTGATTGAACGTGGCGCCCGCCCAGGATGTCGTCGTGTGGCAGGTCTGGCAGGTAGTCGGGAAGCCCGCCGCGACGTGGTTCGGATTCGTCGCCCCCTGATAGTCCACCCTGTGGCAGGAGTAGCAGTCGGTGGGCGTCCCGGCAAAAACGTTGTTGATGTGGCAACTGTTGCAGGGCACCGTGACATGCGCGCCGGTCAAGGGGAAGGGGGTGTTGTTGTGGTTGAAGGTTGCGCCTGCCCAGCTCGTCGTATTGTGGCAAACTGTGCAGTCGGTGGGGAATCCCGCCGCCACGTGGCTGGGGTTATTGGTATTGTTGAAATCCGTCTGGTGACAACTGAAGCAGGCTGCATTGGCGCTGGTCAAGCTGTAGTTGTTGTTGACGTGGCACTGCTGGCAGGCCAGCGTGGTGTGGGCCCCCGTGAGAGCGAATCCCGTGGTGGCGTGGTTGAACGTGGCGCCCGACCAACTGGCGGTGCCGTGACAGATGGAACAATCCGTGGGGAATCCTGCCGCCGGGTGGTTGGGATCAGTGGTCCTCTGATAGTCCGGCATGTGGCAGGAGGAGCAGGCCGCATTGGCGCTGGTCAGGTTGTAGTTGTTGTTGATGTGGCACTGCGCGCATTGCAGGGTGGTGTGCGCGCCGGTCAGTGGGAAACCCGTGGTGGAATGATCAAACGTGGCATTCGCCCACGAGGTCGTGTTGTGGCATTGCTGGCAGGCCGTCGGGAAGCCCGACTGCACGTGGTTCGGATTCGTGGTTCCCTGGAAATCCTGCATGTGGCAGGAGGAACAGGCCGCATTGGCGCTGGTCAGGTTGTAGTTGTTGTTGACGTGGCACTGCTGGCACTGCACGGTGGTGTGGGCGCCGGTTAGTGCGAATCCCGTCGTGGAATGGTCAAACGTGGCATTCGCCCACGTGGTCGTGTTGTGGCATTGCTGGCAAGCTGTCGGGAAGCCCGACTGCACATGGTTGGGATTCGTGGTCCCCTGGAAATCCTGCATGTGGCAGGAGGAACAGGCCGCATTGGCGCTGGTCAGATTGTAGTTGTTGTTGACGTGGCACTGCGCGCATTGCACGGTGGTGTGGGCGCCGGTTAGGGGGAAGCCCGTCGTGGAATGGTCAAACGTGGCATTCGCCCACGAGGTCGTATTGTGGCATTGCTGGCAGGCCGTGGGGAAGCCCCCCTGCACATGGTTGGGATTCGTCGTCCCCTGGAAGTCTTTCAGGTGGCAGGATGCGCAGGCCGTGGGTGTCCCCACAAAATTTCCACCCACATGGCACTGGACGCAGGGAACACTCACGTGCGCTCCCGTAAGCGGAAAACTCGTGAAGCGGCTGTGGTCGAAGGTGGCCGCCGTCCAACTGGATGTGTTATGGCAGACCGCGCAATCCTGCGGGAAGCCTGCTTGAACGTGATTCGGATTGGTGGTGCTGTTGAAGTCTTTGAGGTGGCAGCTTCCGCAACTTGTGCTCAGCCCGTGGAAGTTGCCGCTGCCATGGCAGGCTGAGCATTCCAGCGTGGCGTGCACCCCTGTCAGCGCGAAGCCCGTGAATTTGAGGTGATCGAATGTCGCCCACTGCCAGCTATCCATGTTGTGGCACTGCTGGCACGTCACCGGGAAAGCCGCCGCCTGGTGGTTGGGGAAGCTGGCCTGCTGGAACTGAGGCGTGTGGCAAGCAATGCACTCGATGGAAAGCCCCTGGAACTGGCCCGCGGCGGCGTTCTTGTGGCAATCGTCACAGATCAGGGCCGCGTGCGCGCCGACCAAGGGGAAGCGGTTTTCGTGGCCGCGGACGTTCTGCAGGATGATCTGCCAGCCGCGCACCGTGTGACATCGCGCGCAGTCCGCTCCGAATTGGCCCCGGTGAATGTCCGCATGGCAATCCGAGCACTTTGAGCCGACATTGGTGAATACCAGACTCACATGACATTGCGTGCAGCTAACACCGGCGTGCAGCCCGCGCAGGGGAAAACGCGTTTTGTTGTGATCGAATTCGATAATATTGCGCAGGGGCTTCCAGGACGTAAATGTGTGGCAGTTCTCACAGGGCATTTTCAGGTCGCCATGCGGACTACGGCTTACCGTCGCCTGGGTCTGGCCTTGTCCTTTGGCGGCGGGCAGAGTGAACAGCAGTAGGAGGCACAGCAGTGTAGCCTGGCACAGTCTGACGTGCATGTGGACCCGTAACCTGTAGTGAGAGGACCGCGTCGTGCGTTTCGTTGCTTGCAGTTAGGTCGCCCATGAAAAAATGATTTGACCTCAATCAAAAAAAGGCGGCAAGTTGATTCCCCAGCGTAAGGAGCGCCGCATAGGGGCATTAACTTACTGTATACGCCACAGGGTTGAGGGTGCTTCTTAGTAAACAGACATTATGTAATTATTGCCCGCTACTGGGAATTACTTACTCAGGGTTCCAGGCTGATTCTCTCGGCTTTCCATGCTTCGATGGTGTCTCCCTACCCTTGCTTGGGGACGCTCGGGCCGTGACAGGCCGCGCAATCTTTGGGCGTGGGCTTGTAGAAGAGCACCGGTTTGCCCTCCACGATCCGAACGTTCTTGTGGCACCCGGTACAGAGCACATTCGCGTGCGCTCCTTTTAGGGCAAAGTCCGCGCGCGTATCGTGATCGAACTGCGAAGGCTTCCAGCGTTCGACGCTGTGGCAGCTTGAGCATTCGGGATTCGAGCCCGCCATCGCGAATTGCCCGGCGTGCGGATCCTCATGACATCCGTGACAAGCCTTGGGCGCGGAGTTGAACACCACGTTTTTCATCGTCACTTCCAGATTCGGCGGCTTGTGGCAGCTCATGCATGCCACCGCGCGGTGCGCACCCAGGAGCGGAAAGGCCGTAGTGGCGTGGTTGAATTGGAGTGACTCCGTCCAGGAAACCGTCGAGTGGCATGCTTCGCAACCCTGCGGTTTCCCTTGCGGTCCCGGCTGCTGCATACGCGCCGCAAACTCGTTGTGATGAGGATCCGCATGGCATTCCTGGCACGTGAGATTCGCAAAGCGGTAGGGCGCCGGAAGGTTCGAGCCGGGCGGCTTTCGTGCCTGATGGCACTCCCCGCACGGCGTGGCGACGTGCCCGCCGGTCAGTGGAAAGCGCGTGGAGTTATGGCGCGCCAGGGTGAAGGTGGAAGGAACGAAGCCGTGCACGGTATGGCACGCTTCGCAGCGATTGTCGTCAGATGGGCCAGCGAACTGGCCTCGATGGATGTCTGCGTGACAGTCTTTGCAAGCCGTCCGTTTGATTTTATACACCGTGCTCACCACGGTTACGGTGCTTACACCCACGACGGTGGTCGCCACGGCGGGAATGTGGCACTTCGCGCAGGCGACGTTCAGGTGCTTACCTTCGAGGGGATAGGTGGTGGCGGCGTGCTCGCGCACACCGAAGGTGCTGGGTTTGAATCCGTCCACCGTGTGACACGCCGCGCAATCGCCGCCATCCCGGCGCGCCACAAACTGGCCTTGGTGCGGGTCCGTGTGGCAGTCCAGGCAGCGGTTGAAGGCCAGCGGTAGGTTGAAATCCGCCCCCTTGTGGCAGGCGTCACATTGAACGTCGGCGTGCTTGCCCAGCAGGGGGTATTTGGTCCGGGAGTGATCAAACACTGTCCCAATCTTGATTTGCGAAATCTGCTTCCACGCGACGGTCGAGTGGCAGGACTCACAAGCCGCCTTGAAGGCGCCGTGGTGGGGGTCGGCATGACAATCGGTACATCGGCCAAAAGGGATCCCCGCGTAACGCAGCAACTGCGGATTGTCTGCCTCCGGCTTGTGACACTTCTGACAAGGGACCCGCGCGTGCGCGCCCGTCAACGGGAAGCGCGTGCGCGAGTGATTAAACCCCGTCACGGTCTTCCAGTCGTTGAAGTTATGGCACCGCGCGCAGTCCTTGCCGAGTTGGCCTTGGTGCGCGTCCTTATGACAGGTGAGGCAGTCCCGCGAGAGGCCCAGGAAGCTCCGGTTGAGATCTTTCATCTTGATAGTCGCGCGCTCGGCGGGCGAAATGCGCGTGGCATTGTGGCATTGCTGACACGCCAGCCCGGCGTGCTTGCCTTCCAGGACGTAACCTGTCTTCGAGTGGTCGAAGCCCTTCAGGGAGGGTTCCCAACGAATGAGCTGGAAATTCTCTCCATTGTGTTCGGAATGACAGCGCGCGCAGTCTTTCTCCGCGGCTTGGGGATTCACGACGGCGGCATGGTAGCCGCGATGCGCGGCGAGCCTCTGGGCGATTTCTGTGTGGCATTCAAGGCATCGGAATTTCTCACTGCCTCCCCCTAGACGATGGCAGAACGTGCACTGCGTGGGTCCATTCCAAGCCTGGTGCGCTCTGGAAAGCGGTCCGGGAGAGATCTGCGCGCGGGTCGGGGCAGAAAACAACAGCCCCGTCCCTGCGACTGCAAGGAACAGCCAGACGCCCCGTATTCGGCGGAAATTCACAAGCACCGAAGCTCTAATTCCGGCAGACAGCACAGGGTCCGGAAACCTCGATTGAGTTAGGTAATGCGGCTAAACCGAACACGCATAGCAATCAATTGACCAAATTTTGCCAAGGGCAAGTATGCCTGAAGTATTGTGTTATCGCACTGACGTGCATCAAGAAGGCTGGTGTCGGGTGATTCTCGACGGAGCGACGACCTTCTAGACGTTCTGAAAATGCCTTTACCGGCCATTCTCGCTGCGCTAAACTCCAGCACTTATGTAATTAGACAATCCGAGCGAGACACCATGACTAAACGCGTCACGCTCTTCCGGCCCGGGGACGGGCGATTCCTCTGGGTGCTGCTCAACTCCGGCTCGACGGGCGCTTACGCCTTCAACCATGACGCCACGACGCTGCGCGGCGTGCACTCCTACCGACAGCCGTCGGGGTACTTCCCCGTGGCCGGCGGGACGTTCGCCGGGGAAAGCCTGCCGGGCGAAATCACCTGGGCGAGGAGCTATATCCGCGAAGGCGTCTTGTGGATGGACATCGGCCAGGGCGAAGTCGTCAAACTCCCCGCCGCCACCCGCGACGAATGGTGGCAGGGAACCACACGGCAATGGCCCTTCATGGCGGCGGACATGGGTATTCGCCGCGATACGCTCATGGCGCATTATCTGTCGAACCACGTGGCGGTGGCCTACGGCGACATCTTTGGAGAGATGGTCACCCTTTCCCAGGAACTAGGCTTCCGCGTGCGGGTAATGTCGCACGCAGCATGAGCGGCGCGCGGGAAATTGCGTGGGCCTCCGTAGCGGCAATCTGTTAGCGCCCCCATGCTCATGACCTGCCCCCCGAAAACTGGTCCAGTGGGAATGTGAGTTCTCGGGTATAAAAGCCGAGAGGAGAACTCACGATGAAGAAGAGCCGATTCACGGAGGAACAGATCATTGCGGTTTTGAAGGAGGGCGAGGCAGGGA
>JAIQGA010000037.1:26416-50991 GCA_020072925.1 Terriglobia bacterium | reverse complement strand
GTGCAAGCACGTGAGATTCAAGTGCGCAGGTTCAAAGGACGCAAAGGACTCTACGCAAATGCTGATATGCAATCAAAAGACATTCGTGAGTACTGCAAGCTCGATGCTCCCGGGGAGGAACTGCTCAAGATGGCGATAACAAAGCTTGGTCTCTCCGCACGTGCCTATGATCGGATTCTTAAGGTTGGACGAACGATTGCGGATATGGCCGGAAGTGCTGATATTCGGCCCGAGCACATCAGTGAAGCCATTCAGTATCGCAGCCTGGACAGGAATCTCATGGTGTGATGCAGTTGTGCAGAGGCGCTTTCTCTTTTCATGTACCAGTTGCTCGAGGTCCTGAAACGGGCGGGACTGGTCGCGCTGGACACGGTGGGCAAAACCTTCGATCCGCACTATCATCAGGCCGTCGAAACCGTGGAAGCTCCGGAGCGCCGCGACCACGAAATCGTTGAGCAACTTCAACGCGGCTATAAACTGCGGCACCGGCTACTTCGGCCGGCGATTGTGAAAGTGGCGGTTGCGCCTTCCGCGCCGCCGGCCGGCTCTGAGGAAGCGCCGAAGAAAGACTGAGTAAGATCTAATTTTCACGGCATCTTGCGAGTGAGGTTGGGGGTTGAACTCCAAGCGCGACTATTACGAAGTCCTCGGCGTCAGCCGCAGCGCGTCGGAACAGGAAATCAAGAGCGCTTACCGTAAGCTGGCGCTCCAGCATCATCCGGACCGTAATCCCGACAACCAGGAAGCCGCCTCGGAGAAATTCAAGGAAATTACCGAGGCCTACAGCGTACTGGCGGATGCGGAGAAGCGCGCCGCCTACGATCGCTACGGGCACGCTGCCGTGGGCGGAACAGGAGCGGGCTGGTCTCCGGACTTCGGATCCTCGATTTTCTCCGATTTCGAGGACATCTTCGGCGACCTGTTTGGCTTCGGCGATGTTTTTGGCCGGAGCGGGCGGCCGCGCACGCGCGCCTCGCGGGGCGATGATCTTCGCTACGACCTGGAGATTTCTCTCGAGGAAGCCGCGCAGGGGATGGACACCAAGATCAAGATTCCACGTTGGGAAAACTGTTCCACCTGTCACGGAACGGGAGCCAAAGTGGGCAGCGAGCCGGTTACCTGCCCGACCTGTGGCGGACGCGGCCAACTCCGGCATCAGCAGGGATTTTTTACCATCTCCCGGACTTGTCCCGCTTGTCAGGGGATGGGGAGGGTGATTCGCGAGGCGTGCTCCACCTGCCGTGGCAAAGGGCGCATTTATCAGGAGAAAGTCCTGGGCATACCCATTCCCCCGGGCGTCGATGACGGTACGCGTCTGCGTGTTAGCGGGGAAGGCGGCGCCGGGGAGTTCGGAGGGCCTGCCGGAGATTTGTATGTTGTCGTCAGGGTGCGCAAGCATACGATCTTCGACCGCCGTGGACGCGACTTGTATTGTACCGTCCCCATTTCCATTGCCCAGGCTGCCTTAGGCGCCGAATTCCGAGTTCCCAGCCTAAACGGCCAGGAGCGACTGCGCATTCCTGAGGGGACACAGAACGGGTCGGTGTTTCGCATAAGGGGTCTGGGAATGCCCGACGTCAACGGGCATGGCAAGGGCGATCTCTACGTCGCCGTCCACGTGGTTGTCCCTACCCGCCTTTCACGAGACCAGCGGCAAATGCTCGAAACCCTCGCGCCTTCGTTGCGCGTTGAAAATAAGCCCCTCGAACGACACGTCGGCGAGAAAGCCAAGAACTCGTTCGGCTAGAGGCGGCCTATCCACAACAGCTCGCCAACGGGTGATCGGGCACAAGTTCCCAGGCTACGAATGGGGCTTGGTTGCCGGCCCTAGGCGCCAGCAACGGTAGACAGTCCAGAGGATCATGACGCCGGCGCGCAGGCTGCCCCATACCGTTCCGGAGATTTTGGATTTCCCACCGCGGCGGCAATGGTAGCGGACGGGGATTTCACCCACCCGGAGTCTGAGGCGCGCCGCCTGCGCTTGCATCTCGACATTCCAACCGAAACCGCAATCCTCCAGGGCCATGCGCGCGAGGGCTTCCCGGCTCAATACCCGCAGGGGACCCAGGTCCGTAAAGTTCACGTGCCAGATTCGCCGGATAAGGCGAGTGGTCAGCCAGTTTCCGAAGCGCTGGAGCGGCGTGAGCGAGCCGGGTTCAGCCTGTCCCAGCACGCGGGAGCCAATCACCAGGTCGTACTCTCCTTCGTCGAAAGCGCGGATGAGGCGCTCAAGATCGCTCGGGTCGTCGGAGAGGTCGGCATCCATGAATGCCACGGCGGCGATTTCGGGCCGCAGCGCCGCGAGCCCCGTGCGGCATGCCTGTCCGTACCCTCGGCGCGGTTCGGAAATCACCTCGGCGCCCTCGGCGCGCGCCACCTCTGCCGTGCGATCGCGGCTGCCATTGTCGACGACCAGCGTCTGGAGAAAAAGCGAGGGGGGAAGTTGTTGTAGTGCCACACCGATCGAGTCGGCTTCGTTCAACGCAGGAATAATCAGCGCAATCGGTCCTCGTGACACGGTCCCCGCTCCCCGGAAGGCGCCATTGTAACAGAGCGAGCGCGTCGAGCAGGTGGTCAGAACTGCGCCGGCAGGGTAACCTCTTCTCTGTCGGTCTAGGCGTTGAAGAAGGAGGGGGGGTACTTTTTCGAGAGCGGCAAAACTCTATGAAGGAGGTACATCCCCAACCGCGAACAATATGTCTGAATGTAGGCCCACATTTATGCGTTCCTCTTGACGCGCGGCGTATTCACTGCTTTATTGTGAACTCATCTTGTAGCCTGACTCCAAAAGTTTGGTGGTGAGGGGCCATCCGGTGCAGTGGCCGCTGGTGCAAGAACCTTCCATCAGCTACCCGGCTACACCGCCGTCCCACTCACGAGAATCCACGCCAGGAGGTGCGGGCCCCCATGAGACGCGCGCTGATTGCAGTCCTACTAGCGAAGGTGTTTTTCCTTCTCTGCGGCATTTCCCACGCGCAACAACCGACTGGCTCGATCACGGGTTTGGTGACCGACCCCAGCGGGGCTGTTGTTCCCGGCGCAGCGGTAACCATCACCAATCAAGCGGCACAGTCGACAATCGGTTTGAAGACTACATCGGGGGGAGCCTTTACGGCGGCCAGCCTGCTTCCAGGTGGTTACGAAGTGAGGGTGACCAACCAAGGCTTCAAGACCACGATTGTGGAGGTCACGGTGGAAGTGGGCCGGGTGACTCCCATCGAGATTCACCTGGAAGTCGGTAAGATAACCGAGACTGTAAGTGTTGAAGCTCACCCGGTGGCCGTCAATCCCGTGCAGACAAGCCTTGAAGGCGTGGTGACGACCGACCTGATTCGTAATCTACCCCTGAACGGCCGCAACTTCCTCGACCTTGGGCAGATGGAGCCCGGCGTCCAGATTCAAGATGGCGGCAATTTTGACTCCTCCAAGCAGCAGTATGTGGGTCTTTCGATCGGTGGTTCTTCGGGGCGCACGACGCGCGTGACCTTGGACGGGATTGATATCTCCGACGAAGGTGTGGGTACCACGACGCTCAACATCTCCCAGGACGCCATTCAGGAATTCCAGATCAGCCGTTCATCGCTTGATGTTTCGACGGACCTTACGGACACCGGGGCGGTGAATATCGTCACCAAGCGTGGTTCAAACGATGTACACGGCGATGCCTTCTTCTTCCTGCGCAGCAACGTCTTCGCCGCGCGCATCGGTCAGGAGTCATCACACTTTGATCGCGAACAGATCGGGTTCGACGTGGGCGGACCCATCGTGCGGGACAAGCTCTTCTGGTTCGCCAACTACGAGCGCAACAACCAGGACGCCTCTACGGCCACCAACATTCCGGCTTTTCCACAGTTCACCAACACCTGGGGGATTCCCTTTGACGAACGCATGGTCACGGCGCGTGCGGATTGGAACGTGACTTCCCGCCTGCGAGCATTCTTCCGCTTCAACAACAACTGGAACGACGCCGTGGCGAGTGGAGAATACAGCCTGGGTGGAACGGCCTTGATTCCTTTCGCCAACCAGAACATCGCCAACCAGACGGCCGTGGGGCTTGATGTTTCAACCGGGCGCTTCGTGCACTCCTTCCGCTTCGGCTACCTGAATTTCAGCAATTACATCAAGGACGCTCGCAGCCAAATCCCCGGGTTGCCGCGGACGCTCGATCCCGCCCACCGGGATGTTACGTTTTACTTCATCGGCCAGCCAGGTTTATCGGGTGTAGGTCCTAACCCATATGTTCCATCGAGGGGCCTGCAGCACATTCATCAGTTCCGCTATGACGGCGCCTTGGCTTTCAGGCGGCACTCGGTACGGTGGGGAGCAAGCATCAAAGTGCTTCGTGGGAACGCATTCGTGAACTTCTTTGGCCTCGGCCCCATGATTGACCAGCTCGTGACCGGTTCCACGCGGGAGGAAGTGGTGGCTGCCGGGCGGGACCCGTCAGACCCCTTGAATTATCCGGTCGTGGAAGCCCGCATCGGTAACGGACTAGGTTGGGGGAGCGACATTCCCACTCTGGGCTTCCCCTATGGCGGATCCAAGAACACCCGGTTCCACTGGCACCTGGCCGATACCTGGCGGCCATCAGCTCGCCTCACTTTCAACTACGGCCTGGGCTACGTTTACGAGCCCGGCCAGAACAATCACGACCTTGCCAGGCCAGCCCTTGCTCGACGCGTTCGTAGCGGGGCTTTCGCGGCCCGAGCGCCTCGACAAGAACAACTTCGCCCCTCAATTGGGCGTGGCATGGGACCCTACGGGCAGTGGGAAGTGGATGGTGCGCGCCGGTTCGGGCTTCTTCTACGCACCCAACCTCCTCGGCAACGTTGGGGGCGAACGAGGGGATTTCATTCCTCCGGGGATCAGTAACTCCTTCGTGTTCCCGCCCTTCCAGCCTGTGCAGGATCCCAGAAGCGGGGAAATCATATGGGACGGCACGTGTTGCGGGGGTCAAAGTATCAGCGGCTTGCCGGCAAATACTCCCGGCCTGATTGATGCGGTCCTTTCCGCCAGAGATGCTTTCCAAGCCGCGAGTCGTGCTGCCGCCGCGCATTTTCCCTCGGGGCCCACAACATTCGAGCGTACCCTGCACACTTCTCTCTTTGGTATATATGATCCGTCCTTCAGCACCCCTTACAGTTTCCACTTCAATGCGGGTATCCAGCGCGAATTGCGGCCCGGGTTAGTCCTGTCGGTGGATTACCTCTCCCAACGAGGGGTCCACAGTATATTGGAACGGAACTTCAACCGTTTGGGCGCCGCCGACACGCTGAGCGTTCCCAATGCTCTCGCCGTGATGGACGGCTTGCACCGGGTTCTGGGTTGTCCTACCGGTACGGCCGGGGTGGACTGCGCCATTGCCGCCGGCGCCACGATCAGCGACTACGGGGCTTATGGACTGGGAGGTTGCGGGTGGGCTTCACCCGGATCCCCCAACCCTTGCGCGTTTCCGGGCATGAACTCGAATTTCAATTCGATGGCGATTCTGGGTATGCAGGGGAAGTCGCGTTACAACGCCTTGCAGGTGCAGGTGCGGGGTGCCCTGCCCAACCTGGGCTCGGCCATCAAGGATTGGAGCCTGATGACTTCCTACTCTCTCGGTCGATATGCCGCCACGTCAGAGGACACCGCCTCCTTTTATAACTCTTTTGTCTACAACGACAATTTGCTGGCCTTCTACGGTCCCGCCACCCTCGACCGCACGCACATGCTCAATGTCGCCAGCCTGTTCACCATTCCGTCGGGCGTCCGGCTGAACAGCATTTGGCGTGTCACTAGTGCCTTGCCGCAGACCGTTATGGTTCCGACGGTCAGCGGTGGCAACGAGGAGATCTTCCTCACTGACTTCGACGGCGATGGCGTGTCCGGCGAACCGCTGCCGGGTACGAACCGCGGCTCATTTGGGCGCAGTATCTCCAGTCCCGCGGCGTTGAATCGGCTCATTTCGAACTTCAACAACAACGTGGTGGGAACATTCACACCCGCCGCCCAGGCGCTGATCCGGGCGGGTCTTTTCACTCCTTCGCAACTCACGGCCCTGGGAGCGGTGGCGAATGGTGGACATCCGCTGCCGCTGGCACCCGACGGCCAAGTAATGCTCGATTCCTTCATCACCACCGACCTGCGCATCTCCCGCCCCTTCAAGTTGTGGCGGGAACGAATCACGATTGAGCCCGCCGTGGAGGTCTTCAATCTCTTCAATGTGGCCAACTACGACCTGCCGGGTTACGTCCTGGGCGGGGCACTGAACGGTGCGGTGGGCTCGATCAACGGCACGACCAAGGCCAACCGGCCCAACCGCGCGGGTTTCGGGTCCGGCAGTTTCGCCCCAGGGATTCCCCGCGCCTGGCAGCTTGCCGTGAGGGTTTCGTTCTGAATGTGAAATAGCATAATGACAGGCTCCATCCCGGCGTAAACCCTTAAGGGCGGCACCGCACTTGCCTGCTGGTTTTCGCTGTATGCTGTATGCCGTCTACCACCTACCCCTCTATGGTGGGAAATTCATGCGGCGCAGTAGGTCCTTAAAGCGCGGGTCGGAACGCAGACTGTCGAATGTCGTGTCCAGCTTCAGATATGGAAGGCCGGTATCGCGCTCCTGATAGGCCTTTTCGAGCCATTGGAATGTCCGGCCGGTGTCGCCTAAGGCGGCGTAAATTGAAGCTATTAAAGACGATGGGACATACCTTGTCTTCGAGAGCTCTCTCAGTTGAGAGAGAATCTTCACAGCTTCGGTTCTCTTTCCCGCGGCCGGGTAGGCGTGCGCGAGTGCTGCTGCCAGCCCTGGGTTGCCTTGTTCAAGAGTGATGGCCTTCTGGTATTCCGAGATGGCTTGCGCGTATAGCTTCTGCTGTTCGTATGCCCAGCCGAGAAAAAGGTGTGTCGGATAATATCCTGCATCTATCTCAAGCGTCCTTCGGTATTGGGCAATGCCCTCGTCGGTGCGACCCGCGGAGAAGAAAACCCAACCCACACTCGCGTTGATATTGACCGAGAGGGGGTCCAACTCCTGGGCTCGTTTTACCTCTGCAATGGCTTCGTCATGTCGCCCCATACACGATAGATACGCGGCGTACCCGTGATGAGCAGTCGCGTAGCCTGGGTTGAGCTCAATGGCGCGTTTGAATTCCTTCTCCGCACCCACCCAGTCCCACTCATAGTTGAATCTGGCAGCGCCCAGAAAGGCGTGGGCCTCAGCCAGTGTTTCGTCCATCTCCAAGGCTTTGGACGCGGCTGACTTCACACGAGGGAAGGCTTCCTTGGGCGCCATCACACCCCAACCTGCCAGGAAAAAATAGGATTCGGCCAACCCGGCGTACGCCAGCGCGTAGCCGGGGTCCTTTTCAATCGCCTGTTGGAAATACGCGACGCTCTTTTTCAGGCCTTCTGCCGTGCTCAACTTCGAGGAGTAGCGGCCCTTGAGATAGGCCTCATGGGCCTCGGGGTTGACGGGGCGGGCGCTGGCTACGCGGCGTTCCTCGCTGGGTGTCACCCTGGTTTGGATTTCGTTGGCGATGGCGCGCGCCACCTCGCCTTGCAACACCATGACGTCCTGCAAGTCGCTCTCGTAAGTCTGTGCCCATAGGTGGCGGTCGGTGGGCGCGTGGAGCAGGTTTGCGGTCACCCGCACGCGGTTGCCGGAGCGCCATACTGCGCCCTCCACCACCGCGTCCACGTTCAGTTCGCGCGCGATTTCGGGCAAGGTCTTCTTGGTCCCCTTGTAGTGCATTGCGGTCGTCCGTGAGATTACCCGAAGTGCTCCGATCTTTCCGAGGTTAGTGATGAGCTCATCGGTCATGCCGTCGGCAAAATATTCGCAGGCCCGCGATATTGAGGGCGAGCGTTGTCCGCCAGCAAGGCAGCCACCGCAGCCGCGGCGAGGGCGATCACCCGCCGCGTTGGTAGGGGCACGCCATGGCGTGCCCCTACATCGCCCGTCAGTAGCGTCGGCGTCCCCGGCGACGCAGGGGCGGGTTTCAAACCCGCCCCCACATCCAAGGCCGATGACGGAGAGACGCTCCGCTGGAGCGTCTCCGCGTTTGAGGCGGCCTTCTGGGCCGTCTCTACGGCGGCGATAAACCGATACCCCCGGCGCGGCAAGGTTTCGATGTAGCGAGGTGTCTCCGCGTCGTCGCTTAACACCTCGCGCAGTTTCTTGATCGAACTGTTGACGCTGTGCTCAAAATCGATGAAGGTGTCCGCCGGCCAGAGTGCTTCGCGGATCTCCTCCCGCGTGACCAACTCCCCCGGCCGCTCCAGCAGCATGGCCAGGATGCGGAAGGGCTGGATTTGCAGCTTGAGCTTCAACCCCTGTTTGCGCAGCTCTCCGGTGCGAAGATCGGCATCGAAGACTCCGAAGCGAATATGGTTTGCGAGGGAGGTGGGTTCTCTCATGTTGAGAACGCCTCCGATTGCAGACTACTCTACCACTGTGGGGGATTACAGAAAAGCCCAAGGCACACAATGATACGGAGTTACGGGAATTTCTTAACAGTCAAGAGCATTCTGCGGTCTGGAAAGAACGCGTGGTTTTGTGGTATAAAATTGCATGAGGCCCGGCCGGGGCGGAGGAGTTCGACACACCAGGAATGGGCGACGAAGCCAAAAACCAAATGCGACGGCGCTTCTTCGAGACGCGCTACTGGCTTCGTGACTTAATCCTCTCGGTGCTCCTGGCTTTCATCGTCATCGTATTCCTCTACCAGCCCGTGCAGGTTGAGGGCACCAGTATGGAGCCCCGCCTGGCCAACCACGAACGAATCTTCATCAACAAGTTTGTCTATCGCTTTGAGCCCATCCGGCGAGGGGACATCGTGGTTTTCTGGTATCCGCTCGATCCCTCGAAGTCCTATATCAAGCGCGTGGTAGGGCTGCCGGGCGAAACGGTGACGGTCCGCGACGGCCGCGTGCTGGTGGACGGCAAGCCTTTGGCGGAACCTTACGTGCCCGCGAGCTATCTGGATCATCAGAGCTATTCACCGGTGTACGTCGAGCCGAACCACTATTACGTGCTCGGCGATCATCGCGACTCCTCGAACGACAGCCGCGTTTGGGGCACGGTCGACCGAAAATATATTTACGGCAAAGCCGTTTTCATTTACTGGCCTTTCAGCGAATTTGGGTCATTGGAGTAGGCGACCGTTGTCTGTGGGCAGTGCCCGCGACAGAGAATTGCAGGAAGGAATAGGCAGCCGACGCGGGCGATGATAGGGGACAGCGGGCGTTTGCGGGCTGGCGGCTGATGACTGGTCGCTCGAAACGATTGGAGCATGGATGGAGGCGATTCTCGCCTTAGAAGATGGCAGAGTCTTCCGCGGCCGCGGCTACGGCGCCGCGGCGGAACGTTTTGGCGAGGTCGTTTTCAATACTTCTCTCTCTGGCTACCAGGAAATTCTCACCGATCCTTCCTACGCCGGCCAGATTGTAATCCTCACCTACCCGCACATTGGGAATTACGGGACAAACCCGCTCGACAGCGAAGCCGCGCATCCCTACGCCGAGGGCCTGGTCGTGCGCGAACTGGCTCATCTGGCCAGCAACTGGCGCTCGGAGGAAGACGTCTCAGCATTTCTCGCCGATTACGGCATCCCCGTGATTTCGGATATCGACACGCGAGCGCTGGTGCGGCACTTGCGGAAGTACGGGGCGATGCGCGGTGTCCTCTCGACAGTTGACCTGGACCAGGCGGCCTTGGTGGCCAGAGCTAAGGCATCGCCCAGCATGGTGGGTTTGGACCTGGCCAGCCGCGTTACCACCATCACGCGCTACGGCTGGACGGAGCCCACGCGGAATATCTACCAGCGCGCGCAGGAGCCCACACCCGCGGCCCGCTTTCACGTGGTCGCTTACGACTACGGGATCAAGCAGAATATTCTGCGCCGGCTCGTTGACGTAGGGTGCCGCGTTACCGTGGTGCCAGCGACCACCACGGCGCAAGAGGTTTTGGGCTTGAAGCCCGACGGTGTCTTTCTCTCGAATGGCCCGGGCGACCCCGAGCCGGTTGAATACGCGGCCAAGGCCGTGCGCAGCGTGCTGGGTCACGTGCCCATTTTCGGCATCTGCCTAGGACATCAGATCATTGGGCTGGCGCTCGGCGGCAAAACTTATAAACTGAAATTCGGCCACCACGGCGGGAATCATCCCGTGCTGAATCTCGAGACGCAGAAGGTGGAGATTACCGCGCAGAATCATGGGTTCGCGGTGGATCCGGACTCGCTCAAAGCCGGCGAGGTCATACTGACGCACAAGAATCTCAACGACGATACGCTCGAAGGGTTGCGGCACAAGACCCTGCCGCTCTTCAGCGTTCAGTATCATCCCGAAGCTTCCCCCGGCCCGCACGATTCGGCGTACTTGTTCGAGGGGTTTGTGAGAATGATGGAAGAGTTTCGACAAGGATGAAGAATAGAAGATAATAGAGGGCGGACGCGATTGAATATATCCTTTGTACTTCACGCGCATTGAGAGACTATGCGTTTCGTCGATTTTCTTGAAGAAGCTGCTTCCAAAGGGGAGGCTGTCAATCTCGTGTTTGAGGAACGCCTCTTCAAACTCGTTGGGATTCTCGAGAAGATTGCTGCTCCTCTGGCGGAAGCGCACATCCCCTATGAAGTGGTCGGCGGCCTCGCTGTTCTCGTTCATGTCGAGGCGGCGGACCCGGCGCATTCTGTGCTGACACGAGATGTGGATATTCTTATCCAGCGTTCGGACCTGGAACGCGTCATAGCTATTGCGGAAACAAAGGGCTTTCGGTTTCGCCATGTGGCGGGCGTCGACATGCTTCTCTACGGGGATAAGGCCTTCAACGCCGTCCATTTGCTCTTCAGCGAAGAGAAGGTCAAAGCGAGCCAACTCCTTCCTAACCCCTCGATCGCTGCGGAGCGCAAGCTGCTCAAGGATCAGGAAGTGTGGGTGGTCCCGTTGCCCGATCTTGTCCGCATGAAGTTGAGCGCGAATCGGGACAAGGACCGAGTTCACATCCGAAGTCTTGACGCGGCGGGCCTGATTACGCCCGGAATCGAACGCGGCTTGGACCCGGCATTGCGGGCGAGACTCAAGCAGGTGCGCGAAACGGAGTGACAACCTGTGCGATGTCCTGCCGAGATGCTCCTCAATTCGGAGTAGTTGTTCGAGCGGGTTGTTACGATGATGGAGGGCTTTAAAGAGGGTGAAGAACAGCAAGGCCGCGCCTTTTGATTTTCTTTATTCCACACCCCATACTTCTTGCGGGGAGCGGCAGCACGGCTATGGCATAGATTACCGAGACGCGTGAGGTGGTTATGACCCTTCAGGAAATCGACCATTGGATGACTCAGATCACCGACATGATGGTCAATACCAGCACTAAGCTGAATCAGGTCGCGGACATCAACTTGGCTTTGGGGAAAAAGCTGGACCGCCTGACCGACAGGGTTGACAAGCTGGCGGAACTCTCTATTGGCACCGAGCAGAAAATCGATCGGCTGTCGGACAAGATGGATCGTCTGGCGGAGCTTTCGGCCAAGACCGAACAGAAACTCGACCGGGTCGGGGACAAAATCGACAAGCTAGCGGACATTTCCGCGTCTACGAACCAAAAGCTGGAGCGTTTGATAGACGCGATGCTCCGCCGCGAAGGGCAGTGACACGCAAGCGTGACACAGAACGGACTTCGTTTGCGAGTCAGAGTCCAGCGCGAACTTAAGAGAACAAAAATCTCTATTCATGTTACTCAACAATGCAGTTTGACGCGAAACTCACGCTTGACGGCTTGATGACGCTCGTCGCAGGAGTCATTGCCTTTGCAGCAATCATTGCCCAGATACGTTCTTCCTCGCGACATGTCCGCGAGCAGATAGAAGCGCAGCGCGATGCGGAACGGGAAGCGCAGATACGACGAAAGTAGGCAGTTGCCAAGGCTTTGCTCTTTGAGGTGAAGACCTTCTGCGACTATTGCAGGGAACATGTGAGACTAGATGACACACAGTTTCCAGCTGTGAGCGCCGCTGGGCCGGATTCATTGGCGGCTTACCATATGAATGCACAATTCTTGGGCGACTTCGATAAAAGGTCTTTGGAAAGTATTGTGAAGTTCTATGTTGCAGCGGAATGGTACCTTTCTGCACTCAAGGATTACAGATGGAGTTTGGAGAATGAACTGCAACGCAACAAGACCGTACCCTCTAACTCGGCGCCCGTGAAACTCCTTGGGCAACTAAGGAAGTTGGAGAAAGACGTTTATGAAAGGGCGCCTGAAGCACAAAATGCTCTATGCGAAATTGCGGAAATCTATCCCAAGAGTCTGCCCTTAGCCGTGCAAGCGTAGAGACATGCCTAAACGCACCGACATCAAAAAGATATTGATCATCGGCTCCGGGCCGATCGTGATTGGCCAGGCGTGCGAATTTGACTATTCGGGCACGCAGGCCTGCAAGGCGCTCAAGGCCGAAGGCTACGAGGTGGTGCTGGTGAATTCCAACCCCGCCACGATCATGACCGACCCGGAATTCGCCGACCACACGTACATCGAGCCGCTCTCCTGGGAATACCTCGAAGCTATCATCGAGCGCGAGAAGCCCGACGCGGTGCTCCCTACGGTCGGAGGGCAAACCGCGCTGAATCTTTCTGTGGAACTCGCGGAAAAAGGTGTGCTCGAAAAGCACAACGTCCAGCTCATTGGCGCGTCGCTCGAGGCCATCAAGATGGCGGAAGACCGCCTCTGGTTCAAGGACGCCATGTTGCACGTGGGACTCGACGTTCCGAAAAGTGTGCTCGTCAACAACGTGGACGCGGCGCTGAAATTTGCCCAGCAGGTCGGCTTCCCGCTGATTATTCGCCCTTCCTTCACGCTCGGGGGAACGGGCGCGGGGATGGCGTACAACCGCGAGGAACTGGAAGAGAAAGTGCGTAACGGCCTGGAGTTGAGCCCGGTGCACGAGGCGCTGGTCGAGGAGTCGGTGGTCGGCTGGAAAGAATTCGAGCTCGAAGTCATGCGCGATCACGCGGACAACGCCGTGGTCATCTGCTCGATCGAAAACTTCGACCCCATGGGCATTCACACCGGTGACTCGATCACCGTGGCGCCGGTGCAAACCCTTACCGACAAGGAATACCAGCGCATGCGCGACTGGGCCTTCAAGGTGATTCGAGCAGTGGGCGTGGAGACCGGAGGCTCGAATATTCAGTTCGCCGTGGACCCGGAGACCGGCCGCATGGTCGTGATCGAGATGAATCCGCGGGTGTCGCGGAGTTCCGCGCTGGCTTCGAAGGCCACGGGGTTTCCCATCGCCAAGATTGCCGCGCGGCTCGCGGTGGGCTATCGCCTGGATGAAATTCCCAATGATATTACCAAGAAAACGCCGTCGTGCTTCGAACCCACTATTGACTACGTAGTGGTAAAGATTCCCAAGTGGGCGGCGGAGAAGTTTCCTGATTCGGACCACACGCTGGGTCCGCAGATGAAATCCGTCGGCGAGGTCATGGCCATCGGGCGGACGTTTAAGGAAGCGGTGTTGAAGGGCATTCGTTCACTCGAGACGGGCCGTAAACCCCCCGCACCTCCGGAGGACCCTGGGGAGTTGCAGCGCCGGCTGACCGTAGCTCATCCCGACCGTATCTGGGACGTGCTCTTTGCCTTCCAGGCCGGATACAGCATCGAAGTGCTCGCCGAAATCACGCGCATCGACCCCTGGTTCCTGGACCAGCTCCAGCAGATTGTCGAATTGGAAGGAGAATTGAAACGCTTCAGCGTGGAGACGGTTCCCACGCCCGCGCTGAAAGAGGCCAAGCGGCACGGTTTCTCGGACGCACATCTCGGTGAGCTCTGGAGCGCCCGCGAAGAGGCGGTGCGCCAGCGGCGCGCGGAACTCGGCGTGCGCCCCGTTTTCAAGCGCGTGGACACGTGCGCGGCGGAATTCGAGTCGTTCACGCCCTACCTCTACTCGACCTACGAGGACGAGGACGAAGCCGAGCCCAGCGATCGCCGGAAGATTGTCATCCTCGGCAGTGGTCCCAACCGCATCGGCCAGGGAATCGAGTTCGACTACTGTTGCGTTCACGCATCCTATGCACTCAAGGAAGAGGGCTACGAGACGATCATGGTGAACTGCAATCCCGAGACCGTCTCGACCGATTACGACACCTCCGACCGCCTCTATTTCGAGCCGCTCACTTTTGAAGATGTCATGGCCATCGTCGAGGAGGAGAAGCCCGCGGGCTTGATTGTGCAGTTTGGCGGGCAGACGCCGCTCAACCTGGCGCGCCAGCTAAAAGCAGCCGGCGTGCCGATTGTCGGCACGACGCCGGAATCCATCGACCTCGCCGAGGACCGCAAGCATTTCGGGAAGCTCCTGGTTGATTTGGGCATCCCCCAGCCGGAGAACGGCGCCGCCATGAACGTCGAGGAAGCGCTGGCGATCGCGCGGCGGATCGGCTACCCGGTTTTGCTGCGGCCCTCCTACGTGCTGGGCGGGCGGGCCATGGTGATTACCTACGACGATGCGACGCTGCGCGACTATGTTCGGCGCGCGGAGGAATTGCAGCGGGCGTTTCCTATCCTTGTGGACCGCTTCCTCGAGAACGCTCTCGAAGTCGATGTGGACGCGCTGGCGGATGGAGAAGACGTGGTTATTGCCGGTATCATGCAACACATCGAGGAAGCGGGGATTCACTCGGGCGACAGTTCATGCGTGCTGCCGGCGGTGGAGATTCCCGAAAGCCAGCGCCAGACGCTGCGCGAGTACACCGTGAACTTAGCGCGCGCTTTGCGCGTCGTCGGGTTGATGAACGTGCAGTACGCCATTCAGAATGGCAAAGTTTACGTCCTGGAAGTGAACCCGCGCGCCTCGCGAACGGTGCCCTACGTGAGCAAAGCCACCGGCGTGCCGCTGGCCAAGGTTGCGGCGCGGCTGATGATTGGACGGAAGCTGTCTGAATTCGGTCTCGAATCGGAATTGCCGGTCAACCATTTCTTCGTCAAATCGCCGGTCTTCCCGTTCCAGAAATTTCCGGGCGTGGACACGATTCTGGGGCCCGAAATGAAGTCGACGGGGGAAGTGATGGGGGTGGCGGACAACTTCGGCCTGGCATTCGCAAAAGCCCAGCTCGCGGCGCACCACCGCATTCCCGCTGCCGGGCGGGGGTTTCTTTCCGTCAACGATCACGACAAAATGCAACGCGGCTCGGTGGCGCGCGATTTGGCAGGACTGGGCTTCAAGCTCGTGGCCACGCGGGGGACCGCCGCCGCGTTGCGGGCCGCCGGCGTGCCGGTCGAGAAAGTGTTCAAAGTGAATGAAGGCCGGCCGAACGTCGTGGACCTGATCAAGAGCGCCTCGCTCGATCTCATCATCAACACGCCGCTGGGCCGCGCCTCCCGGTTTGATGAGAAAGCGATCCGGCGCGCCGCCGTCCAGCATGGGGTCACTTGCATTACGACACTTTCGGCCGCGATCGCGGCCATCAGCGGCATCCGCGCGGCGCGGGAAGGGAAGACGCAGGTTGCCAGCCTGCAAGAACTCCATCGAAAACAGACGCTCCGGCCCCAGCCTTCGGCAATTGGCAGTTCGTCATCCTGATAGCAATCCCGCGTGGTGAAGATTGGAATCACATGACTCGCAAAGAAATTCTCGCTCACATCAAAGGAATTTTTCCGCCAGCGGTTACGCCCTTTGACCGTCGGGGAGAAATCGACACAGGGCTGTTTCGTGAAAACCTGCGGCGCTTGACGGACATCGGCCTGTCGGGAGTGCTCGTGGCGGGCTCGACCGGGGAAGCGCCCTATCTCAGCGAGCGCGAGAGGTTGCGCCTGGTGGGTGTCGCCCGCGACATCGTTCGCCCGCCGGAACTGCTGGTGGTCGGAACGGGGTTGGAGAGCACCGCGGCGACCGTGCGCCTGAGCCGCGAAGCCGTCGCGCGGGGGGCGGACGTCCTGCTGGTCCTCACGCCCAATTACTACAAGGCTCGCATGAATGCGGAAGCGCTGGCCGGGCATTACCGCGTCGTGGCGGCGAGCGTGTCGCGGCCGGTCATCATTTACTCGATTCCGCAGTTTACCGGCTTGAACCCGGAGCCCGAAACTATCGCGCGCCTCTCCCGAATTCCCAACGTCGAGGGGCTGAAGGAAAGCTCCGGCAATATTCAATTTGTGCGCGCCGTCCTGCGGAAGGTGCGCCGGGGATTCCGCGTCCTGGTGGGTTCCGTGTCGATTCTTTACGATGCGCTGCGCGCCGGGGCGGTCGGCGGCGTCCTGGGGCAGGCGAACTTTGCTCCGGACTTGTGTGTGGGCTTGTACGAAGCCTTTCTGCGGGGGCGCACACGAGAAGCTCGTGAGTTTCAGCGCCGGCTTGTCCCGTTGGCGCAGAAGATCGCTTTGCCTTTTGGTGTTTCAGGTGTCAAGGCGGCGCTCGATTTATGTGGAGGCGCCGGAGGGCCACCCCGCCCACCACTCCTGCCGCTTTCCCCCGCACAGCGGCAGGCTGTCGCCGACGCCCTGCGCGAAGCGCGCGCCGGGCTGGAATACTGAATCATCTTTTCGAAGCCGAACATCTAATCTGCGTCGGGCTTTCGGGATGCGCTTCCTTGTCGTCGTGTTGGAGTTGTCGGAATTCCCTGGCCAGTGTAGGATGAGCTTTCCATGAGTGCAGCTTGTATCTCTTACACGCGCGTTCCGCATTCGAGCGTACTGTTGCTTGATTACCTGTATCACTACGACCGCCTGGCGCGATTCTACAGCGGCGCGCCGAACGACCTGGCGAGCTACCGTGCGCTGGCGGGCCGCATTTCGAGCAATGACGAGATGCGCCGAAAGGTCACGGACGTTCTCGCACGGCAGAATAAAGCGCTGGGAGCCTCGGACGCAACGCTCGCCAATATCCAACGCCTCAGCGACCCCGGCACCTACGCCGTGGTCACGGGCCAGCAAGTGGGTTTGTTCTCGGGTCCTGCCTTCACTCTCTTCAAAGCGCTGACCGCCGTTCGGCTGGCGCAGCAATTGACCGAACAAGGGCTGCGGGCCGTGCCGGTGTTCTGGCTTGCGACCGAGGACCACGATCTGGAAGAGGTGGCCGCGACCGCCACTTTCGACGAAGAATACAATCTGATTCAACTCGCTGACTCGGGAGAACGGCCTGCGCCGCGTTCCTCGGTGGGAGAAGTGAAGCTCACCGCACAATGCGCTGAAGCGCTGGCGCGCCTGGAAAGCGCCTTGCCTGCGGGAGAACCACGCGACCGTCTCCTGCGCGATCTAAGGGAAACGTTCCAGCCGGGCGTCACCTGGGGCGAGGCATTCGGCCGGCTGATGGCCCGCCTGTTCGCGCCTTGGGGAGTAATTCTGCTCGACCCGCGCGACGAGACCCTGCACCGCGTCGCCGGCGGCGTTTACGAGCAGACGATTCTCCAGGCCGCGGAGCTGCGCGCACGTGTGTTGGAGCGCTCACAGAAGATGGCGCGTTTGGGCTATCACGCGCAGGTCCACGTCGCCGAGGATTCAACGCTGATCTTCGCCACGCAGGAGGGAAATCGGGTTCCCATTCACCAGCGCCATGGCGATTTTTGGCTGGATGGTTCGGAACGTGTCACGCAGGCAGCGCTCCAGGAGCGACTGGCCGAGCGGCCGCTCGATTTTTCTCCCAACGTCCTTTTGCGCTCGGTGGTTCAGGACGCGTTGCTTCCGACCCTCGCGTATGTGGCGGGCCCTTCCGAACTCGCCTATCTTGGCCAGGCGCAGGCTCTTTACGAAAGCTTCGGCCGGCCACAGCCCATCGTGTTTCTGCGCGCGGGGTTCACACTGATCGACCAGCGCACGCAGCGTCTAATGGAAAAGTACCACCTGGGAGTCGAAGATATCTGGCAGGGCGAAGAACATCTGAGCGGGAAGATCGCCGCCGCAGGCTTTGCTGAGGGCTGGGCGGAGCGTTTCGAACAAAGCGAGGGCGATCTCCGCCAATTGCTCGAGCGCCTGCATCAGGACATCGAGAAACTTGATCCGACGCTCCTCGATACGCTGAAGCACGTCGGGGAAAAAATGAATTACCAGATGGAGCGCCTGAAAGGCAAGGTGAGCCGCGCCGCGCTGGGGCGTTCGGAATTGCTACGGCGTCATCAGCAGGCACTCCTGCGGTTTTTGTTTCCGCACAAGGATTTGCAGGAACGGCGGGTCGGCGGAACCTATTTCCTCGGGCGTGCCGGTTATTCACTCCTCGAGCGTTTGCTCTCCCAGATCAACACCCATTGCTCCGACCATCAAGTGCTGACCTATTAGCGCCTTCAAGATGGCCCCGCGGCATGCTCCACTCAGCAGCTCACGGGGAAAAATGGCGGCCCGAATGACTCTGCTATAATATCTGGTTGTGACGCAAGCGGCGCGCAGGGGAGAGAACTATTCATGAATACTCGCACGGTGCAGGACCTTTTACATCGCGATCGGATGATTTACGAAGTCAATCAGGGTGGCCCCATTGTCCTGAAAAATCCTCAGAAATTTGTTTCGCAATCCCTGGATGCGCTCGTATGGAACGCGGCGCTAGGAGAGAACGACGAAGTTCGCACGGCCGCGCGATGGATCATCCGGCGGGCAGGGCTCGAGCTGGGTGTGGTCCCATCTTCAACATTCGGTCTTTACGAAGCGCGTGGCCGCAAGCAGTGTGGCGGCTTCACCGTGCCGGCAATCAACGTCCGCGGGCTGAGCTACGATGTAGCGCGCGCAGTCTTTCGCGCGGCGCTCAAGCTGAAGGCCGGAGCCTTCATCTTCGAATTGGCGCGTACCGAAAGCAACTACACGGACCAGCGGCCTTCCGAATTCGCGGCGGTCCTCATCGCCGCGGCCCTGCGGGAAGGATACGAAGGGCCGATTTTCATTCAGGGAGATCACTACCAGGCGCACGTGAAAAAGTTTGCCAAGGACCCTGAAGCGGAACTGCAGGGCATTCGCAACTTCGCCCAGGAGTCCATTGCCGCCGGCTACTACAACATCGATATTGACACTTCGACACTCGTGGACCTATCCAAACCCAATGTGCGCGAACAGCAGCGCGTCAACTTCGAGAGCAGTGCGAGGCTCGCCGCCGCCATCCGGCAGATGGAACCCGAGGGGGTTACGGTATCTTTGGGCGGGGAAATTGGCGAAGTCGGCAAGCAGAATTCCACCGTCGAAGAACTGAGCGTCTACATGGAAGGTTTTCAGAAGGCGTTTGCCCGCCTAGATGGCGGCAAGAAAGGTCTGGCCAAAATCAGCGTGCAGACGGGAACGACGCACGGCGGGGTCGTGCTGCCCGACGGGAGTATTGCGCAGGTGGCCATCGATTTCGACGCCTTGCGTAAGCTCTCCGCCGCGGCCCGCGACAAATATGGCTTGGCGGGCACGGTCCAACACGGCGCCTCGACGCTTCCGGCGGAGGCCTTCGGGAAGTTCCCCGAATGTGAAACCGCGGAAGTCCACTTGGCGACGGAATTTCAGAACATGATTTTCGAAAACGTCGACTTCCCGAAGAACTTCAAGGAGGAAATCTACGAATTCCTTCGAAAGAACTTCGCCGAGGAGCGCAAGCCCGGCGACACGGACGAGCAGTTTATCTACAGGACGCGCAAGAAATCCTTCGGGCCGTTCAAGCGGAAATTCTGGGAGTTGCCGGCCGGCGTGCGCGCGCGAATCGGCAACGACCTCGAAAACAAGTTTGTCTTCCTGTTCGAAAAGCTGAACGTGCAGCGGACGGCGGACTTGGTGAAGAAAACCGTGCCCTTGGTCCCAGTCGTCCCGCCCGCGCCTGCCGCGCTTGAGGGGGCTCTGCAGAAGGTCGGGGCCGTACGTTGAGAAGGCTCTGGAATCTTCTCGGGTCAGAGTATCCATCCGAAAGGCGATCAGGAGGAAACGATGGCAACGGAAGCCGGCAAGCCCCTTTCGAGCGCACGACCCGCGGCACGGGTGCACTCTCTCCTGGTCGAGACGCGAGAACGCGTGGAGTTCAAGGACATCACCGGGATCCTCCAGGACCTCGTCACCGAGTCGGGCGTGCAGAGCGGCACCTGCTTTGTTTTCGTTCCCCATACCACGGCCGCGATCCTGTTCAACGAGAACGATGATCCCGCGCTTCAAAAAGATCTGGATGCCTTTTTGAAACAACTGGCGCCCAGCGACAAGTCTTACCACCACAACGACGGCAATTGCGACGCACACCTGAAGGCGGCGGTCATCGGCAACTCCAAAGCCTTGCTCGTCGAAAATGGCCGGCTGATCTTGGGGCGATGGCAGGGCGTGTTCCTGTGTGAGTTCGATGGCCCGCGGCGCCGCGCTCTGCGCGTTAAAGTGGTGGCAGATTAGCGACATGGCGGCGCCGCCCGCACTGCGGGCGAGGGAAGCACCTGCGCCCCGATCGCCGCGTGGTCCGAGCGATTTCCGGAAATGCCCCGATGGATACCCTTGGAATCTACATCCAAATTCCTTATTGCGCGTCGAAATGCAGCTTCTGTAATTTCAGCTCGCGCGTCGAGCGGCCTTCCATTTTTGATACTTATCTTGCCGCCTTGCTGCGGGAGATGGCTGAACTCCCGCGATTTTACGAAGCCCAGGGAATCAGTCGGGATGTGCTGGAGCTTGCTGTCGACACGGTTTATTTCGGTGGCGGGACACCGACGCTGCTCGGTGCCGAGCGCTTGGGTCAGCTTGTTCGATCTCTCCGCAGGTATTTTCGGATCGAGAGTCAGATCGAATTCACAGTTGAATGCACTCCGGGTTCCGCCGATGGTGCTCTACTCGAGGATTTGCGACAAGCTGGAGTAAACCGGCTGAGTATTGGCGCCCAAACCTTCGATGACCGCGAACTCCGCGCTGTAGGGCGATTGCATTCCACTTCTGGCACCGAAGAGATGGTTCGCGAGGCGCGCGCCGCTGGGTTTGAGAACATCAGCCTGGATTTGATTGCGGGGCTGCCTTACCAGAGCGAAGAGTCCTGGCGTCGCAGTCTCCGGGAGGCCGCCCGGCTGCGGCCCGAGCATGTGTCACTCTATATTTTCGAAATCGACGAGAAGAGCCGGCTGGGCCATGAAGTGCTCACCGAGGGCGCGCGTTACCACGCCGCGGTGGTTCCCGACGAAGCTTTTATGGCCGATGCATACGAGACCGGTCGCGAGTTTCTGGCAGCCGAGGGCTACGCGCAGTACGAAATCTCCAATTTTGCGTTGCCGGGGTACGAGTCGCGACACAATCAAAAGTACTGGCGACTGGCACCCTATGTTGGTCTGGGCGCCGGGGCACATTCGTTTGACGGCGTTCATCGCTGGGCGAACGTGACGGAGGTCGAGCGTTATCTGCAAAGCCTAGCCGCGGGCCATTCGCCCATTTCTGAATTTCAAACACTCTCGGCGCAGCAACACCTGGAGGAATACTTTTTCCTCGGCTTGCGACAGTGTGAGGGCGTGGATCTCGACAAGGCGCGGGAGCTTGGATGCCGCGAGTTGCCCTCGCATTGGCAGGAAAGCATTGCCGCCTTCTCGCGCCAGGGGCTGATGGAACGAAGTGGCGCCCGTGTGCGCCTGACGGAACGGGCCTACCTGGTATCGAACGAAATCTTCCAGGAATTTGTGAACGCGTAGGTGTGGGGCCCGGTTGCGGGCCGCCCGCCGAATGGAGTTCTTAGAACATGAATTCACCCATTGTGGATTTGCGAAGCGATACGGTCACGAAGCCGACGCCAGCAATGCGCCGCGCCATGTACGAGGCGGAGGTGGGCGATGATGTGTACCGTGAAGACCCGACCGTGAACCGCCTCCAGGAGCGCGCCGCAGAAATCTTTGACCGCGACGCGGCACTCTACGTCCCATCGGGCACGATGGGCAATCAGACCGCCATCAAGGTCCTGACCCGGCCGGGCCAGGAAGTAATCTGCGAAGAGCGCGCGCATATTTACAATTTTGAAATGGGGATGATGGCCGCTTTCTCCGGCGTGCTGCCCCGGACTATCTGCGCAGAAGATGGAATTCTGAACTGGGACTTGATCGCGCCCAACGTGCGCCCGCGCCACGACCACCGCACGCGTACCGGCCTGATTGAGCTGGAGAACACCTCGAATCTGGCGGGCGGTTCGGTTTATCCACCCCAGGTCGCGGAAGACATTGTCGAGCGCGCGCACGTGGCGGGGTTGCCGGTCCATCTGGACGGCGCGCGGATATTCAACGCCAGCGTGGCGCTGGGACGCTGGGTCGCCGAACTGACGAAGAATTTCGATTCCGTCATGTTCTGCCTGTCCAAAGGACTGGGCGCACCCGTGGGTTCACTTTTGGTGGGCAGCAAAGAGTTCATCGAGGAGGCGCGCGTGGTGCGCAAGATGATGGGTGGCGGAATGCGACAGGCGGGGATTCTCGCGGCCGCAGGACTAGTCGCCCTGGAAGAGAGTCCCAAGCGGCTGCACGTCGATCACGAGAACGCGAAGCTGCTCGCCGATGGACTCGCGGAGATTCCCGGCATCAAAATTGATTCCGCGAAGGTGGTGACGAACATCCTGTTCTTCGATGTCACGGGAACCGGTTTTTCGGCGCCGGAGGTTTCCCAAAGCCTCAAGGCGCGCAATATCTGGGCGAACCCTTATAACGCCCGGTCGATCCGCATGGTCACCCACCAGGACGTGGACCGGGCGGGTTGCGAGCGGGCGTTACAGGTTCTGCGGGAAATCGTCGGCGTGCCGCGCAAGGCGGCTGCCAACTGATGACAAGCTCGGGAAAGGGAAGAGCTACTTTTTCCGCAGGTTCTGCGCCTGGATTTTCGCCAGAATATCGAAGTAGTGGCTGCGGGAAGAGGAATCGCCGGGATCCAGGTGCATCGCTGTCCGATACGCATCGGCGGCGCCCTTCAGATCGTCCAGTTTCTCCAGGGCATAACCCAATCCATTATAGGCGTCGGAATCCTGCGGGTCGTGATGGATGGCCTCCAGCATTTCGATGCGAGCACTCTTCCAATCCTTCCCCATGAGAAAAGTGATCCCCAGCTCGCGGTGCAAGTCAGAGTTCTTCGGGTCAAGTTGCATCGCCTCCCGGAGGGCTTTGACGGCTTGTTCGAATTGGCCCTGGGCGCGCAATTGAACGGCTTGCTGCGCCAGGTGTCGGAGTCGAAGATGCGCCTCGGCAACCTCCAGGCCGGCGTCTTGCGGAGCGTTGCTGGCCGCAGCTTTCTTTTGGGGGACTTTGAGGATTACCCCCGCCTGAGGCGAAATGAAGTAGTCCACCTCGTCTGCGCCGGGACAACGCACGTGGACGTAATGGCCGCCGGGCTCAACGTTTGTCAAGGCGAGGTCCCCCTGCGGACCCGCGGGCTGTGCCGGCGCATCATCGAGTTGCACCATGCAGCCCGCATGCGCCGTATGGACCGAGATCTCCGCGGACACGGGCTCACGTTCCCGCCGCGGGGCGGCGGGCGACGCTGCCTGGATCAGTAGGCCAAGCAGAGGAACCCACAACACGCGTTGGAATTCCGTCCTCATTCCAAACAAAGCATCTTAGCATAGTCGCGCGGCCGCCTTGGCGCTCGCCGCGGTTTTCTTGACGGTTCCTGGCTTTTTGTATAGCCTTGAGCACTGAAGACTTGCGGCGTCGAGGTGGCCACTGGACTTTGATCTGACCGAGGAACAGCAGGGAATCCAAAAATCGGTGCGGGAGTTCGCGGAAAAAGAAATTCGCCCGCACGTGATGGAATGGGACGAGGCCCAGCGTTTCCCGAAAGAACTTCTGCACCGCCTGGCGGAATTGGGGCTGATGGGCGTGACGTTTCCGCCGGAATACGGCGGCGCGGGGCTGGGCTACATCGAGTATGTGACGATCCTCGAGGAACTGGCGCGCGTGGATGGCTCCGTTGCCATCATCGTTGCCGCGCACAATTCGCTCTGCTCCAATCATATTTATCTTTGCGGGACCGAGACACAAAAGCGGCGATATCTGATGGCCCTGGCGCGCGGGGAGAAACTGGGCTGCTGGAGTCTGACGGAGCCACAGGCAGGCAGCGATGCCGCCGGCACGCGCACGACGGCCCGACTGGAGAACAACGCTTGGGTCCTCAACGGCTCCAAAACGTTTACCTCCAATGGGACTTATGCGGACATTTGCGTGGCCATGGCGGTCACAAACAAATCCGCGGGAAAGCACGGCATCTCCGCGTTCATCATCGAAAAGGGGACGCCGGGATTTCGCGCGGGCAAGAAGGAAAATAAGCTGGGCATGCGCGCCAGTGACACGGCGGAAGTCATCTTCGAAGAATGTCGAATCCCCAAGGATAATTGCCTGGGGAAGCCCGGCGAAGGTTTCAAGGACAGCTTGAAAGTGCTCGATTGCGGGCGAATTTCGATTGCCGCGCTGGCGGTCGGAATGGCCCAGGGCGCGTATGAAGCGGCGCGCGCCTACGCGCAGCAGCGGCAGCAATTCGGCAAGCCCATCGCCTCGTTCCAGGCCATCCAATGGAAGCTCGCGGACATGGCCACGGAGATCGCGGCGGCCCGACTGCTGACGTACCGGGCGGCGCGCCTCGCCGATCAGGGGCGCCGTGTGGTGCTGGAAGGCTCCATGGCCAAGCTCTACGCGGGAGAAGTCGCCGTGCGCGTCGCCAATGAGGCTGTGCAGATCCA
>JAIQGA010000037.1:0-26395 GCA_020072925.1 Terriglobia bacterium | reverse complement strand
TCATTAAGGACTATCCTGTCGAGAAATATTATCGTGATGTAAAACTCTGCACGATCGGTGAAGGGACCAGCGAGATTCAGCGCATGGTGATCGCCCGCGAAATCCTGGGCCGAGGCACGGGCGGGCCGGACCTTGCCCATGGCGGAAAAAATCCCTGAGTGGGCCGAGAAGATCGTCGCGGGGGATCGCCGCGCCCTGGCGCGGGCCATCTCCGCGGTCGAGAACCGCGAACCTGCCGGCAGGGAGCTACTGAAGCGACTGTTTCCGCGCATGGGGCAGGCAGACGTCATCGGCATCACCGGCTCGCCGGGAGCCGGCAAGAGCACCCTGGTCGAGAAGTTGGCAAGTGAGTATCGCCGTCAGGGAGCGCGGGTGGGGATCGTGGCCGTCGATCCCACCAGCCCATTTTCAGGCGGCGCCATCCTCGGCGACCGGATCCGAATGCAGAGCCTGGCAGGCGATGAGGGCGTCTACATTCGCAGCATGGCGACGCGCGGACAACTGGGCGGCTTGGCGCCGGCAACGCACGACGTCGTCTCGATCCTCGATGCCGCGGGGTGTTCGGTGGTCCTCATCGAGACGGTGGGTGTGGGCCAGGACGAAGTAGAGATAGCGCGCCTGGCTGACACCACCGTGCTTCTGCTCGTTCCCGGCATGGGAGATGATATCCAGACGTTCAAGGCCGGTGTGATGGAAATCGCGGATCTGTTTGTCATTAACAAGGCAGACCGCCCGGGCGCGGACCGCGTCGAGCAGGAAGTGGCGGCAATGCTTTCGCTTGCCACGCGCCCCGACGGCTGGCGGCCGCCCATCCTCCAGACCGTGGCCACCACGGGGCAGGGAATCGCCGCACTGGGCGAGGCACTGGCAAAATTTCGCGCTTTTGGCGAGTCGGGCGCCGTCAAGCAGGCGCGACGCCGCGAGCATTGGCGCGCGCGGTTGCTGGAATTGCTGCGGCAGACTCTATTCGAGCAGGTGGTGGCGCCGCGCCTTCGCGATGGGTCGCTGGACCGGCGCGTGGATGACCTCCTCGCGCATCGCCGCGATCCTTTCTCGGTGGTGGAGGAAATCATCGCTGAGTCCGCGCAGGAAGGCCGCGGCGCGAAGGACGCACTGTCTTAACGGGCGGATTTGAGGCGCGCCAGGGTTTGCCATGAAAATTCATCACGTCGGCATCGCGGTCGAATCGCTGCGAGCGGCGGTGCCCGTTTTCGAGAAGCTGCTCGGCGCGGCTGCGGGTTCCGAAGAAACCGTCGAGGACCAGAAGGTGCGGGTCGCGGCCTTCCGGGTCGGCGAAAGCCGGCTGGAGCTCCTGGAGGCGACCGCGGCGGACTCGCCCATCGCCGGTTTCATCGCCAAACGCGGACCCGGGATTCACCACCTGACGCTGACCGTGCCGAACCTTGACGACGCGCTGCGGCGCCTCGAACGCGACGGCATGCGCCTGATCGATCGCGAGCCGCGACGTGGCGCAGGGAACGAGCGCATCGCCTTTGTTCATCCTTCCAGCACGGCCGGGGTGCTCATCGAACTGGTTGAGGAAAAATGAAACTTGGGGCATTTGAAATCCACGCGCTTTCCGACGGCACCTTCGCGCTCGATGGCGGCCAGATGTTCGGGGTGGTCCCCAAGGCGCTCTGGGAGAAGAGGATTCCTGCCGACGCGCGGAATCGCATTCGTCTGGGCCTCACCTGCCTGCTAGTGCGTACGGGCCGGCAGAACGTTCTGATCGAAACGGGCATCGGGGACAAATTCGACGCAAAATACACCGACATTTACGGAGTGGAGCACACCTCGACTCTCCTTGACGGCCTTAACAAGCTGGGCTTGGGGGCTGAGGACATCGACCTCGTCATCAACACCCACCTGCATTTCGACCATTGCGGATGGAACACCCGGCGGCAGAATGGGAAAGTCGTGCCCACTTTTTCTCGCGCCCGCTACTATGTTCAGCGCGGTGAATGGGAACACGCTTTGCATCCGACCGAGCGCGATCGCGCCAGCTATGTCGAAGAGTTTTTTCGGCCCGCGGAAGCTCAGACGGAATTTCTGGACGGCGACCGCGAGATTCTTCCGGGAATCCGCGTCGAGGTGGTGCCGGGACACACGCGCCACCTGCAGTGTGTCCGCATCGAGTCGCAAGGCGAGAGCGCCTATTTTATTTCCGATCTGGTCCCCACCCAGGCGCACCTGCCGTTTCCTTGGATCATGAGTTTTGACCTTTATCCAATGGAAACGCTGGACAACAAGAAACGCCTGCTACCGGAGTTGGCCCGCGAGGGGGCACTGATCGTGTTTCCTCACGACCCGGAGGTACCTTGGGTAAGGTTGGTGGACGTTGAGGGAAGAATCGCGACGCAACCCGTCAGCGCCCCTGCGGAAGCGCGCACGGCGACAGCGAAGGAGGAGCATTGAGCCAAGCGGAGATCGGGATCATTGGCGGCAGCGGCCTCTACAGCCTTCCGGGTATTGAGCGGGTTCGCGAAGTTCGCCTGTCCACGCCCTTTGGAAAGCCTTCTGACGCCTACGTTCTGGGAACGTTCGAGGGGCGCAAAGTGGCTTTCTTGGCGCGGCACGGACGCGGCCACGTGATCCTTCCGTCAGAGCTGAATTTCCGGGCCAACATTTATGGCTTCAAGAAACTGGGCGTGGAACGCATTATCTCGGTCAGCGCCGTGGGCTCGCTCCGCGAGGATTATCGGCCCATGGACATGGCCCTCCCCACGCAATTCGTCGATCGCACGCGCCAGCGCGTTTCGACCTTCTTCGGCGGAGGACTGGTGGCGCACATCAGTTTCGACACTCCGGTTTGCCCCACGGTGGTCAGTGTCCTGGAAAATGCTACGATGCAAACGGGAGTTCCTTGCCACCGTGGCGGCAACTATGTGTGCATCGAAGGGCCGGCCTTTTCGACTCAGGCCGAATCACACCTCTACCGTTCCTGGAATATGGATCTGATCGGGATGACCAGCCTGCCCGAGGCCAAGCTGGCGCGCGAGGCGGAAATTTGCTACGCCGTCCTGGCCATGGTGACGGACTACGATTGCTGGCATTCGGAGCATGCCGCCGTGACCGTGAACCAGGTCATCGAATACTTGACCAAGAATGTCGAGCATTCCAAGCGCATTGTGGCGGCGGCGGTGAGCTCAATGCCCCGCGAACGCAACTGTCCGTGCCATTCGGCGCTCGCGCACGCGATTTTGACGGACCATAAGAAGGTCTCGGCCGCGGCCAAAAGGAAGCTGGCCTTACTGGTCGGCAAGTACTTAACGTAACGGTTTAAGTTAGCAATTCCAATTCTCAGAGGAATAAGTGGGTTACCATGGCACTGCTGGTCGTCGGCTCGGTGGCGTTTGATTCCATCAAAACTCCCCACGGACAAGCGGACGAGGTCCTAGGAGGCTCGGCGACGTACTTCTCCATGGCAGCCAGTTGGTTTGGCCCTGTCCGCGTAGTCGCCGTGGTGGGCGAGGACTTTGGAGAGAAGCAGCTTCAAGTTTTTCGCAGCCGGTCCATTGACACGGCGGGCCTCGAGCGCGTTCCCGGCCGGACTTTCCGCTGGCGCGGCGAGTACCGGGGCGACATGAACGAGGCTCGCACGCTGGATACGCAGCTCAACGTCTTCGAGCGATTCGCACCGAAGATTCCGCCAGCTTACCTCGACAGCGATTTCATATTTCTGGGCAACATCGACCCGGTCCTGCAGCGGCACGTCCGCGAGCAACTCCCCCAGGCGCGCTTGGCGGCCCTCGATTCGATGAATTTCTGGATTGCCGGCAAACCTGACGAGCTAAAGAAGACCCTGCGAACGGTGGACCTTCTGCTGATCAACGAAGGCGAGGCGCGAATGCTCGCCGGGCAGATGAACCTGAAGAAAGCGGCAGCGGTCATCCGCGCGATGGGGCCGCGCAGCGTTGTCATCAAGCGCGGCGAACATGGCGTCACGCTTTTCTCCGGCGGCTCGGTTTTTTCCGCGCCCGCTTATCCCCTTGATGAAGTCCTCGATCCGACCGGCGCGGGAGACAGCTTCGCCGGCGGATTCATGGGCCATCTGGCCCGCACCGGCGATCTCTCGGAAGCGAACCTGCGCCGGGCCGTCGTCTACGGCTCGGTGATGGCGAGTTTCGCGGTGGAAGAGTTCAGTCTGGAGAGATTGCTGCGCCTCACCTCACAAGAAATCGAAACGCGCTACCGGGAATTCAAAGCTCTGACCCAATTTGATGCCTGAGCCTGCGCCCGCCGCGACAGAAGCCCCTCCCCAGTTACGGGCGCTGTCTGCCCGCTCCCAGGCGCTCGCCGCCGGTCTCATCGCGGTGGTGACGCTGGTAAACCTCTTCTATTTCTATTCGCAGGGGCTCACGAATATTTACGGCGACTCGCTCGCCCACATGGAGGGGGCGCGCCGCCTGTTTGATTCCTTGACTCCCGGTTACGCCGAAATCGGCAGCGTCTGGCTGCCGCTCTATCACGTCCTCGTGGCGCCTCTGGCTATCAACGATTTCCTCTGGCGCTCGGGCTTGGCCGGAAGCTTTGTGTCGAGTGCCGCACTGGCCGGAATGGCTTGGTTCCTTTTCCGGTTGGCCGGGGAAATCAATGGCAACGCCGCCGCGGGGTTCCTGAGCCTCGCGGCGCTCCTGCTGAGCCCCAATCTCCTCTACCTGGGCAGCACGCCGCTCACCGAGCCGCTGGCGCTCTTCTTTGCTGTCCTCACTGTGTACGCCTTGTTCCGTTATCGCGTGGCTGGCCATCTCCGAGCCTTGTTGGTCGGCGCGGCCGCGGCTTTTTGCGGCACGCTCACGCGCTACGACGAGTGGTACGTCCTGCCCTTTGCCGCATTGTACGTGCTGCTGGCGCGCCGCGGACCTTGGTCGCAGCGCTTCCGCCACGCCGTACTTTTTTCATTCATCGCCGGCGCAGGCCCTGTTCTGTGGTTTTTGCATAACGCTTACCGATTTGGGAATCCCCTCGAATTTTATAATGGGCCGTTTTCCGCGCAGGCCATTTACGCGCATCAGCTTGCAACCACGGCGTTCCCCTATCCCACGGATGGCAGCTTGCGACTTTCGGCGCACTATTTCTTTGAGGATGTAAAGCTCGTTATTGGCGCCTGGTCGGTGGAACTGGCGGTCCTGGGGATGGTCGCTTGGGTGGTCTACCGCCGCGAGTGGGGCCGCCGCGCTGCGGCACTGCTGTTCCTAGTGCCGTTGCCCTTTTACATCCAGGCGATGGCCTACGCTGCCATCCCGCTCTATGTACCTACCATGTTTCCGCATACTTATTACAATTTGCGATACGGCATCGAAATGATGCCGGCCATTGCATTGCTTCCGTCTTTTTTGCTGTCTAACGGAGTGCCGGCCCGCGTCCGCGCCGGTCTGCTGATGATATTTGCCGGAGTCCTGTTCGCGCAGGGAGTTGCGCTCGTCTGGAATGGGCCACGCGAACTCATGGTGGTGAAGGAGGGCCTGCTCAACAACCCATGCCGCTCCGAGCTGCAACAATCCATCATCCATCTTCTGCGTGGCAAGTATGATGGGGGGAGAATCCTGATGGCGGCCGGGAAGTGGCCATGCGTCATTCCCGGCGTCGGCATCTCGTACCGCAACACTCTGACCGAGGAAAACCGCAAATACTGGAGGCAAGTCGTTTCGGACCCTGCGCGCTGGGTCGAGTGGATCATTCGCGGCGAAGGCGATAGCGTTGATGCGCTCATGCGCGCACACCCGGAGGTGTTCAAGGATTTTGTCGTCATCGAGACGGACACCGCACCCCCCAAGGGAAGCGCGACGATTTATCGCCGCCACGCCGGCGGTTAGGTTTGGTAGCCATGGTCAATCGCTCTGTGATTGACCGTGGGCTCTTCCCACCGGCAATAGCCACGGTCAGCAAGGCGCTGACCGTGGCTACCTGAAAACTTGAGGTTCAAATGGCTGGAGGAAACAAAATTCATTTCGTAAAGCTTCATGGTATGGGTAACGACTGGATCGTTGCCTCAAGTCGCGGGCTGCCTCGCGGCTTGCCGGATTTCGCCCGAGCAGTCCTGGAGCGCCACACGGGCGTGGGCGCGGACGGGCTGATCCCGGTTTTCCCGGCACGCAATCGCCGCCATGACGCGCGAATTCGGTTCTTCAACGCCGACGGGAGCGAAGCGGAGATGTCCGGAAACGGCATCCGTTGCGCCGGCGCGTTCCTGAAATGGCGCGGGGCGAAGAAGCGTGTTCTCAAAATCGAAACTATGGCGGGCGTGAGATCTCTCGAAACGGTCGACGAAAGAAAGGGACAATGGACTTTTCAGGTCGGGATGGGGCCGCCAATCCTCGATCCGGGCGCCATCCCATTTCGGGGTTCCGGTACCGAGGCGCCGGTCCGGGGGTTTTTGCTGCCCACCACAAGGGGCCCACTTCCGGTGACCGTTACCTCGCTCGGCAATCCTCATTGCACAGTTTTCGTGGAAGACCTTCACGCGCAGGATTGGGCTGTGCTGGGTCGAGAAATTGAGACGTCAGAATCATTTCCCAATCGCACCAATGTGGAATTTGTGAAGGTTGTTTCAAAGGATGAAATTGAAGTGCGTTTCTGGGAACGCGGCGTGGGGCACACGATGTCCTCAGGCACGGGGTCGTGCGCTGCCGTGGTGGCCAGCATCTTGAACGGTGTCACGGGCCGCGAGGTACGCGTCCGAACCGAGGCGGGTGATATGTTCGTGGCGTGGCCCGAAAATGGAGAAGTGCAGCTCACGGGCCCGGTGATATTGATCGCGGAAGGGGTTTATTTTTACAGTCCGGGCCAGCGCGCTGGTGGTTCGCACTAATGGAACATCACCCATAGCAGTAGAAAAGGGTTAAAGATGGAGCTTGTCTTGGGGACGGATCTCGTCATCATCAATGCCTTTGTGTCCTCTGTGGCTGGGAAATGACTCAACACGGAGGTCACGGAGACCCTCCGTGATCTCTGTGTGAACGCTTGGGGGACACGGAGGCCACAGAGAATCCCCTTTGGGCGCCTATCAGGGCGGTGTAATACCGCAGGTCAGCAATCTGACGCGTTTCACGCGGTTCAACAATTCCGGACGAAAACCAGGCTAGCGAACGTTCTCCGCTTCACCCGTCATGGGAACGAAGCGCACGGGCAGCAGGCGTTCGTGCTGGATTCCCTGGCGCGTGCGGCGCAGTCGCACCAAGTCCTGGTCGCCGCGACCCAGGGGAAGAATCAACCGACCACCGTCGCGGAGTTGGTCAGTCAACGGTTGGGGAACATGGTCAGGCGCGGCGGTCAGCATAATGGCGTCGAAGGGCGCTGCCTCCGGCCAGCCGCGATAACCGTCGCCCGAACGCATACGGACGTTCGTGTAACCGAGGCGCTTTAATCGCGCTTCGGCCTCGCGCGCCAGCGAGTCCACGATTTCGATGGTGTAAACCTCCTTCACCAGTTCGGCGAGCACCGCCGCCTGATATCCGGAGCCCGTGCCGATTTCCAGGACTCGGTCCTGCGGCTTCAGTTCCAGGGCTTCGGTCATGAAGGCGACAATGTAGGGCTGCGAAATCGTCTGGCCCAGGCCGATGGGAAGAGGTGAATCGATATAGGCAAGTTTCCGCACATCCGCGGGCACAAAGAGATGCCGCGGGACTTTGCGCATCGCGGCGAGCACGCGCGGATCGCGAACATCGCGCCCCGCGATCTGCTCACGGACCATGCGCTCGCGCGCTTCCTTGAACTCCGCGGCAGATTCCGCGAGTGACGAAGTTGCGTTGGGGGTCTGAGAATCTCGCAGGCGCGGCGAAAGCGCGTAAAGAATCGCAAGAGTCGCGAGGACGATCCGGGCGATGCGGAAGCGGGGCGTCGTCACGAGCATGGCGTCCTCATCAGGAAACACTTGCGGAACGACTACGGGCGCACGTAAAGATAGACCTTGTGCGACAACCCGTTCTTGTCAACGACCTCCTCGGTCTTTTCCGGCTGCCAACCCGGCATCTGAAAATCGTGCGAGACCACTCGCGCGCCGGAGCGAAGCTGCTTTTCGAGCATCGGCTTCAGCCGTTCGTTGACAGAGGTCAGCAGATAAAGCGTGACCACGGTGGCGCGGCGAATATTAACGTTGAAAAAATCTTCATGCAAAATTTCCGCGCGCTTGTCGAGCCCCATTTGCTTGATGCGGTCCTCGGACTGTTTATACAGGTCAGGGTCCAGTTCCACCCCCACAGCGTGCGCGCCAAACTTGTCCGCGGCCATGATCACAATGCGGCCGTCGCCGGAGCCGAGGTCGTAGACCGTATCGTCCTGTCCGACCTTGGCAAGCTCCAGCATTTTTTGCACGACTTCTGGAGGCGTGGGGACGTAGGGCACAATCTTGTTGGGATTGCTGCCGAACTGCGGAAGGGCGGTCAGATCGTTTTGACCGAACAGTCCTTCGCCGCTGAGCAGCAGGACGAGTCCCAGGGTTAGACCAATCGCGCCCCCGAAGAAAGCGCGATACGACTTGCGAAATTGGCGATGGCGCATAGCACGAATTCTACCCGCGCGCAGCCAGCTTGTCGAGAGACAGAGAGGGGGCGCGAGAATTTGCTTGCACTCGCGCGCCATCGCCCCTAGTCTGGCGGGTTCGCACGTGGCGCTTCGAGTGAATTACGGCTTCACTCCGTGCGGCGTAACAAATGATTCAGGAGAATGCAACCAAGCAGATGCCGCCTTCACTGCGACGAGAGCTGACCTTTACCAGCGCCACCGCCATCGTGGTGGCCAACATGATTGGCACCGGCATCTTCACCACCACGGGATTCCTTGCCGGCGACCTTGGGCGGCCGATCCTCGTCCTGGCCATCTGGTCGGTGGGAGCCGTGGTGGCGCTTTCCGGCGCGCTGTGCTATGCGGAATTGGGCGTCAATTTTCCGCGCTCGGGCGGCGACTACGTTTACCTGCGCGAAGCTTGGGGGCCCGCGTGGGGATTTCTCAGCGGCTGGGTTTCGTTTTTCGCCGGCTTCTCCGCCCCCATCGCGGTCGCCGCGATGGCGTTTTCCGAGTACCTGGCGTATTTCTTCCCTTCGCTCGCCGTGGCCTCCGCGCCCAAAGGATCGTTCGCGATGCTGCACTGGCTTCACACGGGGAACGGACAATGGCTCGCGATTGGGATCATTGCGTTTTTCGCCGTGGTCAACATTCTGGGATTGCGGCTCGCCGCGAATCTTCAGAACATCCTGACAGGTTTGAAACTGGGGGTCCTGGGCGCATTTCTGATGCTGGCGTTTTCTTGGGGCAAGGGGTCTTTGGGGCATTTTCAGGAAATGACCGCGCGCACCTCGACGCATAGTGTCGCGGCGCAATTTGCGGTTTCCCTGATTTTCGTGATGTTTGCTTACAGCGGCTGGAACGCCGCCACTTACGTCGCGGAGGAGATCAAAACGCCGGAGCGAACCCTTCCCACCGCGCTCGTTTCCGGGACGCTGCTGGTGGGCGCGCTCTACATCGCGCTCAACGCCGCGTTCATTTACGCGCTGCCGCTGGCTTCCCTGAAAGGCGTTGTGCGCGTGGGAAGCGCCGCAGCCGGCGCCCTGTTCGGGGCGAGAGGTGGCGGCATTTTCAGCGCGATTATGGCGATCGGGCTGCTTTCGTGTGTCAGCGCCATGGTGATTGTAGGGCCGCGCGTTTATTACGCGATGGCGCAAGACGGGTGTTTTTTCCGGGGCGCCGCGCGCCTCCATCCTCGCCGGCAAACGCCCGTGCTCGCCATCCTCGCTCAATCGGCGGCCACAGCGATCATGATCCTGACGGGAACGTTCGAAGGATTGATCTACTACATCGGCTTCGCGCTGGTCCTTTTTGCCGCGCTGGCGACGGCGGGAATGGTCCGGTTGCGGGGCCGCCCGGGATGGAAGCGTTCGGCGGCGGTGAGCTGGGCCTACCCGCTGGTCCCCGCGGTGTTTATCCTGGCGAGCGCCTGGATGCTCTGTTACACCGCGGTGCTTCGCCCGAAAGAATCCCTGCTGGGGTTGGTTACAATCGCTTGCGGTGGCCTTCTCTACAAGTGGAAATTCCGCGCCCGCCCGGGGCCGAGCGCGGGCGATTAGGTGGAAGAGGAAAAACTTTGCGGGTCGAGGCAAAGGCGCGAATAGTGGTTGACGCGCGAGCGTTCGATGCGGCTGTGGCGCACTGCCACCACATACGGAGTAAACAGGAATGGCGCGGCCGCAAGGCTGAGGAAGAAATTCTTCACCCGCAGCAGGGGAGGGAACTCGCCATTGCGCAGCGAAAGCACGGTGGGATAATAGCGCAGCACGACGCCATAGATGTCCGCCGCCAGGGAAAGGTGATTCGAGTGCGCGCCGCAAATCTGGCCGCGCCCGGCGCGAATATCCGCCAGGAACTCCTCGCGGGTGGTGGCCGGGCTTGCCGTGTAGGTGCGGCCCAGGCGGCGCAGGGTGTGCGAGTCGCTGCCCGCGACCATGCCTACCTGGCGGCCGCTGCGCCGCAGCCGCTCGAGCAAGGTGGCGATAAGCGTATTATGCTCGCGCTGCTGCGAGCCGTTGCGGACCTCGAACACGTCGAACAACTGCGCCATGCGCTCGATGAACGCCAGCACGCGCGCGCGGTCGCCGAAGTCGTGGAAAAAGTGGTTGAGTACGTAGAGCAAGTTGGCGCGCCGAAGATAGGCCACCAGCTCTTCGCCGTTCTGGCGGAGGGGTTGGAGTTCGCGGTGCTGCGCCTCGCTCAGACCATAGACGCCGATATGGACGGTATGGCGAAACTCGGGGAAATGCGCGCTGACTTCCTCGCCCATGATAAAGTCGGGGCGTTCGCCCAGGCGGTTCAGCACCTCCAGGCAGCCCTCGATGGAATCGTGGTCGGTGATGGTGACCAGATCCATTCCCCGACGCTTGGCCACGTAGTACACATCGAGCGGCTGGGAATAGCAGTCCCGGCAACGCAGGAAGCTTAGATGCTTCGCATGGCCCGAAAAACGGCTGTGGCAGTGAAAATCCGCCTTAAACATTTTGTAAGGCTTCCCCTGAATCGCCCAAGGATATGGTAAGAATTCTGGCAGCAGCTTGCAAGTCATTTCGTATGACGCGCCATGGCGAACGCGAGGGAAAGGTTAGCGCATCAATAATGCTCCCCGCCTGGCAAGTTTCTCGAGCCAACCTCTGCAAAAGCTCACGCGGCCACGAGCGCGCCGCTCCTCCCGAGCTACACCTGCTGAGAATCACAGGACGCGTGGCAGCCTTGCTCATCGCCCTGCTGTTTGTGGTCGCCACGGGGCGCGGGCAGTCGAAGCCGATCCACTATCAACTCGACTTACGCGAACCCGCCACACATCTGGTCCAGGTGACCATGGACGTGCCCGAGGCGGCAGCCTCGCTCGAGCTCCAGATACCAGCGTGGAACAACCTCTACCAGATCCGCGATTTCGTGCGCAACGTCCAGGACGTTCGCGCCGCCTGCGACGGGCAGCCGGAGGCCCTGGTGCGGGTCGATCTCAATACCTGGCGCGGCGCTCCCGCGCCTTGCCGAAATCTGGAATTGCATTACGCCGTCTACGCCAATGAAGAGAGCCCCTATTCGAGCGCTTTCAATGAGCATCACGCCTTCCTGAATTTTGCCCTGCTGCTTCTCTATCTTCCCCGCCAGCGCGACCGAGGCGTGCAGGTCAACTTCCTGCTGCCGCCCGGCTGGAAAGTGGCCTCGTTGCTGGAAGGGCAAGGGACGGAATATCACGCGTCCAGCTACGATGCCCTTGTGGACAGTCCTGCGGAAGCCGGAACGTTCGCCGAGTACAGCTACACTCAGCGCTTGGATTTGGCGGGAACAAAGCCGGACACCGCCACCTATCGCGTTATCGTCGATGCCGAGCCGGATGTCTATTCCTCCCAGCGCCTGCTCGCTTCGCTTGAAAAAATCACGGCCACGGAAACGCTGTTGATGCATGACCAGCCGTTTTCGCGCTACACGTTCATCTTCCATTTCTTGCCGCAAGGCGCGGGCGGCGGCATGGAACACCGCTACGGCACCGCGATCAGCCTTTCGGCCTCGACGGCCCGCAACCACTGGGACATTGTCGAGAGCATCGCGGCGCACGAGTTTTTTCATCTCTGGAATGTGAAGCGCATCCGGCCGCAGACGCTCGAGCCCATCGACTACGTTCACGGCAACGATACGCGCGATCTGTGGTTCTGCGAGGGCGTCACCAGCACCTTTGGGACGCTCAGCCTGCTGCGCGCCGGGCTGATTTCGACTGAGGACTTCTATCGGCATCTGGCAGCGGAGATTCAGATGCTCCAGGCGCGCTCTGCGCGATTCACGCAGAGCGCCGAAGTCTCCGGGCTCGAGGCCTGGCTTGAAAAGTACAGCGACTATAATCGCCCGGCGCGCAGCATCTCGTATTACAACAAGGGCGAACTGCTGGGATACCTGCTCGACCTCGCGCTCCGGCACGCGACCGGGAACGGCGCCGGGCTGGACGACATTTTTCGCAGCCTCAATGAGGAGTTTGCGCGTCGCGACCGCTTTTGGACCGACGCAGACTTGCAGGCCCTCATCGCGCGCCTCGCCCCGGACTTCCACGAACCTGAGGAATTCTTTCGAGACGACGTGCGGGGGACAAAGGAACTCGGTTACAACACGTACCTGAATTACGCGGGTCTGCGTCTGGAAACAGAGGCGGTGGAAGCCGCGGCGTGGGGATTTGCTGCCCGGCGCAACTTGCAGGAGCAGATCGTGGTCGACAGCGTCGAGCCGGGCGGCAACGCGCAAAAGGCGGGGCTTGCCCCAGGTGACATCCTCTGGAAACTGAACGGGCAGCCGTTGGCCGAGCTTCCCGACGCGCGCTATTACGCGCGCAAGCCGGGGGAGATGGAAAAGTTCTCCGTGCTGCGTGAAGGCCGGACCCTTGATATCACGCTGGAGGTCGAGTCCCGCCAGGTGACGGCGTATCATATTGATGAAGTCCCCCACCCCACGCCCGAACAACTGCGCGTGCGCGAGGGGTGGCTCACCGGCGCCACGGAGGGCTCGGGCCAGCGATGATCCGCGCTTGCTTCGTCACCTTCGTCATCGGCGTGTACATTCTGATTCTGGGTCCGCCGCTCCTGCTCTATATGCTGCTGACGGGAAACAGCGACCCCGTCTACGCCGCGGGCAAACGCGGCGCGCGCCTGGCGCTGTGGCTGGCGGGAGTGCACCTGGAGGTTTCGGGGCTGGAGAAGTTCCCTCGCGACCGCACGGTGGTATTCATGGCCAACCATCAAGGCAATTGCGATCCGCCGGCCCTTCTGGCCATCCTGCCGACGGTCTCGATCGTGGCCAAGAAAGAGTTCTTCCGCATTCCCATCCTCAATCGCGCCATGCTGGCGCGGGGGTTCATCCCCGTAGACCGCAAGCATCGCGAGGCCGCGATCGCCGCTGTGAACCAGGCAGTGCGCTCGCTCCAGGCCGGACATTCCTTTCTGGTTTTTCCGGAGGGAACGCGCAGTCGCGATGGCCGGCTTCAGCCGCTCAAAAAAGGCGTGTTCATCATGGCGATGAAGGTCGGGGCGCCTATCCTGCCCGTTTCAATCTCGGGAAGCAGCAAGATCATGGCGAAAGGGAAGTTCGTGATTCACCCCGGCCGCGTGCGGATCACGGTGCACGATCCCGTCCCCACGGAAGGACACACGCTCGACGACCGGCAATTGATCATGGACCGCGTGCGGCAAGCTCTTCTCGCGGGCCTCGCGCCCGAAGAGTGCCCGCTGGGGTAGCCACGGCACGCGGTTTGTGCCGTGGGTATTTTTCGTGACGGATAGGCGCGGCAAGCCTTTTGTGCTGTGGGTATTTTCCGCGGTGGTAAAATGCCCCGGTGTCGCACCTCCTTCGCCTGTGGACGTGGGATCAGATCTTCTATTTCACGGTGAATCTTTGACGGGGTGTGGCGCCGCTGTCGGATCCAAATTGGTTACGTCACGTTGCCACCAGGGTACCGGGGCTGACCGGAAGGCCCACGGCACCCAAACCGTGCCGTGGCTACCGGATCCGATCTTAGGAGTGCGCCACGGCATGTTTTTCCATGCCGCGGGCTGTAACGCCCCAGACTCGAAAAGGCCCACGGCACTCAATTCGTACCGGGGCTACCGGCACGCCAACAAGCGTGCCTTGAAGAATCGAGGGTCTGTCATGGTAGGAGAGGAGTTGGCTTCGGTTCGCCGTCGGTCGGAGCGCGGCCTGCAACGGGCGCCACTCATTATCGCCGTGCTACTGGCAGGACTGACCGCAATCCCCTCGAGCAGCCTTTCCGAGAAGCGGCCGTACTTCCACTCTGCTGAGTTCTCGCGTGACGGGAAGCTACTCGGGATGATTGGTGGGAGCTGGATTTACCTGTGGGACCTAGCTGGTTGACAGCCGCGGGTCCTGAGGTTATCGCGCCAAGCTATTGGTATGTGCCTGGCCTTCTCGGGGGACGGGCGGACTCTGGTGAGTGGCAGCAACGTGTCAGCATTTCTGCTTCCCGTGCCGCTCCCCAATCCCGTCCATGCGCTCACGGTGTGGGATGCTGCAACAGGTCGGAGGCTCCGAGATTTCCTGCCAGGGTCGATGGTGCAATCTGTGGCTTTTTCCCCTGACGGCAATCTTCTAGCTGCCGGGACCTTCGGGCTGACGTGGCGCAATAAACTCAAGGTCTGGGACCTCCGCACTGGTCGTCCTCTTCATTTTCCCCCGCATAGGACACAGGTGGTGGGACTTGTGGCGTTCTCTCCAAACGGGAACCAACTCGCCGTGAGTGATGACAACGGTGTAAGCGTCATTGACGTTTCCAACCGCACTGAGCATTGGCTGGTGCGGGGGCAGCGCGCTTCTTTTGAGTTTTCCTTTGCCCCCGATGGAAGACTGCTCGCTACCACGCACCCCGACGGGTCCATCCGCCTGTGGGACATTTCAACCTGGAAGGTCGAAATGACAATCACTGCCCCCTCAGGCGCGGGCATGCCAGTATTCTCTCCGCACGGCAAAACCCTGGCTGCCTTGTGCGCGGATGGGGCCGTGCGTCTTTGGGACGTGGGCTCTGGCAAGGACCTGCGGTCTTTCGTACCCCACCAGAAATGGGTTGGGTCGTTGGCATTTTTGGCGGATGGTAAGACGCTCGCCTCGGCCAGTCTCGACGGAACCCTGGAGAAATGGAACATAGATACAGGCGAAGATATTGGAAAGTTCTCTTTGATCAGCAAGTAGAGGGCATAGGCACGGCGCGGTTATTTGCAGTGGGTACTCTTCCGTGGTAGCAAGGCGGGGGTAGTCTTTTCCGTGAAAGCAAGGAAAGGTCTCGGTACCCAAACCGTGCTGTGGCTAGCGGATCCTGGTCGGCCCTGCGTTCTGTGAACATGGCCACGACGGTTCGAACGCGCTTTCTCAGCTATGTAGCCTCAATGCTATGTATAGCAAACGCAAGTAGCTTTATCGGTGTCGAATTGGCTGGAAAAGGAATCCTTGGAGGGAGCCCGAATGTTGTGACCGTAGCATGGACTCACGATTTATTGTCCATTGCAGTCGTCGTGGTGAGCGTAGGTACTCTTTTGTCGACTTCCCCGAAATGGTCGAAGATTCTCTTGGTCGTGGCGGCCCTGCAATTACCGTTCTATGGTCTTTGGCTTTGGCTTTATGGTCTTGCCGACAAAGTGGTCGGCGCCTACTTCTTTGCAGGGTTCCTACGCGTGTCGATCTGGGGATACATCCTGGCGGTAGCCCTTCTTGGTGTCGTGATTCTATCACATTCGTGGGTTGGCCCAGACCGTCGTCTTTGATGGTCTGCGCCAGGCGGCGTCACGTTGCCGGAAGGATACCGGGCCTGCCCGAAAAGCCCACGGCACAGAAGGCGTGCCGTGGCCCCCCACTGTAGGAGGTAGCTATGATAAGCGCGAAATCTTTATTGCTAGGTGGACTGCTGCTCCTGGCGGTCGCCCCTGGTGCGGGAGGCGCGTCGGGCCCGCTGTCCGCGAAAAGCGTCCCGGCCCAGAAGGCCGCCGACGTGCCGGACGCCTACACGGTGAGCGGCCACTTCACGCGCATCGTCGTCGCCCGCATGAAGAATCAGGTGGACATGCTGGTAGGATTGCGCGCGGCCCTGGCACGGGAGAAGATTCGCAACGCCGTCATCTTGAGCGGCGCGGGCTCGCTGGTCAGCTACCACGTGCATGTGGTCAGCAACACCACGCTTCCGGCTACGGAAGCATTTTTCAAAGGGGAAGGGCCTTTCGACCTGGTCACCGCCAACGGATACATTATCGAGGGCCGGGTCCACTGCCACATCACGTTTTCGAACCCCGAGAAATCCCTGGGCGGCCATCTTGAACCCGGCACGCGCGTCTTCACCTTCGCCATTATCACCCTGGGAGTCCTGGACGACGCTACCAGCCTGAAACGCTTTGACGATTCGAGTTGGCGATAGTTGCCTCAGCCCGGAATTGGAATTTCTGAGCGCAGGTCGGATTGCGCGCCACCCACGGTGGTGCGGTGGAGACCATCTGGCTGGGGCAAGGGGTCGCCCATGCGCAAGGCGGTAAGCACCGCGGTTGGATCGCGGTCCCACTCGATCACGAACTCGCGCGGGTCGCCCTGGGCCACCCGCGCCATCGCCAGTTCGAAAGCCGCCATCGCCCGCATCAATGGATCGGAATCCACGCTCATCGCCTCCAGAAATTGAACGGCCATTTCCTCCATGTAGGGCGAAGTCGCGTGACGGCAATAAAAACTTTCCACAGCGGGTTCGAAACGTCCAATCTTCCTGAGCAATTTCGCCGTCAGTGGACAATTCCGCTCGATTCCCAGGGCGCGCCACCAGAGGGCGATTTCCCGCACCAATCCTAGTTCGTCCGACGCCCCGACATGTCGCAGGTACTCGTCGCAGTCCTCTCGAGGCAGAGAACGCTTCTTGATGAGAGCGAGCAGGGCACGTTGCTGTTGTTCAAGACTCGTCATGATGCGAGGAGGCTACTGAGCCGAGCGAGCTCGCGCGCGACGGCTTCATGGCCAAGCGTGGGGACGGCTTCGGGCAGCAATTCGTAAGTGACGGCGCCCAGGTTGGGAGCTTGCGCAATGACGCGCCGGGCCAGGGCGATTGTGGAATCGGCGACCAGGCGCGAGTGAACGTCCAACCGGTACCCTCGGTGCAGGACGCCGCCCGCCAGGTGAATTTCGCGCACGTGCTGCATCTCCAGTTCCGCCAAGAACACCTCGATGTCGAACCCGTAATTGTGCGCGTCACATTCCAGGTTATACACATCCAGAATCAGCCCGCACCCCGTTCGCCCGGCGAGGGCGTTGAGGAAACCAGCGTCGGAGTAATCCGCGGGCGCGTCCGGCAGCAGGTGCACAATGTTCTCCACCAGGAAGGGCAGGGAATAAGCCTCCTGGAGGCGGCGAACCCGCTCGCAGACGAGTTCCAACATGCGTTCTGTTCGCGGCAACGCCAGCATCGAGCCCAGGTGCTCGCCCTCGATCATGGTGAGGCCCAAGTGCTCGCTGTGCCAGAGGGCATCCACTTCGGGAAGCAATTCATCCAGCAGCCGAAGGTAGTCCTCATTCCAGCCCGACGCCGTCCCGATCGACAGGCCCACGCCATGCACCAGCGCCTTCCTGCCGCGCCCAAGCTCTCGGATCTCCGCCAGCGTTGACTCGTCCAGCCGCGCGGAACTGTTCATCCTGCGGGCAATCGAATCGGGTGTGATCTCAAGATAATCCACGAGGGGGGCGATTCGCTCGAGCAAAGAGGCATCGCCTCCCTCGTAGGTGGTCGCCAACCCAAACCCATGCGCCGCAGTTTGAGTCGAAGGAGTCTCCATATCAACCTTGCTATTGCGCGGCAATAACCACGCCGGTTACGCCGGGCATCTTGTGGAATGCTTCGATGGGTCCCGGATCCCCGCCGGGCCCGATGTGGATGTCGATGCCGCCGAGCCCGCAAGTCGTGCATCCGGTGAGGTGGGGGATCGTTTTGGATATTTGATTGAGTAACTCGGTCAACTGTGCGACGTTGATTCTTTCCGATACGGCAATATGGATCGTGCCCCTGACTGCCATAGTCTTTATCCTCCTAGACAAAATGTCCGTCCGGGCACCGTACTACAGAAACCCGCCCCATGCAAGCCAAATGTGCAAGCCAGTCATTGGCGAAGGAATACTTGCAGCAGAGGATGATCGAACGGCGGCTGGTTTGGTAGGAGGTGGCGCACGGCGAGGACCTGCTCTATCGCTGTAATCATCTCACAGTAAAGGAGATATGTTTTCCCTCGGAGGCCGACTTCGCGATCGCTGGTTGGTCCACGGATTCTTTGGGTTCGTGGCAGTTCCGAGCGGCGCAGTTCTGCGGTCGCCTGGGCGGGGAGCGGCGCCGAAGCGGCGGCCGGATTTTTCGCCGTGAGTTGGCAATCGTCTCAAGTCGACGAGCGGGAAATCGGCAATCAGCAATCGTCAATCAGCGCCGGACTTCTCGAGGAACTTACGGACTTTGCGAAAGGCGGCGTAGATCTCGGGCAAGCGATTGAACACCGCGACGCACTTGATCCACTGGGCATTGTCCATGGCGGGGTAGCCGGAGATAATTTTGTTGGGCTCGACATCGTTAGGGATGCCGGACTGCGCGGTGGCAATGACGTTGTCGCCGATGGTGAGATGTCCCGCCGCGCCGACCTGGCCGGTCAGAATCACGTTGCGTCCCACTCGGGTGCTTCCCGCGAGGCCGGCCTGGCCGCAGAGCAGCGTGTTTTCTCCGACGTCGCAACTATGGCCGACCTGAACGAGGTTATCCACCTTGGCGCCGCGGCGCAGGCGCGTCGCGCCCACGGTGGCGCGGTCGACGCAAGCGTGCGCCTGAATCTCCACTCCGTCCTCGACCACCACCGTGCCGGTCTGCACGATCTTGTAGTACGAGCCATCGGCCTGCTTGGCGAAACCGAAGCCGTCACTGCCCAGCACCGCGCCGTTCTGGAGAATCACGTCGTCGCCAATGCGCACGTTCTCGCGCACCACGGCGTGGGAATGGGCGAAGAACCGATGCCCGATATTCGCGCCGCGGTAGATCACGACAAAGCTCTTCAGGACGCAATCGTCGCCCAACTCCGCGCCTTCTTCGATGACCACGTAAGGGCCGATGGAAGGATTGCGCCCGAGCTTCGCGCCCGCGGCAATGACCGCGGTGGGATGAACGCCCGGCTCGGGACGCGCGACGGGGAAGAACAGTTCGAGCGCTTTGGCGAAGGTCAGGTAGGCATTCTCAGCGCGCAGGACGGGCCGCCCGCCCGCATCGACATCCGGCCCAACAATCACCGCGGCGGCGCGCGTCGTCGCGAGCTTGCGCGCGTACTTGGGATTGGCCAGAAACGTCAAGTCGTTGGGCGTGGCATCGTCCATGCCGGCGACGCCGGTGATTTCCAGGTCTTCCGGCCCTTCCAGTTTGCAGGCCAATCGCTGAGCCACTTCGCCCAATCTCATGATGTTCTCCTCGCCGGCGGATCGCTTGAAAGAGCCGGCCGCGCCATCTCTCGAACATGATCTCGCGCAAGCGTACCACACCCGCGGCAGAGCAGAGCAGCGGGAATGGCACCAAAGTACCAAAGTACTAGTACCTTCGGGTCATTGGCAGGCACCGGGAAGGGGGGTAATTTGGTCGCAACTTCCGCCTTTCTTCCGTGCCTCGGACAAGGCGGAGGGAGTCGGTCGGCGGTTGCATGGCAGCACGACGCGACTCCCGGTCTGGCGTGAATAAGCCATGCCCCCTTGCTCTTGGCGGGGATGGAATCGGTAGTGGTGGTTGGTTGTGCTCTCTGTACCGGGGTGGAACTGGTGGAGCGGTCGTCCATCCCCGCCACCCCGGTACTTAGTTTAGAGTTAGCAAGAGCAGAGGGGGGATTCGTGCATCGTCCCCCTTGCGGGACAGGCGGAAAAGGGCTAGTCTTTGGTGTGAGCGTACCCGTTCCTGTGGAGTGATTCTCGATGACCAAACAGCCCCGTGGGGGCCCGCGTATTCCCGTTGAGTTGCCAGTGGAGATTATCTGGAAAGGACCTTCAGGGGATCTCCGGCACCTTGTCGGGAAGACCGGCAACATCAGCGGCAACGGGTTGTTTCTCATGGTCGGGAAGAAGTTGCGTCGCACCACCCCCATCAGCATCACCGTGAAATTACCTTCCGAAGTGACCCAGGTCCCCTTAGAGTTGCGGTGTCGGGGGCGCGTGGTGCGCTGGAACCGGCCTCACGAGAAGCCTGGAATGGGCGCCATCATCGACGATTACGAACTCCGGCCTGTGCAACGTCGGGGGGCAGGCGCCAACGTGCGCCGCTCCAGGGCCGTGTGATCCCGTTACGGCTGCGGAGCCGGCTCGTCATCTCGCCGTCTCCTTCCGAAAGTCGAACCACGAATTACGGATTCGAGGGTGATGACTTCACGCCAGCATAGGGCACGGCTAAGCGATTCCCGCCCGTCTCATTCGACCTCCAGGCACGGCGCGCGTTCCGCCCGCGGAGCGAAGCAGCGAATCCGCATCCTCATCGCGGACCGGGAAGGCGTTTTCCGTTTTGGTCTCAAGAAGCTTTTCGGGCTTGAAGACGACCTGCGAGTGGTGGCGCAGGCGGAAACTTCCAATCAGGTCCTGGACATGGCACAGGCCTTCAAGCCTGACGTGGTCTTCGTGCAGCAGGAGATCGTGGCGGAGGGGGGGGCCGGCGAGGTCATCCTGGCGCGTCTCCACGAGGTTTGCCCCGGCAGCAAGATCGTCATCACGGCCTCGGTGGTTACCGAGGCCGATGCCCGTCGCCACCTCCAGGCTGGCGCTGCCAGCGTCATCCTCAAGTCCCTTGATCCACTGCTTTTTGCCAAGTGCGCCCGCCGCGTGATCGCGAACGAAGTATGGCTGCTTGGAAAGGAAGGAGTACAGCCTTCACCCGCTCCCGAAGGCAGCCCGTCGCGACGGTTGAGGCCCGTCGATACCTTGACCCAACGCGAAAAGACCGTCATCAGCTATTTGACGCAAGGCTGGCGAAATCGCGAAATCGCCAAGCAACTCGCTATCTCCGAGCAAACCGTGAAGAACCACCTGCGCGCGATCTACGATAAGGTCGGGGTTTCAGACCGGTTGGAGCTCGTGCTCTATGCCATCCACCAGCGGCTGGAGCTTCCGCCCATCGAGCTCACGACACAAGGGGCTTGAGATCGGGCCTACTTGTCTGCCGGTGGAACTGAGGGGAACAATAACCCTACTTGCTCGGCCGACCGCGGTTCATCGCCACTCAATTGATGGGACTTGCGCAATCCGCGGCGGACCACGCCGTTGGAGATGATCCCCAGGACCTCCATGCCTTCGAGGGCGGTGCGGGGGATGAACGCCTTCAGGTTGTTGGAATAAGCGTCCGGCGGCGTGACGAGGAAACCCAGAGGGCTGATGGCCAGCAGGTTGTTGGGAACCAAAGCCTCGAGCACTTCCTGGTCCTTGAAAGTCATGCGCACCCACAGCCCAGCGAGACGCGGGCGACTTCTAAATACTTTACGCTCAGTTCGTTGCGGGTTACCTTCGAAGTCGCGCACGAAGAACACGCCTTTGATTTCTTCCAGCGGTATAGCCACTAAGTGGCCTTCCTGGTCCAGGATTTCGATGCCCTCTGGGGCCAGATACGAGGCGGGATCGACAAAGCCTCTTAGCAAGGTTTTGTTGAGCTTACGGACGACAACGCGTTTGTGGGTCGAAGAACGGCTGCCTCCCATTGACTCTGGTCCTCCCCCGGGATCACTTCAAAAGAAAAGCAGCTTGGCCTTGGAAAATACCTTGTGTTAGTATAAGCGGCGACTTAGGTCTGTCAAGTATTTCGGCTGGCTGCCGGAGTGCTATCCTTGCGGGTGGTCCCTAATTTATTGAAAACGATTGCGTTATTCCTGCAACGGGGGAGATTCGTGCCAGCACCACACGGCAGGCCAGGGGGCCATCCAGAGCGACTTCGGACGTGCATCTTCCCTTAGCGTGAGGAGAATGCCCCGCACTAACAACCGTGCGCCACGTCGCGCCGCCAAACCCTCGGCCGGGAACGCGCAGCTTCCGGCGATACCGGCGACCACGCTGCCAGCGGTTTCCCAGCCCTCGGCCGATGCCCCGCGCCTGATGAGAGAAATTCGCCAGTTCCTCGATTACGCGCGGGTCGAAAAGGGTCTCGCCGCCAACAGCATTGAGAGCTACCGCCGCGACCTGAACGAGTTCGCGGCCTATCTGCGGGGGCACGGGAAAACCTTGGGTGATGCCGACCGAGAGTTGATCCGTGGATTCTTGACTAGCCTCTATCATCGCGGCTTGGGCGCGCGTTCGGTGGCGAGGCACCTGGTCTCCTTGCGCAACCTTTTCCGTTTCCTGCGCGAGGAGCAGGCGATTCAATTCGATCCCACCGCGGAGATTCAACTTCCGCACATCGGGACGGACCTCCCGCATTTCCTTTCCATCGAGGAAGTGGACAAGTTACTGGCCGCACCGGACCTTTCAACCCCTTCCGGCCTGCGCGACAAGGCGATGCTCGAACTGCTCTACGCCACGGGGATGCGGGTCTCCGAACTCGTCCAGGCGCGCTCGAGCGACCTCGACGCTAATCTGGGTATTATCCGCTGCATCGGGAAAGGCAACAAGGAGCGGCTAATCCCTGTGGGCAAGTCGGCGCTGCAGGCCGTGGAGGCTTTTCTACGCGGCGGGCGAGGGCACTTCAGCAAGGACCGAGCCTCGCCTTACCTGTTTCTGAACCCGCGCGGGAACGCGCTAACGCGAGTGGGCTTTTGGAAAATTCTGCGGCGCTACGGACAGCAGGTGGGCGTTACTCTGGGGCTGACACCCCACGCGATGCGACACTCTTTTGCCACGCACCTGCTCGAGCGAGGCGCCGACCTCCGTTCGGTGCAGATGATGCTCGGCCATAGCAGTATCTCGACCACGCAGATCTACACACACGTGCTGAATGAGCGCTTGAAGCAGATCTATCACGCTCACCATCCCCGGGCGTGAGGAGGGAGGCTGGGGGAAGGTTACTGGGAACAGGTTGCGGAGAAGTCGAGGCAGCAGAACTGCGGCTTGTTCCAGCGCTGCGGGCATTTTCCCTGCGAGTGTTGTTTGCTGTCACCTGTAACCTGTCACCTGGAACCTCACAACAATGAGCGACTACAACTTCCTGATGGAAAGCCGCCTCGCTCCTGAGCAATACAAGGTGCTCACCTTCATCAGCCGGGTTGCCTACGAACAAGGTGTGAACCTCTACCTGGTGGGCGGCGCTGTCCGGGACTTGACTTGCGGGCAGCAGGTGGTTCGCGACCTGGACTTTGCTGTGGAGGGCAATCCGCAGAAGATCCTCCGCCACCTGGATTCCGAGCCGGCGTCCTCGCCGGGAGCGGAGGGCAGGGAAGCCGCGCCGGTAAAGGTCGAATACGAGCGTTTCGACTCCCATTTCAATAGCGCCAATCTCCGCTTCAGCAACGGCGTGCAGGCGGAGTTGAGCCAGTGCCGACGGGAGGCTTACCCACAGCCGGGCAAGCGGCCGGATATCTTTCCGGCCATGATCTTCGACGATCTGAAGCGGCGGGACTTCTCCATCAACGCCATGGCCGTATCGCTCCATCCGAACTCGCGGGGCCTGTTGCTCGACCCGACGAACGGTGCAGGAGATATCGAGCGGCGGGAATTGCGGGTGCTGCACTCGCGCAGCTTCTCGGAAGATCCCGTGCGTATCTATCGCCTGCTGCGCATCGGCCTGCGCCTGGATTTCAAGCCCGACGAGCGCACGCAATCGCTCCTGGACGTCGCGATCGCAAACCGACTTTGGGAGCGACTCGATCCCCAACAGCAAGCGCGTGAGTTGCGCGGGATCGTGCAGGAGGAAAATCCGGCGCGCGTCCTGAAACTCCTGGCCGAGCGCAAGCTCCTGGCCGGCCTGGACCGCAAGCTCGCCTCGGCGCGCATCCCCTACGACCGCTTTGGCAAAGTCCGCGATGTCGTGCAGACCATTCCTGGCGCGGACCCGTTCCTGGTGAATTTCTACTTTCTGGTCGAGCACCTGGGGCACAGCCAACAGGTGCGCCTGGCCAAGGAAATCATCGGCGAGCCCAAAGGGATCAAGCTGGCGCTCGAACTCGAGAAGGAAGGGAAGAAACTGGAGCGACAGCTGGCCAGTCCCAAGTGCGGGCTGCCCAGCCAAGTGTACACCCTGCTATTGAAGCAATCCCTCCCGCTAATTCTCTACGTGCGAGTGACCACAATCCGCGCCACGGTTCAGAACCGGATCAAAAATCACTTTAACAAGTACCTGCCCATGCACGGCGCACTGCCTCGCGCTGAGCTCCAGTCGCTGGGCGTGAAGCCCGGCCCGGAATTCGAGCGCATCCTCGAGCGCTGCTTCCTGGAGCAGTTGGACGGTAAGGTCAAGAACCATCCGCAACTCCTCAAGACCTTGCGCCAGTTAGCGGGAATCAAGGAGCCGCCGCCCAAGCCACCCGCGCCCCCGGAACGCCCGGCGAAGAAAGCCGCAGCAGCAGCGCCGGCGGCGCCCGCGCCTCCCGCCCCTCCGGCAGCGAAAGGCGCCAAACCCTCCAAGGCCGCTGCGGCTCCTGCCAAGCCGATGGCCGCCAAAGCTCCCAAGCCCTCGACTGCACAACCGCCTAAACCCTTCGCGAAAAAGGAAGAGGGAAAGCCTGCAGCGAAGAAACCGGCAGCAAAAATGCGCAAGCACTAGGCGCGGTTTTCGGCGCGCAAGTTCTCCGCCATGCGCCCCGCCCACGCCGCGGAAGAAATTCTGCTAGAATGACTCGCGATGACTGCGGACAACTTCGTTCATCTGCATCTGCACACTGACTACAGCCTGCTGGACGGGGCGTGCGAAATTGCCAAACTGATGGACCGCGCCGCGGACCTGCGCATGCCGGCGGTGGCGGTAACCGACCATGGCAACCTGTTCGGCGCCGTGAAGTTCTACGAGGCCGCCAAGAAGCGCAACCTCAAGCCCATTATCGGCTGCGAGGTTTATGTGGCGCCGACCAGCCGCTTCGACCGCTCGGCGGATGCCGACCGCCCTAATCACCTCATCCTGCTCTGCGAAAACGAGCGCGGCTATCGGAACCTGGTGAAGCTGGCCTCATCGGCCTATCTCGAAGGTTATTATTACAAGCCGCGCATCGATAAGGACCTGCTGGCCCGCCACGCCGACGGGCTGATCGCCACCTCCGGATGCCTGCGCGGGGAAGTGGCCGTAGCGCTCCTGGCGGACCGCTACGATGCGGCGCGCCAGTCGGCTTACGACCTTCGCGACATCTTCGGCAAGGGCAATTTCTATTTGGAGATTCAGGACCAGGGATTACCCGAGGAACAGCGCCTGAACCCGCTCCTGGCGAGCCTCTCGCGCGAGACCGGCATTCCGCTGGTGGCCACGAACGACTGCCACTACCTGACGAAGGCTGATGCGCGCGCCCAGGAAGTCCTGATCTGTATCCAGACGGGCAAAACGCTGAGCGACACAAACCGGATGAAATTCCCCACGGAGGAGTTTTACTTCAAGTCCTACGACGAGATGCAGGCGCTGTTCGGCCGGGAAGTGCCCGAGGCGCTCGCGCGCACGATCGAGGTCGCCGAGCGCTGCAACGTTCACCTGGAAGGCCAGCAGCATGTCTTTCCGCATTTCGAAGTTCCGGCGGGTGATACGCTGGAGAGCTTCTTCGAGAAAGTCGCGCGCGAGGGTTTTGCGCGGCGGCGCGAGCAACTTGATCGCCTGCGCGCCGAAGGCCGGCTGAAGTATCCACTGGAAGCTTACGAGGAGCGGCTGGAGCGCGAAATCGAACTCATCAAGCAGATGCGCTTCGCGGGCTACTTCCTGATCGTTTGGGACTTCATCCGCTTTGCGCGCGAGCAATGCATTCCGGTGGGGCCCGGACGCGGCTCGGCGGCGGGCAGCCTGGTGGCGTATTCGCTGCGCATTACCGACCTCGACCCGCTCCAGCACGAACTGCTCTTCGAGCGCTTCCTCAATCCCGAGCGCATTAGCTTTCCGGATATCGACATCGACTTCTGCATGCGGCGGCGCGGCGAAGTTATCAGTTACGTGACGGAAAAGTACGGCAGGGAAAACGTCAGCCAGATCATCACCTTCGGAACGATGGGCGCGAAGGCGGTGATCCGCGATGCCGGACGCGCGCTCGACATGCCGTACGCGGACGCCGACCGCATCGCCAAGCTTGTTCCCAACATCTTGAACATCACGCTTGCGGATGCGCTCGCCGCCTCGCCCGAAATGCGGCAACTCCGGGACAGCGATGTGCGCGTGGCCGGATTGCTCCAGGTGGCGGAGCGCCTGGAAGGCTTTGTTCGCCACGCTTCGACGCACGCCGCGGTGGTGGTCATCTCGCCGCAGCCTCTGCAGGAAATCGTTCCCCTCTAC
>JAIQGA010000036.1 GCA_020072925.1 Terriglobia bacterium | reverse complement strand
GGCTCAGTTGTTGAAACTTGCGGAACTCGGCAACCTGTCGTTCCGCCTGGTGCCGGGCGGCAGGGCTGGGGAAGGTCTCGGTGACCGTCCTGCCCTGCACCTTGTAGGTGAGGCGGAAGTTGGGGCCATGGCCGGGATGATGGGGCTGATGACAATGACAGGTGGGCTTGCCGCAGCGGGCAGTAATGCTGGTGATCGAACCCCTGCGGAAGTCACCGAGCTGGGCGATCTGGCGGATCAACTCGGCGCGTTGGTGCTCGAGGACATCAAGGGATTGGGGCATGTGAGGGCCTCCTCTCTCCTAACGTATCACATACGTCAGGATAGAAGCCACAAAAAAAGACCTAACCCAGAGCGTCACGTTTATGTCGCGCACCCGCGAGCTCCTGACGGGTTTGTGATCTACACTGATGGCGGCATCATGGTATAGTTGAGTGCGCGCGAGTTTCAATCTGCAGGGCGTATATTGTAAACAAGAATTTGAATAGCCCATCGCCACGCGACCGTTATTCGCAAAGGAGAAACCCTCTATGGCCGTCAGTCCCATTCCCAAAGGCTATCACAGCATCACGCCTTACCTGGTGGTCCCGGGAATATCCAAGCTCATCGAATTCCTGAAGGAGGCATTTGGAGCGGTTGTGACCGAGACGCCCACGACCCGTCCGGATGGAACCGTCGCGCACGCAGAAGTCAAGATCGGCGACTCGATCGTGATGATGGGCGAGCCCATGGGGCAGTGGAAGGCGATGCCCTGCGTGCTCTACCTTTATGTTCCTGACATCGACGAGGTGTACCGGAAAGCGCTTCAGGCCGGTGCCAAGTCGCTTCAGGAACCAGCGGACCAGTTCTACGGCGACCGCAATGGCGGAGTCGTGGACCCTGCCGGGAACATGTGGTGGATCGGCACGCACAAGGAAGACGTCCCACCCGAAGAGATGGCGAAGCGCGCTGAAGCCGCCATGAAGCAAAGGAAGTAAGGAGGCAGGATGAGCGAATCCCCGACGCTCGCTGAAGCCTCGCTGCGTAATATCTCCGACACGGCGCGCTGGTCCGCGGTGCATCGGGCGATCGAATCGGAGCGTCCCGACGCGTTCTTTCGCGACCCGTTCGCGCGGCGCCTGGCGGGCGAGCGCGGCGAACAGATTCTCAAAGCTTTGACCATCAGCGACAAGGAAGAGTGGTCCTGGGTGGCGCGCACATACTTGTTCGATCGCTTCATCACCCGCCAGATCGAGCAGGGCACCGACATGGTTATCAACATTGCCGCGGGCCTGGACGCGCGGCCCTACAGGATGCCGTTGCCTGCCACATTGCAGTGGATCGAAGTGGACCTCCCCGCCATCCTCAATTACAAGGAAGAAATTCTCGCCGACGAGAAACCCGTCTGCCGGTTGGAGCGGCTTCGGCTGGATTTGTCCAACGCGAGCGCCCGCCGCGACGCCTTCGCGGAACTGGACCGGCGTGCCCGCAAGGCTCTGCTCATCACCGAGGGATTCCTGGTATACCTGGCACGGGAAGAGGCCGCGGCGCTGGCGCGGGATTTCGCGCTGCCGAAGAGCTTTCAAAGTTGGGCCTTCGATGTGATGTCACCGGGGCTGGTGCGCATGCTCACGAAACGGTTGGGAGCCGAACTCGAGCGCGCCGGCGCACCCTTCAAGTTCGGGCCGCCGGAAGGGCCGGGATTTTTCGTGCCGCATGGTTGGAAGCCTGTGGAAGTTCATTCGTTCCTCAAGACGGCGGCGAAACTGAAGCGCCTCCCGTTCCTCCTACGTTTGCTGGCCTTGCTGCCAGAGTCGAAGGGAGCGCAGGGTTCGCGCCCTTGGGCGGGAGCCTGCCTCTTCACAAAGGCATAGAGATGGTCCAGGGTCGCCGCCCGTGCCGGCGCGTGGGACCACGCAGTGCGCCAGCCTGAGCAACCATTCTGAACGGAAGAGAGCCATATTCCCTTGACCACGGACAAAGCGCCACATACAGCGCCTGCCGCTCCGCGTATGCTCATCGAGCCCGTGACGCTGGAGGGAGAATTCATCCGCCTCGAACCGCTCACGCTCGCGCATCACGCTGGGCTCTGCGCCGTGGGGTTGGAGGAAGAACTCTGGCGATGGATTCCCCAGCCGGTGCTGACGCCGGAAGAAATGCGTGCGTACATCGAGACGGCGCTTGCGGCGCAGGCGGCAGGGACGGCGCTGCCGTTTGCCACCGTCGAGAAAGCCGCCGGCCGCGCGATCGGCAGCACGCGCTACATGGCCATCGATTGTACCAACCGGCGTGTGGAGATCGGCTCGACCTGGCTGGGTCGCACCTGGCAGCGCACCGCTGCGAACACCGAAGCGAAGTACCTCATGCTCCGCCACGCGTTCGAGACCTGGCGGTGTATCCGCGTCGAACTCAAGACCGATTCGCTCAACGCGCGCTCGCGCCAGGCGATCCTGCGCCTTGGCGCGAAAGAAGAAGGCACCTTCCGCAACCACATGATTACCGCCAGCGGGCGCATCCGCCATACCGTCTATTTCAGCATCATCGATGCCGAGTGGCCCGCGGTCAAGGCCGCCCTGGAGCAAAAGCTGGCGCGGACTTGACCGCCGCGCCTACGCCGGCTCGATGCGATAACGCCCACCCGGGACGGTGGGGAAAGTCAAAATGCTTCCTTTGGATTCTGCGGCCACAGGTTGATGGTCTTTCGCCTGCGTCACTCGCACCGTACGCGATTCCCACGGATTGAGCATGCGAGTTGTAGCGCCTTTTTCGCTGAGCAGTTCCACGCCGAAGATCGCGCGGCCGTTGTAGGCCGCGCTCACCAAAAGCGCTCCCGCAGCGCGCAGATGGCGAAAGCGCGCCTGACCCAGATTTTGGGTATTGGGGAAAAGGCGGATCGTGCCCGTATAGCTTTGCAGCAGGCACTCGTTCAGGACCGCGGGCAGAGCCAAGTTCTCCGTCCACACGCCCATGCGCATCATGAAATCGAAGTCGGTGGAATCGCTATAGCGCCCACCGATTTGCCGCACACGATCGTTCGCGACTCCGTTCGGCAGCAGGCAATAGCGCACCTGGCCTTTGAACCACCGCAAATCCAACATGCCGAGCCGAGCGCGAATCAGCGGCTGGTAAACCAGATCGTTTCCGCCTTCCAGACGCACGGTGCGGGCGGTGCGCCGGGCGATTTCGAGATGTTCTTCCCCGCGCCCAAGGCCGACCTGTTCGCCGGGAAAAACCGGCGCGAGCGTCACAGGAACGTTGTACACGTGCTCGGGCGGGGCATCCACAACGTCCGCCCAGACCTCGCCGAGGGGCCCGGTGGTTCGCGGGTAAGGCGCAAGGATCGCCCGGATTTCCGTCCAGCGCACGCGTTCCGTTTCGTCCTCGCCAAGCAGCCGGGAAGCCTCCACGACCGCGTCCAGCACAAAGGCCGTAAGAGCCAGGTCCATAATACAATCTTTATTAAGGCGATAATCGACCGTAAAGCCCCAGTTTTCGGGCGAAACGGTCGGGATGACGTGATACTTGCCGTCCTCACCTTTTTTCAAATACGCCGCCAGAAACCGCGCCGCGGCACGGAGCAACGGATAGACTCGCTTCAGGACCGTTTCATCACGCGTGTAGAGGTAGTGCCACCAGAGGCTCTGGACCACCCACGGCGTCTCGCACACCTCGTAGCCCCAGGGCGGGGCGGGGTAGGGCACCACCTGGCTCGGGACCGGATACGCCGAATGCGGGAAAAACGCGCCCGGCAGGCCGAATTTCTCCCGCGCGTAGTTTTCCGACATGGGCAGGAGGTTTTCAACCAGCTCGATGTAAGGAAAATGCTGCTCCGCGTGGTTGCTCGAGAACAGCCCCCAGAAGACTTGCTGGGTGTTGTAGTTCATGTGGTAGTCGCCGTGCCACGCCGTGCCGATCTTCCCGCTCGTCCAGTTGCCAAAGAGCCCTGGTGCGACTTTCCCTTCGCGCAAACAGCAGGCAAGGAAATACTGATTGTGGTACCAGATCCGTTCAAGTTCCTTATCTTCGAACTCGACCGCTGAGTGCGACCAGAAATCGCGCCAGTGAGTTTCGGACCCATCCCGGAGTCTCGAGACGGGAAGGGAAGATAGCCGGGCTGCTTCGGCCGCAGCTTGCGCGGGAGGGTCGGACGCATCGAGCGAGGTGAGCATCACCAAGTCGAGTCGAAAGGGTTGCAGGCGGGCCGGCAGGAAAGTGGCGTGGGGCCTGCCCTCACCCACCGGACCTTCGCGGTGAGGTGTGCTGGGGAAAGTCCACGAGCCGCTGAACAGGCCAGCAAGCGCGAAGTGGCGGTCCTTGGGGGAAGGAGGCGGGTTCAGAACCGCATCCGTGGGCGCGGTCGCCGGGAAGCGCCGACGCAATTTCAGCACACCCGCGCCGTCTTGGCTGGTGGCGATGACCTCCGCGCCGGGGAGCCTCGCCTCAGGATCATCGTAAGGAAAGTAGGTCACCGAGGTGAACGGGGCAGGCGAGTCGGTGGAAACGCACACGTCCCCCGTCTCCCAATCGACGAAACCCAGCAGGTCCACGCGGCGCGGCGGCCGCCCTGGCTCGCGGCAGTCCAGTTCCAGCGTGAACAGGCCGTTCGAAGGATCGAGCGTTTGTTTGCGGACTCGTACCCAGCGCGGGTCCCACTGGATCCACACGATCCCACAGGGCCACGGGCGCGGCCAGGGCTGGTTGTAAGACGCGTTGACCTTGCGCGTGTACTCGCGGAAGAAATCGATATTGTCCTCGAGAAAGAGCATGTCCGGCTTGCCTTGGCGCTTCGCCTCCTCGCTGGCGCGCTGCCAGAGCGTGAGAAGCTCGTTGAAAGGCAGGACGTATTTCCAGTGTTCCTCACTCACGCGAATGTCCCAGGAATCGCTTTTGCCGAGGTGCAGGCCGAGGGCGTCCGGACGCACCGTGACGCACACGCCCACGTCCCCGTTGCCGAGTAACATCCCTTCGAAGAAATTCGGCGTGGGGTCCGTGCGCACCATGCTGTGCCTTCGCGCGATTGCGAATCCGTCCAGACCTGTACCCGCGGCAGCCACGTGCGCAACAGCTTCGCCTCGCTTGTCTTGTGGGCGGCCTTCAAGGCTCGAGGCCACAGCGGCCGCGCCTGTTTGCAGGAATCTCCTACGGGTGGTTTTCATCGCTCCTCCTGGGTGTTGCGGTGTGGAGCACTTATCATACGCAAGCGAAGGCGTTGTTGAAACTGCTGAGGTATGAAAGCGCCCGAGTCGGGGTTCGAGGGAGCGGTTGCATCGAAGCAGGTCTGCGCCCGTACGCGGGGACGAGCGCTGTAGCGCAATCGTCAATCGCCCTCACGAATTTCTGCGGAGCCTGTCCTCCCCATAGGCGGGGGCCGACGGAAAAACCAGGGTCGCGAAAAAACGCTGGACGTGCAGCCCGCGGCGCGCGATGATAATGACAAGAACAATCGCCCACTCCAATGTGCAGCCTCACGGTGATCCCATGGCGATGCCCATGCCTTTCCTGACAACCACCGAGCCCATCCCGTTTGAGAATGAGCGGCGTGAGATGATCACAGTGCAACTCCACCGCCGAGGCATTCACGACGAGCGGGTGCTGGAAGCGATGTTCCGGATTCCGCGCCACGAGTTTGTGCCGGCGGCGTTCGTCCCGGCGGCTTATGACGACCGGCCCTTGCCCCTCGGTGCCGCGGAGACCATCTCCCAGCCTTACATCGTCGCAGCCATGACGGAAGCGGTGAACGTGCAGCCGGGCGACCATGCGCTGGAGATCGGCACCGGCAGCGGGTATCAGGCGGCCATCCTCGCCTACCTCGGCGCCAGGGTTTATACCATCGAGCGGAACCAACTACTTGCCATCTCGGCCCGCGAGCGGCTGGCCCGTCTGGGATTTGCGGGCATCGAGGTAATGGCCGGCGACGGCAGCATGGGTTACCCGGTTCAAGCTCCGTATCAGATCATCATGGTGACCGCCGCCGCCCCCGCCGTCCCGCCCGCGCTCCTCGAGCAACTTGCCGACCCAGGTCGCATGGTTATTCCCGTCGGCGATCTCTATCACCAGGACCTGCTCCTGATCTCCAAACAGGAGAACCAGGTCCGCACGCGCGCGCTCGATCCCTGCCAGTTCGTGCCGCTCATCGGCAAGGGCGGATGGCAGGATGTTTATGGGCAGTGAGAGGGCGAAGCGAACTGGCAGGGAGCCGAAAAGGTCAAAGAGTTCAAGGGTTGAAAAAGGACGGGATCTGAGTCTGCGGCCTTGACCTTCTATTCTTCAACTTTTTCAACTCTTCAACTTTTCGGCTTCTGCCACACAATCCCCCTCCCTCAACTCCTCTTTGACTCGCGTCCTCCTCTCCCGTATAGTTCGCCCGATGCCCCCCCCATTTCTGAGCGTTGTGATCCCGGCTTACAACGAAGCTCTGCGAATTGGGGCGACTCTCGAAGCCGTCCGTGAGTACCTGGCGTCGCGCGACTATGCAACGGAACTGATCCTGGTCGACGATGGGTCGACGGATTCGACTCCGGCGAAACTCGAGGATTTCCGAAGCCGCTGTCCGGCGGTGCGCATCTTGCGCAACGAGCCCAATCGCGGAAAGGGGTTCAGCGTGCGGCGAGGCGCGTTGGAAGCACAGGGCGAGTTCGTGCTGTTCACGGACGCGGACCTCTCCGCGCCGATTGAAGAGGCCGGCAAGCTCCTGGCGGCGCTGGAATCGCCGCGCGCGGACACCGCCGTTGGCTCGCGCGCGCTCCAGCGCGAACTGATCGGAGTGCGCCAGCCGTGGTATCGGGACACCGCGGGCCGGGTTTTTAACCTGCTGGTCCGGATTATCACCGGCTTGAAAATCCACGACACGCAGTGCGGGCTGAAACTTTTTCGCCGCGCGACTACGCGCCGCGCCTTCGAGCTGCAGCGCGTCGAGCGATTTGGATTCGACCCGGAACTCCTTTTCCTGGTGGAGCGCCTGGGGGGCAAAATCGTGGAAGTGCCGGTCCGATGGAATGACAATCCCGCCACGAAAGTGCATTTCCTTCGCGATTCCACGCGCATGTTTCTGGATTTGCTGGCGCTTCGCTGGCGGGCCCTGCGTGGCGCCTATCGACTTTGATTTTTGACCCTGCTTTCTCCTTCTTTTCGCCTCTTTTTTTTCTTGACTCGTTAGACCACGGGTTTTATTATCGCGGCAACGCTAGAAAGGAGGTGATCCATGTCGATAGAAAGTTACCTTAGCGAGGGTGCTGAGGCTTAGGTGCCAAGCACGCGCTCGTTTGTGGGAACCTCTCTCTAGCGAGGAGAGGGCGAATGGCAAGGCGCTGCTCGGCGCCCTTCCCGGAGGTCGAACCGGGAAGAGCCAATCCCAACAGTATCCGAGGCCCTTGGTCGTGCGATACGCGCAGGACCAAGGGCCTTTCGTTTTGCTCGTTCCGGCCATTACGGCGTGGCCGCATCTCGTCAAGACCCACGGCCGCCGGCCCAACCTCCGCGCCCGGTTCAGCTCTTGCCCGCGTTCACTTCCCCTTTTTGAAAAACTCCAGCGAGCGCATGATGACCGACAACGCCAAGGGATTAAGGTGATACCGGTGTAGGTCCTCGCGGCGAACCCAACGCGCATCAACGACGTCGGACGCGGGCCTGAGCCGTCCGCGCTTGAGGCGGCAAACGTAGTCGACGATCACGTAATGGTATTTCACTCGGCGTCGCACGCGCTGGATGCGGTCGAAAACCGCAATCACTGCGAGCGGCTCGACCTCCAATCCGGTTTCCTCCTTGAGTTCGCGCCGTGCGGCCTTTGCGAGTTCCTCGCCCAGCTCCACCACGCCGCCGGGAATGGACCACTCGCCCTTGAGGGGTTCGCGGCCCCGGCGAATCAGCAGGGCGCGCCGCCGGTGAATGACCACACCGCCCACACCCACGATCGGCCGCGTTGGATACTCTCGTTTCATCGATTCCGTGCCCGAAGTTTTAAGCTCGGGCGTGCGTTTGCCCTCGGCCCTCGACCAAATCTTTCGTGATTCCCTCCCGGCTTCCGCCTCCTGACTTCTGTCTTCTCCTTCCCACCCGTCACGGTTCTCCAGCCGCCGCGCGCGCGACAAGCTCGTAGAGCATTTTTACGCCGTGCCGGAGTTGGTCTACCGGGATGCGTTCGTTAGCCGCGTGCTGCGTGGCATCGAGCTCCTCCGTGACCACGATGGGAGCGAACCCGTAACACGTGATGCCCAGAGGGCGGTACATCTGGCTTTCGGTGTAACCGCCATTGAGGGTGGGTGCGACCAGCGCGTGAGGATCATATTCGCGAATCACCTTCTCGATGGCCCGATAAAATCCGGTGTCCGTCGAGGAAGAGTTGGGCGTTCGGTAGCTGCTGATGGGCTCCAACTGGATGTTGTCCTCGGCGATCACGGCGCGTAACTGCGAGAGGAACGCCTGGGGATCATTGCCAGGGAGAAGGCGGACATCCAGGTCAGCGTAGGCTGTGTCCGGGATGACATTGGTCTGCTCGCTGCCCTTGAGGACGGTCAGCGAGACGGTATCGTGCAACAAGTATTCAAAATTCTCATCCTGGCTCAGCTCGCGTGCGAACTGCGGGTCCTGCAAAGCTCTTTGGATGTTGCGAAACTCCGCCGCGCGCCGTCCCGTTTCGAGCCGCGCGATTTCGTGGAAGTACTGCTCGACCGAGGGCAGCAAACGGATGGGTGGCTGCCAATCCACCACGGGCCGCAAGGCGCGGATGAGCCGGTTGGGCGCGGAATCCGCGATGGGAATCGAGCCGTGGCCGCCGCGCCCGGTGGCGGTGACGCGAATCCAGAAGGGCGCCTTCTCTGCTACCCCGATGCCGTAAATCGTGGGCCGGCCCGGGCTAATCAGGTTCGAGCCGCCCTCGGTGAGGAGATACTCCGCGTGGCGGACGAGTTCCGGATGATTCGCCAGAATCCAGGCGCTGCCCGAGTCCCCGACTTCTTCATCCGCCGTCGCTAGAAAAATCAGGTCGCGCTTCAGCGGCAGGTGCTCGCGCGCGGCGATCACCATGACCATAGCCTGCAGCAGGCCTTCATCCTTCATGTCGAGCGCCCCGCGCCCGTACACTTCCCCGCCCACGATTTCTCCGGAAAAGGGCGGTGCACGCCAATTCTTCGAGTCGGCCCTCACCACGTCCATGTGGTTCAGAAGAACCAGCGGTCGGAGCGAGCCGTCGCCTTTCAGGATGGCATAGAAATCCGCGCGCCCAGGAGCGAAGGGATAAATGGTGTTGGGAATGCCAGCGCCGTCGAACATCTTGTGGAAGAACTCCGCAGCGGCGAGCTCGTTGCCGGGCGGGTTCGAAGTATCCACGCGGAGATAGTCCTGCATGAGCTTGACGGTTTCATCCTGGTAACGCTCCCAGTCCACCGCGCTGAGTTGCTTGTCTGCATAGTCCCGGCCAGCCGCCAGGAGAGGTACGGCGATAATCACGATTGCCATGAGTACGCGAAGTCGCATGAGGTCCTCGATCAGGGATAATGTCTTGCTGAGCGTGCGCACGCGCCGCTCCTGATTGACCGTCCGCGGCGTTACCACGCCTCACACTAAGGGGGGTTACTATACCAGATGCCCCGCAGCCGACAAGTGACGCCAAGCAAGATTGGTCGCCGTCCCAAACCACACGCTTACCAGATTTCGAGCTTAGTCACTCGGGTCGGCAATCCGGAATTGTCGTCCGTCACTGACCTTGCCGCGCGGGGGAACGGGATGGACCGGGCCGCAATTACGGGGACTGATTCTTAGGGCCACAAACCTCCCTCCTATCCACCCAACCAACTGAAAACAAAAGTCTTGGTAGACGGTTTCGGCGTCGCTTTCTCACCTCTCCAGGCCCCTTTGAGCGAGCAATCTTCTTGCCTTTTTGCGGTCAAAACCTTTATAGTCAAGGGCTTCAAGGGATCGCACGGGCGACCCCGAGGTTTCCTCCTTGTCCAAAGCTTCCACACCACGCATCTTCGTCACGTTGGCTGCTCCGAGCCTGGCGGCCATGGAAGCGGAGGCGGTCCGGGCGAGTGGCACACCTGTCGGCTACGAATTGCGGCTGGACTATCTCCAGGACCTCACCCAACTCGAACGCGGTCTTCATCAAATGCTCCTGCGCCTGCATTTCCCACAGACTATCGCCACTTGCCGGCGAACCGAGGCGGGTGGTCTGTTCAAGGGCAACGTCGGCGAGCAGATCAAAATCCTTTCCGCCGCGGCGCGCGCGGGGTGCCAGTGGGTGGACCTCGAAATTGAATCCGTGCGCCATGCCCGCCCGCCGGTGCTCCGCCAGTTTCGCCCTGCCCGGGTGATTGTCTCCTACCACAATTACCGGCGGACTCCGTCGCTGGGAGCAATTTACCGCCGCATGGCTCGGCTGCCGGCTCAAGTGGTGAAGGTGGCAACACACGCGCGATACTTGCGCGATAATCTGCAAATCCTCCGTCTGCTCAAGCTCTACCGTCGTCGCACTCCCAAACTCGTGGCGCTGGCGATGAGCGGTTCAGGAATCCCGTCGCGACTGATGGCGATACTCTGGGGTTGTCCTTTCACTTTTGCCTCGCCCGGCCATCACCCCGGCGTGGCGCCCGGCCAGGTGAGCGCGGAGGTGATGCGCTCGGTTTATCGCGTGGAGCGCCTGGACCGCCACACGCGGCTTTACGGCGTGCTGGGCTCGCACGCGTCCATCTCGCTTTCTCCGGCCATGCAGAACGCGGCCTTTCAAGCCAAGCACGTGAACGCCGCGTTCCTGCCCTGTGAGACCAGCCAGTTGGCGGATTTCCTGGGGTTTGCGCGCGCGCTCAATTTCCTGGGCTTCGCCGTCACCATGCCTTTCAAGCGCGCCATCCTGCGCTCGCTCGATTGGACCGACCCGCTGGCGACGCAGATCGGCGCGTGCAATACGGTCGCCGTGCAGCGCGACAAATGGCTGGGTTGGAACACCGATGCCTCCGCCGTCGTGGAAGTCCTGGTAAAGCGCTTGCGCCTGGCGGGCAGCCGCATCTTAATTCTGGGTGCGGGAGGCGCGGCGCGCGCCGCGGCCTATGCCGTGCGCGCGGAAGGTGCCGAAGTCATCATCGCCGCGCGTCGCGAGGCGGCGGCGCGGAGCCTGGCACGCGGCGTCGCCGCCCAGGTTGTCCCCTGGGAAAGCGCCGAGGGCCTCGAGGTCGATGCCCTCATCAACGCGACGCCCGTGGGCATGTTTCCACACGTGGAAGCTACGCCCATCGAATTGGCGCGCCTCCGCGTGCGCGTGGTTTTCGACATGGTTTATTATCCGCTCGAGACGCGCCTGCTCACCGAAGCCCGCGGGCGCGGCTTAACGACCATCTCGGGTCTCGAGATGCTCGTCGCGCAGGGCGCGCGCCAGTTCGAAATCTGGACCGGGCTCGCCGCGCCTCGCGCCCTGATGGAGCAGGCCGTGCGCCAGATGTTCGATCATTCCTCGAGCGGATAGACGCCGCGCGAGGCGCGTTTCCTCATGGATTTGGGATCTCACATTTGCCGACCGGGGTTCTTGGTTCCTTGTTTCGAGTTTCGATTTTCGAGCTTCGGATTTCGGTTCTTCGAATTTCGGATTTCGAGTTTCGGCTCTTTACTTTCGACTTTCAACTTTCGACTCTCAACTCTTGACACTTGACTGTCGACTTGTTTCCCCATGTCCACCGTGCAACCCAGTTTCGCCGAGTTCCAGCGCCTGTCGCGGCGCGGCAATGTCGTGCCGGTGTACAAGGCCGTGGTCGCGGACCTGCTGAGTCCGGTCTCGGCGTTTCTGCGGCTGGCCCCGAAGGCCGCGCGAATGCCCGCGCGGCGCGGTCGCGGCGAGGGCGGCTACAGTTTCCTCCTGGAGAGCGTGGAAGGCGGCGAGCGCGTGGGCCGCTACACGTTTTTCGGTGTCGACCCGTTTCAGGTCATCTCCTGCCGCGGCGAGCGCATCACGCTCGCGCACGGCAAGCAGCGCGCTGAAGAGTCCGGCGATATCTTCGCCTTCCTCCGTCGCGTCGGCGCGCAATATCATTCCGTAACGCTGCCTGGCCTGCCGCCCTTCACCGCCGGCGCCGTGGGCTATCTTGCTTACGAAACCGTGCGCCAACTCGAACGCCTGCCGGCGCGCGTCGCGCCCGACGTGGATTTGGACGATGCCGTCTTCATGTATTTCGCCAACGTGCTCGCCTTCGACCACGTTCAGCACCGCCTGTTCCTCATCGCCAACGTTCTGACGGAAGAAGGTCCGGGCACGCTGCGCGCGAAGTACGACGCCGCGGTGCGCCAGGTCGAGCGGCTGGAAAATCTTCTCCGCCGCCCGCTGCGCCTGCCGCGCATCGAGCGGCCGCGCGGCCCGCTCAACCTCCGCCACAACATGACCCGCGACCACTACGAGTCGATGGTCGAGCGCTCGAAGGAGTACATCCGTGCCGGCGACATCTTCCAGGTGGTCGTCTCGCAGCGGCTGGAAGTGCCGGTGCGCGTGCCGCCCTTCGAGATTTATCGCGCTCTGCGCGTCGTCAATCCCTCGCCCTACATGTATTACCTCAGCCTGGGCGACTCGACCGTGCTCGGCTCTTCGCCTGAAATGCTCGTCAAGGTGGCGGGGCGCGAGGTTGAGTACCGGCCCATCGCCGGCACGCGCCCGCGCGGCAAAAACGAAGAGGAGGACAAGCACCTCGAGGAGGAATTGCGCGCCGATGAGAAAGAGCGCGCCGAGCACATCATGCTGGTGGACCTGGGGCGCAATGACGTGGGGCGGGTGTGCGAATTCTGCAGCGTGCGCCCGCAGCAGGTGATGTTCGTCGAGCGCTACTCGCACGTCATGCATCTGGTGTCGCGGATCCAGGGCCGCCTGCGCGCCGACGCCGACAGCTATGCCGCGCTCGCCGCCTGCTTCCCCGCCGGCACGCTCACCGGCGCGCCCAAAGTCCGCGCCATGGAAATCATCGACGAGTTCGAGCCGACGCGCCGCGGCCTTTACGGCGGCTCGGTGCTCTATCTCGATTTCTCCGGCAATCTCAACTCCTGCATCGTCATCCGCACCGTGTTCATCAAAGACCGTCGGGCCTATTTGCAGGCCGGCGCCGGCATCGTCGCCGACTCCGTCCCTGCGCGCGAGTACGAAGAGTGCATGAACAAAGCCCGCGCCGTGTTGCGCGCTTTCGAAATGGCCGAGCACGGCCTGTAACGATTGCCGATTTTCGATTGCCGATTGACGACTGCCCCGTAGGGCCGGTCTATGACCGGCGACTTCGGGCCTGAATCCCCAACTGCCGACTGCGGCACGGTCGCCCGTCATAAGCCGTTGGCATTTCCATCCCGGAACCCAAAATCAGCGTGCGAAATGGCGGCCCAAGAGTCGGCTTCCGCCAGTTCTTGTATCTTCTGTATTTTCAGCTAATTACAGACTCCGAGCGGCCTCCTTGGGTTCGTTTCTAATAGCCTATCGTGCTTGTTTTCTTCATGATACGCGAGAAGGAAGGGGGCTGAGTTGGGTTCGTTTGGCTTCGTTCCTCGAGCCGTCCTTTGTTTTCAATAACCTCTTGGCTTCGTTCCTAAAAAAAGATCCCTTTGAAGCAGTTGGCAGTCAACAGTCGAGAGTTGACAATCCGACCTGCTCCTATTCCTGAGTCTTGCCTTCCTACGCTTGTCTCCTGGCCACTGGCTATCTGTCCCTCTGTCCTATCTCTGGCTTCCATACGGTCATTCACACCTGGGGTGGAAGTCCTTCATGGAAACCTCAGCTTAATCCCTTTGTTCCTACAGGACATCCTCAGAACGCTGGCGCTACCCCTTGGCGCACGACAACCCGCGCCAAGGAGGAGTCATGCGATGCAGGAAGCTGGGCTGGCTGGCAATTTCCGGGGTGATCTTGATTCCCGTGGCCCTTTCAGCAGCAGAAGGCCGCACGGAGATTCCGTTCAGGCTCTATCGGGACTACGTGATCGTTTTCACTGGTTCGATTGGTCCGATCCAGAAGCTCAATTTCATCTTGGACACCGGCGCCGTGCCCAGCGTGATCGATCGGCGTGTGGCGAACAAACTCAGATTGGGAGGGCATGTCGAAAAAGTCCTGGTCTTTGGCCGGGAGCTCAGGACCCGCGAGGTCACCCTTCCGGAAGTGCGATTCGGCCCCGTCAAAGCCATGTCGGTTCCAGTGTTGTGCCAGGATCTCTCGTTTGTCGAAAAGGAGTTGGGCGTTCGGGTAGACGCCATGATCGGCTTTGATGTCCTGGGTCGTCACAGCTTCGGCATTGACTACGCGGCCCAGAAGCTGGTTTTTGGACCCGTTGAATCGGACGCGCACTCCCATCCCATTCAATCTCGACCTGGTTTTGTGTATTTGACCATCCATGTGCAAGGGAGGCCGCTGTATCTGGTGGTAGACACCGGCGCCAGGGACTTGATCCTCTTTTCAGCGCGGCTCGGGAACCGCCTGGACGGTCTCCGCACGCTGTCCACGAAGGGTTCCTCCAACCTGGCCGGCAAAATGACTCTCAAACAAATGCGACTGACTGAGGCCCGGCTCGGCACGAACGATCTCGGAACTCTCAACGCCTATCTTCTGGATAATCCAGAACCAGGCAATCTTGGATTCGACGGTTCGCTGGGCGTTCGCTCACTCGGGTTGACGCGCTTGGCCTTCGACTTTGAGAGACAGACGATCTCCTGGCGTTGAGAGTACGACCCGCCTCCTCGGGGGTCCAAGCTCGCACGGCGGCTGAGAACGCGTTCGCGAGTTCATACGGATAGGGACATTTGGCCGGCCAGTGCCGCCTCACTGACAATCGACCTCGGGCTCCTGCCACGAATTGCCTCCCTGCGGTGCTATAATCCTGCCAGACGTTATCCCATCCGAAGCGAGCCCGATGGAAGGCGACTTCCAAGTCGGTCCTTGGCTCGTCCAGCCGAAGCTGAACGCGATCTCAGGCAACAGCAGAACCGTGCATGTCGAGCCCAAGGCAATGCAGGTGCTGGTGTATCTTGCCGAGCACGCTGGCGACGTGATGCCCAAGGAGCGGATCATACAAGCCGTGTGGGCGGAAACATTTGTGACCGATGATGTGCTAACGCGTGCCATCTCGGAGCTGCGCAGAGCGTTCGAAGACGACCCGCACGAGCCGCGTTTTATCCAGACCATTCCCAAGGGCGGCTACCGACTGATCGCGCCGGTGGAGGCTGTAGCTGCGGTGGCGCGCGCCCCGGCGGTCTATAAGCTCATTCCGGCTGTAGCTGTGTTGGCAGTCCTCATGCTGGCGGCGTATCTCGTGCGTCCCGAGTGGTTCGGGCGGAAACCGGGCATCGCCTTCAACCCGCGCGACTGGGTGCTGATCTCGAGCTTTGAGAATCGCACCGGGGAAGCCGTCTTTGATGGCACGCTCGAATATGCCCTGGAGCGCGAGCTCTGCAATTCGAAATTCGTCAACGTGGTGCCCCGCGAGCGAATCAACGACACTCTGGTGCTCATGAAGAAACCGCCCAACACGCGCCTCGACGCCGGCCTGGGCCGAGAGATTTGCCAGCGCGACGGAGGCATCCGCGTTTTACTGACGGGGCGGGTCGAGAAATTGGATGAAACCTATCTACTGAGCGTGGCAGTGGTGGATCCCACTGACGGAGTGTCCGTTGCCAGCCTGACCGAGGAGGCAACGGGGCAGAACCACGTACCGGCCATCCTGCGGCGTCTCTCCAACCGTGTGCGCGAAAGGCTGGGCGAAGAGCTTCCCCGTATTGCCCGAGGCAATCAAGCCTTGGAAAAGGCAACTACGCCGTCCCTGCGTGCCTTGCAGCTCTACTCTCACGGCATGGCCCTTGTGAACGAGCGGAAGTGGGAACAAGCCGCGGCGCTGCTCGACCAAGCTGTCAAGGAGGATCCCAAGTTTGCTTCCGCGCACATCTATTTGGCACACTGCTACTCGAACGTCGACAAGGAAGATCAGGCTGCGCCCCACTACCGAAAAGCCTTTGAGCTGGCCGATACAACGACGGACCGCGAGCGGTATTTCATCCTGGGTAGTTACTACGGGCGTTTCATGCCCGACCCGGAGAAGGAGCTCCGAAGCTATGAGATTCTGGTCCGTCTCTATCCCGACCACTACTGGGGGATACATAAGCTGGTATTTGCCTATCTGGGGATGGGATTGCCGAAACAGGCAATCCAATATGCCTGCCGGCTCGCCGAAATGCGACCGAACGATCTTGGGGCTAACCACGCGGCAGCCTACACCCTATTCCAGGATGGTGACAATCCCGCTCTAGCCCGGCCCTACGCTCTCCGCGCGCGCGCGCTGCTGACTCCAGAAAGCCTTGAGGCCAGTCCCCACATCGGGCGTTGGGTCTTACTGTTTCCGCCCACGGAGTGCTGGCAGCGAGGTAATGCGCATGAGGCAAAGAACGAACTCAGCCAAATGGCCCGAGTGGTCAGCCCTCTGACCACCAAGACCCGCGACAGTTACATGCAGGCCGTGGGTTTATCCTACCTCGCACTCGGGAATCTGAGATCAGCCGAGGAGCTCTTTAAGAACCTCTCAGAGTCCGACGACCGTAACTTTGACCTCGCGTTGACTGCCCTGGCCCGAGACGATCAGGCGACCCTGCGCCGGTACTCCCGCCGGCTGGGCGGCGGCGGCCTCCTCACTACACTCATGCCGCCAATTCTCATGGCCCGGGCCGGGCTTCTATCCGAAGCACAGGAAGCCATCGCAATGCGAGAGCGCTCGAAGGAATGGATAGCCGATCCCGAGTTGCGAGGTTTTGTGAAGGTGATGAAGGGTGAGCTGGCCTTGGCACAGGGGCAAAGGAGCAAGGCTATCGTGCTCCTTCAGGAAGGGCTCCAAGCGATCAATCGGCCAGACACCTTTACGTTCTTTATGGGCGTGGAAGCTCTGGCCCGCGCTTGGGAAGATGAGGGCAATCTGCCGGAAGCAATCGCGGCGCTGGAAAAGGCCTCGGCAGCGAGGCCGCGTGTACAGATTCTGCTCGGCTTCGCCTGGATGCGCATCCAGTGGCGGCTGGCCCAGCTCTACCGCAAGGTTGGCCGTGAGCAGGATGCTCGAAGAATCGAAGACGAACTCCGAGGGCTGTTAGCCAATGCCGACACGGATTTCCCGATGCTCGTCCAGCTCAAACGTTTACAGGAGGCGGCTGCCACCCCGATACCGAAGTGACTCCCATTGTTCCACCCTGCGTCGAGAGCTTTGGTGGCTTCCAGCAGAACGGGTCCGACGAGGGCATCGCAATCTCAGTAAGGACCTCGACTTCTATCAGGCCCACACAGGCAAGAAAGAGTACGACGAAGGACTTAAAGCGCTGCGGGATCGATAGGGAGGCAATTCAGAAGGCAGCTTCCTATCAGAGGCATCAGAACTGGCAGCGCCGGTGGCAAACGTTGCATAGAGTGCTGCCCACCCGGTTAGGGCCCGGGCCGGTCGATATGTTGCAGTCTCTGTGGTGTAGCTGAGGCAATGTGTTGAAGGCCGGCTATCCGAACGCTCGTCGCCGGATTTGCCTGCTGGAAGGTGAAGACCGCATAAAACTGATTGTTGCTCGTGCATAGGCCGAACATGTAGGGAGCACCGTCGCCCGCCTTACGCGCCGGCAAGGGGCCGTTCCAGGCTCGGAGGGGATTGAAGCCCCCAACAATATCCCCGAGGTGCCCCTGGGCGAAGGCGTTCCACGCCTGCTGAACTGCCGCCGTCTGGACAGCATCGGTGTCGTGGGTCCCGACATGCGCGACGTGAGGAACGCCGTTGGCTTTTCTGAATACGATGAGGAAGCATCCGCTCATGGGGCCTGTCAGTACGTCCGTACCGAGCATGGCGACTTGGGTGATCAGGCCGGCAGTGTAAACCAGCCAGTTAAAAGTTCTGTGCGGTGCGCCTGCTCCCGGCACAACCGCACTGGTTTTCGTGAACACGCCGGTCGAATCCTGAATGTGGTAAAGCTGTGGTGGATACAAGACGAAGTCGCCTGGCCTGTGCGGCGGGACTAGGCCCGGCCTCGTTAGCATGGCCTGCGGCAAATTTAGGAATCGGTCGGCAATCAGCTTTTGTTCGAGCATCCGGAACCTCCCTGTTTTCCGCGTCGAGGACAAACCGCTTGTGCCCTGGTCAGTAGCCCTACGCACCCCCGCCCAATGCGTATTCCGCAGAAGTCGTGCAGTATTGTGACGAACCGACCCTGATTATGCCTATAATCCTCGAAGCTCCCCATTTGAGTCAAGAAATTACTGATGCGGGAATTTGCCGCGGGGAAAATGCAGGGAACCTTCGGCTTCGCCTCAGGATGACACGGAAGGCGCCCGGAATGACGAGCGCAGGGCGCGACATGGGAATCCAAGGGCGAGGGATGACCGCGCGCGCATACTCTGCGGGATTACAGGCCCGCCTGCTGCGGAGCGGGCGGGGCGCTACTCGCCAACTGGCGCGCGGTGTAGGCGACGGCCCGGATGGGGAATGAGACGTGGACCGTCTCGCCGGGGTCATCCACGTCAATCACCAGGTGGTCCCCCGACTTGGCGATCTTGACGTGCTCCTTCGGGCTGTCGACCTGCACGAACACGCTGTCGGGGCAGCGGCTCAATTCTTCCGTGGCGGCCTCGATGGTGGGCAGCCATTGCTGGAGCTCGGCGGGAGCCTCCTGGAGTTTTGCCTTCGGCACCATCATGGCGGCAACGGGCGCGATAATCGCCGGGACCACCAGGCGCACGTGGTCGCCGCCGGGCTTCTTCTCGCGCACGTCGACCCACACCGCTCCGACATGGTAAACAAACGCGCCGGTCACCAGCATCATGGCCGCCGCGCCTTGCAGGAAGATCACTTTGGGAGTCATGGGAGTCCTCATTCCGCAGTATTCTGCGAATCGATCCAGATGCGGACGCTGCTGTCCTCGTCGTTGACCGTGACCAGCTCGAGGTTGTCATACTGGCCCAGCGCGCGAATCCCCGCGACCAGGTCGAGCTCGTCCTTCTCGCCCGAAAGCAGCGCGTTGACCACCGCGAACGGAATCTTCACGTCCACCGTGTGCACCTTCGGCGCGGCTCCGGTTTCCTTTTCTTTCTTGGACGGGTGCGGAGTCTCGCGGACCTTAATGAGCATGAAGCCGCCGGACTTCGCCACGCGCACATTTTCGTGCTTCGATTCGACGGTCACATACTCGTTGTCCTGAGCCGTGCGGACCGCGTCGAGCAACGCGCGGAGATCCACCTCATCGAAATCGTGCTCATCCACTCGCACCTTGCCGTTGTGCACCTTGTGCGCGTTGATCGTCGGCAGGACTTTTTCCGCCAGGCTGAGTGGGATGTTCACGCGCACGCGCTCGCCATCTTCGCCCGTCTCGTTCACCTTGACGTGCACCCAACGCTCCGCCGCCAGGGCGGCCGTGGCACTTGCCAGCCACACCAGGATCGTAAGCGCCGAAAGAGTTTTCCTCATAAGGGTTCGACTCCTTTCTTAACCTGAGTAACGGGAGGAAGCCCCAAAAAGTTCCGTCAATTCTTGTGATCTCGGCAGGTTTCTAGAATGAGGGTTCACCGCCAGGTTGAGGGGAATTCCTGGGGGAATCCGGGTAGATGGCGCCGGGCAGCCGGCCTCGGGCCTCCCGCGATGAGCGCCAATTGGCGAGTTGCGTGCTCCAGGTTGCGCGTAATCCCTGAATTGCCGCACTGACCGCCGTCAGGTAATCTCGTGGAGCGCTCTGAGAGACCAGGGCGCAGGGGCCACATGCAGCCGACCGAAGGACCTATCTTCCTGGAGGTGACCGTCATGAATTGGGCGCACATCCATTTGCTCCTGAACCATATCCCCGTGATCGGCATGCTCTTCGCCGTACTCCTGCTCTTCGTGGCGATGGTTAAAAAGAGCGACGCCGTCAAGGTACTCAGCCTGCAATTCTTTGTGTTGCTGACGCTACTGACGATACCGACGTACCTTACCGGTGATCCGGCGGCGCACGATGTTCGATCCTTGCCAGGTGTCACAAAGGAGATTATCGAACGGCACGACGATGCCGCCACGATCGCATTAATTGGAATGATCATTCTTGGGGTTTTGGCCCTGACTGGACTGATCATCAACTACCGAACAAAGTCCCTTCCCGCTTGGGTCGTAACTCTGGCGCTTGTCCTGTCGTTGGTGGAGGCCGGGTGGCTGGCTTGGACGGCGAATCTGGGCGGGCAGATCCGCCACACGGAGATTCGCGCAGGGTTCCAGGCGGGTGCAACTTCATCGAATTCGGGCAACAACCATCTCTGAGCGGAACCCGTTCTGCGAGATTTGCTCGCGGGATTCGATTCGCCAGCCCGCCATAGCGAAGAAATCGTCCAATGCAACGGGCCTGCAACCACCAACTAGGGTCGGACAGTGCGCGTACGCCCACATCCACATTCCTTGAACTAACCAATTCTGTTTCGCCATGACCAGAAGAATCAACCGTCCGCCAGGCCTCAGGGTCCGACGAAACTCGGTCAGGACTTCGTGAATCTCGCCTTCGGAAAGCAAATCGAGCATGTAGGTATTCAGAATCAGGTCGAAGGTTTGGGCGGGAAACGGCAGGTGCCGGGCGTCGGCCCGGCAGAGCGCGCCTTGCGGATGAGGGGTGCGTGCAAGCCTTCGCCGCGCCTGATCCAACATGCCGGGCGCTAGTTCCACGCCAATACATCGCTTCAGGCGCTCGACCTGCCGAAGCCGGAAGAAGAGCTGGCCCGTGCCCACGGCCACCTCCAGGACCGACTCGCCGGGGGCGAGCCGGGCTGCTTCGAGGGCCCGTGTGTGCGCGCGCGATTCGGTGAGTCGCCCCCAGAGGTTGTAGAGCTTCGCGCCGGTCGGGGAGTCATAAATTCCGTGTTTTCGCCGTCTGGACTTCCCTGTGGCCCCCTGAGGCTCGTCATTCATATGCGTATCTCGTGAGACCGGTCACTATCCTTCCTCGCCAGTATACCCGTGAATACCTCTTGGTGAGAGAAGACCGCGGTTTGGAAACATCCCGACACGCGTTGAGCCGGCATCACCGAAATACGCCAAAAATGAAAGTCACGAATCACATTTTCTGGCCACAGAGCGCGGGCCTGGGGTATGCTTCAAAGTACCCCTTTAGGGCGGTTAAAATTAGGAATGACAGCCGAAAGGCAGTGTCCCAAATGCGGGCAAATAATTCCTTGGGGCCAGGTGGAGTGCCCCCTCTGCACCGAGCGCACAAGCTATTTTTGGTCGCTGCGGCGCGACACGTTTCTGTTGCTGACTCTTCTGGTCCTGCTCCTGCTGTTCGTAGCCACAGGGTTTGCCACCAAGTTCTATCACGCCCAGGAAAAGGTGATCGCCGAGCAGTGGTTTGCGCGCGGCGAAGCCGAGCTTCGGGCCGGCCAGGCGAGCGCGGCGGTAGAGGACTTCCGCAACGCGCTGGCCTATTCTCGGGACAATGCGAAGTATCGGTTGGAACTGGACAAGGCGCTGCTCGCCGCCGGTCGCCTGCAGGAGGCGCACGCCCGCCTGCTGGCTCTCTGGGAACAGGAGCCGGGCAACGGCGTGCTCAATCTGGAGCTTGCGCGGCTGGCGGTCCGCCAGAGCTCGGTGCCCGAAGCGCTTCGCTATTATCACAATGCCATCTATGGCGAATGGGAGAAGGACCCGGTCGAGCAGCGGCATGCGGCGCGCCTGGAACTGGCGCAGTTTCTGCTGAGGAGTGGGCAGAAGGCTGCCGCCCAGTCGGAACTCATCGGCCTGGCGGCCGACCTGCCTCCTGATTCGGGGTTGGAGACACAGGTTGGTTCGCTGTTGCTGGCGTCGGGCGAGAACGACCAGGCGCTTAAGCTTTTCCTCGAAGCGCTGCGCCTCAACCCTGGCCAGGAAGCCGCATTGTTTAGCGCGGGGGAGGCGTATTACAACCTGGGGAATTACAGCGCCGCCGCCCATTACCTGCGGCGCGCCCTCGAAGGTGACCCACACTCAACTCGCGCCCAGACTCTCGCCGGGACTGCGCGACTGATTCTCAGTGTCAACCCCTCCGAACCCCGCTTGAGCCGCCAGGAACGTGCCAAGCGCACCTTCCGCGCCTTCCAGCAGGCCATGGCGCGTCTGCTGAACTGCGCTGCGAGTCGGGGCATCAATCTCCAGGCCGGGCAGGAATCGCGCCGTCTTCAAAGCCTTTATGCCCAGGCGATGGATGTGCAACCTGACGTACAGATTCCAGCCCTGGGCGAGGATTCCGACCTTCGCGCCACAGTAATGGATCTGGCCTTCGACATCGAGAATGCGACCGCCCAGGAATGCGGCCAGCCCCAGGGCCTGGATCTGGCCCTGCTGCTCCTGGGACGGGCGCAAGGCGGAGGCCGCCCGTGAGCGCTTCTCCTTCCCCCACCGCGTCCACGCCCCCCGCGCCGCGATTTCACTTGCCCTGGGCGGATCTCCTCCGGCGCCTCCACTGGCGACATTTGACCTTTACGCTCCGCGAGCAGCAACTCTTCCTTCTCCTGGCGGTCATCATCGGGTTGTTTTCGGGCCTTTCCGTGGTTCTCTTCCGCATCGCCATTGACGGGTTGCGCTTCGAGCTACTCGGCTCCGGGCTGACTCCTGCCGCGCTGCGAGTTCTGCTGGCGCCGGTGCTGGGCGGTCTGGTGGTGGCTTTTCTGGTGATCAAGCTCTTCCCGCGCGTTCGCGGCAGCGGGGTAAACCAGACTAAGGCTGCGGTTTACGTCTACGACGGCTTTATTCCCTTTAATACAGTCATCGGCAAGTTTGTGACGTGCGCTTTGGCGATTGGCAGCGGGCAATCCCTGGGGCCCGAGGACCCCTCGCTTCAGATGGGCGCCGGCATCGCCTCGGCCCTCGGCCGGAGGTTGCGCCTGTCGCGTGAGAAGGTCCGGCTGATTGCGCCCGTGGGTGCGGCGGCGGGCCTGGCGGCCGCCTTCAACGCCCCCATATCGGCCGTGCTATTTGTGATTGAAGAAGTCATTGGGACCTGGAGCGCCGGGGTTCTGGGCGCCATCATCCTTTCCGCCGTTTCGAGCGTGGTGATTACGCGCTGGTTTCTCGGCGATCAACCACTCTTCAGCATACCTCCTTACCACTTGGTTCATCCCGCGGAGTTGCTCGCGTATGCGGCCCTGGGAGTGGTGGGCGGGCTTGCCTCTCTGGTCTTTGTTCATCTCATTCGCTTTGCCCGGCCGCGCCTGAAGGCCTTGCCGCGCTGGACGCATTATTTGCAGCCGGCGGTCGCGGGGCTGCTCATTGGGGTCATAGGGCTGAAGTTCCCCCAAGTGATGGGCGCCGGCTACATCTACATCGACCAAGCCATGCACGATCAGTACGCCTGGCAGGTCCTCGCAATGCTGGCCGCCTTCAAGATTCTTTCCACCAGTCTCTCCTTTGTCAGCGGCACGCCGGGCGGCATGTTCGCGCCCGCCCTGTTTATCGGCGCCATGATGGGCGGCGCGGTGGGCGGCGTCGAGCATCACTTCTTTCCCTGGCTCACGGGCTCCGTGGGCGCATACGCGCTGGTGGGGATGGGCGCGCTCTTTGCCGGCTTCCTGCGTGTCCCCATGACTTCGGTTTTCATGGTGCTGGAGGTCAGCGGCAATTATTCCATCATCCTTCCTGCGATGATTTCCAACATGATTGCTTACCTCATCTCGCGCCAATATCAGTCGACGCCCCTTTTCGACATGCTTTCAAAGCAGGATGGCCTTGATCTCCCCTCCATGGAGGAGCGGCGAGAGGTAGAAACCCCGCGCGTCGAAGATGCGCTGCGCCCTTACTCCGGACCGATCCTCCAGGGCGGAGACTCGATTGCTGAGGCGCTGAGACACGCGGCGAACTCCCCCCAGGGTGTCCTGCTGGCGCAGGATGGCGAGGGAAGTTGGTGCAGTATCACCAAAGAGGAATTGCAGCGACAAGTGGAGGCGGGGAACACCGCGGCGCCTCTGAGCAGCCTTCTCCCCTCGACGCCCCTCCCGCACGTGCATCCCGACCAAGTCCTCGACGAAGCCCTGCGCCGCTTGGGTGACGCACCCCTCCTGCCGGTGGTCAACCGCGCAAACTTCAGAAAACTCGAGGGCGTCATTTCCCTGTCGGATATCCTTCAAGCCTATCGACGGCAGGAGTCCGGAGGGTGAAGTCGAACGATTTCCAGGCAACAAATTGAGTTGTTAATGTGATTGTGGCCTGAAAGGACTCTGCGTGCCGCTCATTGAAGCGTTACTTCTGCTTTTGCTTGTCTCCCGCACCATCGGAGAACTCACGGAGCATTTGGGACATCCCGCCATGATCGGGGAGATTGTCGCGGGTGTCATCCTGGGCCCTTCGATGTTTGGACTCGTCCATTTCACCCCGGAAATCCGAGCGGTTGCCGACCTGGGTGTGCTGCTCCTGGTCTTTCTGGTGGGGATGGACATGGATATGGAGAAGCTGTGGAAGTCTTTCCGCGGGCGCGGCGCCTGGGTCGGCGTCGCCGGGTTCGTTCTCCCCATGCTTCTCGGAATTCTCGTTGGCTGGGCATTTGGCCTCGACCGCACGCGCTCGGTTTTCATCGGACTTTGCATCGCCATCACCGCGCTTCCCGTCAGCGCCCGCATCCTAATGGATCTGGGCAAACTCCAGACGGAAGTTGGCCAAAGGATCATTTCCGCGTCGGTCTTCAACGACGTGACTTCGCTCTTGATCCTGGGAGCCATCCTCGATTTGAAGGAAAAGGGACGAACGCCGGAGTTGGCCTTCCTGTCCATCTGGTTGGCGATGTTCAAGGCTTTGGGATTCATGGCCGCAATCATCTTTGTTGCGCGGATCGTCCGGCGGTATTCCCCGCAACTGTTCCTGCATTCTCACAACCTGTTTGACCGGGTGCTGCGAAAGTTCAAAGGGAGAGAGTCGGCTTTCGCTCTCGTGCTCTTGTTCGTTATTGCCTTCGCCTCCTTTTCGGAGATTCTGGGCATGCAGTTTGTCGTCGGGGCTTTCTTCGGCTCGATGTTGCTCAGCTATGAGGTTTTGGGAAAACAGAAATTCCAGGAAGTTCAGAAGACGGCCTCCGATATCACCATGGGCTTCCTTGGCCCCATCTTCTTTGCGGCCATTGGCCTGGAATTCGATGGCGCCAGCTTGCGAGACTGGAAACTGGTCGCGGCAATTCTCGCCGTGGCGTTTGCCGGCAAGATCTTCGGCGGGTACCTGGGCGGCCGCCTCGCCCGGCTGACGAAGGAAGAAAGCTGGGCCGTTGGCATCGGCCTGAACGGAAGAGGTATCATGGAACTGGTTATTGCCAATATCGCCCTGGCGAATAGTTTCATCGGAAAGCAGTTGTTCACGATTCTGGTCCTGATGGCCGTGGTCACGACGATGGTGACGCCCTTCCTGCTCAAAAGGGCATACGCTAAACTGCCTGCCCCACCGGTCGACGCCGAGCAGGCGCTTGAAAGTCGAGGCGGCAAGCTCACCGAGCCTGCTTAGTGACGGGCCTTCTCCGGGCGCAATCGCCTCGGTCCCGCGAAAGGACCGCTGTACGGGCTATAACTTTCCCCTCCAGAAATTGACTTTGTCCTAATCAGTTTATGTAAGGGGAGTAGTAACGCGGAATTATTGACCGGGCCAGACGTCACGCGTACCCTGCCAAAGTCGTAACTTAGGAATTCCATCGGGGTTTGGGTTCAAAGAAAAATCCATTGACGATGTCATCCTTAGCGCTTCGCCTGGGGTCTTGAGGCCTTCGCCGTGCTCGGGATGACCGCCAAAATCCTCGGAGGAGAACTTTGGGCAGAGGGCGCCTTCGCATGCGACGCATTCTGAAATATGCCATCCCCGCGCTGGCCATATACCTGGTCCTCACGGCGGGGCTTTTTGAGGTCATGCTTCAGCCGCCGGCGGTGTTTGGCCACGTCATGTCGAAGCTGCCGATGGTGAGCTACTACCTGTTTCCGTTTGAGCCCATGTGGCTGGTGGCGCGGCGCGGGCGCCTCCGCGTGGGCGACATGGCGCCGGACTTCGCTCTGAAGACAGTGAACTGTTCCGCAGTGGTGCGCCTGTCCTCATTCCGCGGTTCGAAGCCCGTGGCGCTGATCTTCGGCAGCCACACCTGACCGCCCTTTCGCCGGGAGGTTCCCGAGCTCAACAGACTCTACGCGCAGTACCAAGGCCGCGTGGCGTTTTACGTGGTGTACATCGAGGAAGCGCATCCCACCGACGGCTGGCAGATGCCCAGCAATGTCGAGCAGCACGTCCTGGTGGCGAGCGCACACACCTTCGACCAGCGCGATGCGGCGGCCAACACCTGCGTGGTCAAGCTTGGCCTGAAGATTCCCGCGCTCGTGGACGACATGCAGGATTCGACTGAGCGCGCCTACACCGGCTGGCCCGATCGCCTCTACGTGATCGACCGGACCGGGGGCGTAGCGTTCAAGAGCAAGGCAGGACCTTTCGGCTTTGACCCGAAAGAGATGGCCAAGGCGATCGCGTCGGTGGCCGGTCCGGCCCAGCCCTGAAGGGTTCCCGTAAAGCGGTCTTCGGCCGACCGCCACGGCTTACCCCTCCTGCACGCCGTTGCCCGGCCAGCGAAAATGGCGGCGAAGAAACTCGAAAGTCCCCACGCCGTGAATAGCGTGCGGGCC
>JAIQGA010000359.1 GCA_020072925.1 Terriglobia bacterium | reverse complement strand
TCTCCCGGTTGCACCGCGAAGAGGAAGGCCAGGGCATGGTGGAGTACGTGTTGCTGATCGTGTTTATCGCTCTCGCCGCCACGGCAGGGATGACCTCGTTGGCAAGCGCCATCAACAGCGCTTTTTCCGGCGTTGGGGTTAAGCTCGGCACCTATATCTAGTGGTGGCGTAGGTTGAACAGTTGTGCTCTACCGGCACGTCCTTGGAGCCAAGCGGCCACCCACTAGGAGTGGAAAAGACGATTCTTGCCAGCGGTTGGGCCGTCTGGCAGATGGGTGGTGGCAACACTTGCTTGGTGTGCCAAAGGGGCTCGATTCCGCCCGCAAAAGAGCCACAAGGACCGCCAGTTCCGAGCCCAGCCCCAAGAGAGAGTGCGTAGCTTTGCAGTCCACTTTGCTTTAGCGAGTGACGCACGCATTGAGTAGTACAAAGGCCAGGTGGAAATATTATTGATGCTTGGGGCTGTGATTTGCGCTATTATCGGCGCAGCACATGACGTACGTTCGAACCGCATCCCGAACTGGTTGACTTACGGAGGTCTCGCCTTGGCCCTTGCGGTGCGCACCGCCACGGGAGGCTGGCACAGTGTCGGACAGGGACTGGCCGGGGCCCTGATTTGCGGTGGAATTTTCTTCCTATTTTTCCTGGTGCGTGGAATGGGGGCGGGGGATGTGAAGCTGATGGCCGCTGTGGGCGCGTGGGTCGGCCTGCACGAAACCTATCGTGTACTAATCGCTATCGCGTTCGCGGGCGGTGTTCTTGCCCTGTTTTATATGGTCTTTTACAAACGGGTCGGTACCACTTTTGGGAACCTTGGCAGGCTCCTATGGTTTCATCTTCGGTCGGGTGTCCGTCCTCATCCAGAGATTAACATTCAGCGGCCCGAAACCATTCGCGTACCTTATGGACTAGCAATTGCACTAGGCACACTGTATGTGCTTATAACTGCGAGTAATACTTCGGGGGTGATATACGGACATTAAGCGAATTGGCATAGCATTAGTGATCGCGCTGGCCCTGGCTGGAGTCATCACGTTTTTGGTGTACAGCCGGTTGCGAGCGAACGTGGCCCGCCCTCAATTGGTCGAAATTGTCGCTGCTGCCAAAGACGTGCCCGCAGGCGTGGCGTTGGCGGCTACCGATCTTAATCTTATCCAATGGCCAGCAACCGTTCCCTTGCCCGGTTCCTTTAAGAAGATTGAAGATGTCGCCGGCCGTCCACTGATCTACCCGTTGGGCAAAGGAGAGCCCGTCATGGCTCGGGATTTGGCTATACCCGGCTCAGGAATCGGCCTTTCAGTTAAGATCCCGCCGGGAATGAGAGCGACTTCTGTCCGCTCGAACGAAGTTGTCGGTGTGGCAGGTTTCCTTTTCCCCGGCTCGCATGTGGACGCACTCGGCACCTTTAATGTTGCGGGCAATGCTGATCCCGTTACCCAGACTCTGTTACAGGACGTCGAAGTCTTGACCGCAGGAACGCAAATCGAGCCGGATCCAACGGGAAAGCCCCAGACTGTTAATGTCGTAACTCTACTCCTTAGCCCCGAAGACTCGCAGAAACTCCTTATGGCCAGTACCCAAAGCACGATTCAGTTTGTCTTGCGCAATGGGGCCGATCAGGAAAAGCAGACTGTCAAGCCTACAAGGCTGGGTGAATTGATTGCTGCGGCTAAACCACCTGTGCCCCCATCCGCGCCGGCAGGGCGAGGACACCATCCGAAAGCGGTCCAGCCGGAGCACCGAGTCCCCGTCCCGTCAGTGTATGTGGTTGAGGTCATCCAAGGCAAAGAGCGCAACGAGCAGAAGTTTTCGAACGGGACTCCTGAAGAGGGCGGTGCCAAGCACCAATGAACAAATCATGTGCAGCTCGAACCATAGTGTTCGTGTGGGCTCTTATTATTCTCCTAGCTGGCGGGCAGTGCGTTGGGCAAGAGGCGCCAGTTTCACCGGAGGGTCAGCCTCTTCACATCCTGGCCGGCAAGTCAGTCGTCATAAACCTCCAGTCACGCTTGAAGCGGGTACTGGCTAGCAATCCGGCTGTCATCGAGGCCCTTGTCACGAGCCCCATGCAGGTGGTGGTGGAGGCCAAAGCTGCCGGAAAAAGCAGTCTGATCCTGTGGGACGAGTCAGGCGGCTCACGCATGCTGGATGTGTATGTCGATTTGGATCTCGCGGGTCTGCGGACCGCTATACAGAAGGCGTATCCCTCCCAACCCATCCAGGTGCAGGCGGACGAAGGCAGGATCATCCTTAGCGGAACCGTGGACGGCCAGGCCGCTGTGGACGACCTGACAAAGATGGCGGGTCTCTACTCCAAGGACGTTGTGGATTCGCTGACGTTAACTCCACACCCCCAACGCCAGATCCTTCTGGAAGTCAAGTTCGCGGAGGTTGACCGAACCAAGCTTGACCAACTCGGGTTCAATCTATTCAGTACTGGAGCAACAAACACCATCGGCACAGTCTCCACGCAGCAATTCGGCCCCCCTTCAGGTGCTGGGGGAGGACCTCTTCAGCTCACTGACACGCTTGCGCAGCCGGCGCCAAATGGCAGGTCGACGGCATCGAGTTTTGGGTTGACCGATCTCCTGAACATCTTTTTGTTTCGCCCTGACATTCACCTGGGAGCAACGCTCAGGGACCTGCAGCAAAAGAATGTGCTGCAGATTCTCGCCCAACCGAACCTCCTGGCGCTGGACGGCAAGAAAGCGAGTTTCCTGGCGGGCGGCGAGTTTCCATTTCCGGTGGTCCAAGGGGGACAAAGCATTGGTGTCGTCACGATCCAGTTTCGGCCGTTCGGTGTCCGCTTGGATTTTACAGGTCACATCGGGCCGAACGACGTCATTCGCCTGCAAGTTGCGCCGGAGGTCAGTACTCTCGACTTTAGCAACGCTGTGACCATATCGGGCTTTACCGTTCCGGCCATTTCAACACGGCGGGCAGAAACAGAAGTCGAACTGCGGGACGGACAGTCTTTCGGAATTGCGGGGCTGTTGGACCAGAGAGTGCAAGCCCAGCTGAACAAGATCCCGGGGATTGGTGACATACCTATTTTAGGACAGCTATTTCGGTCGAGGACGATTAACCGGAACCGAACAGAGCTCCTGGTACTAGTCACCCCCCACATTACCGATCCTGTGAACACGGGCAAACAGATGACAGTGGAGCAGAAATCGCCAATCCCCTTCTTGCAGGGTCCGGCTTACGACCGGGATCTACCCGGCGGCCACAAAGAAATTGAGAAACCGGCTCAGCAGATTGCGCCGACATCAAAGCCATGACAACAAACACAAAAGAGAACGGGGGATCTTCATCCGGTGGGGGTGCCACGGGAGAGCGGCTCTCCCTCGTTGCCATCTGTTTGGATACCGAAGCTGGATTAGAGCTGAGGCAGTTTGTAAGAGAGACTCCGTTCCTTCGGCTGCAAGCTGAGGTCAATACCTATCTTACTGAGGAAGATGCCAGCCTCACATGGACGCGGCCGCCGGGGCCCGACATCTGCATGATCGATTTCGACCGGGACCGCCCAAACGCCATCGTCACTGCTGAACGGATTCACGAGCGGTTGCCGCATACGGCCCTGTTCGCGGTCTCGTCGCACTCCCAGCCCTCCCTGATTATCGAAGCCATGCGATGTGGGTGCAGCGAATACGTTGTTAAACCCATTGATCGGGAGCAGTTGTTGGAAGCTATGGCCAGGGTCGGTGCACGTAGGCGCGAAAAACGTGAACAATCCCTCGGCCAAGTCGTGGCTTTCCTCGCGGCCAAGGGCGGGTCGGGGGCGACCACCATTGCCACGCACCTTGCGGCGCTCCTGGCAAAATCCTGTTCGCGCAGGACCATTCTAATTGATCTTCATCCGAGCTGTGGGGAGGATGCACTCTTCCTCGGCGTGACCAAATATCAGTATCACTTTTATGAGCTGGTTGAGAGCATAGATCGGCTGGATTCGGATTTCCTGCAAAGTTACGTCTTGCACCACCCCAGCGGGCTGGACTTGCTGCCGGGGCCAGACTTCAGTGAGCCGATACGGCGCATCTCGACGGAATCGATTGGCCAGGCGATCGACTTCATCCGAAGCAAGTATGAGTTTGTGTTGATCGATTGTACGCCGGGCCTGACAGATCAAAACCTCGAGGTGTTCCCTCGCGCCGATCATATTTACGTCGTCACCGTTCCAGAGGTGCCGGCCTTGCGGAACGTGGCGCGTCTTTTGGACTTTTTCACCCACCATGAGGTCTCCCAGGACAGAGTAGATGTGGTGTTGAACCGTCATCAGTCGAAGAACAGTGCGATCACGGACAGCCAGATTGAAAAGGTTATTCGCAAGAAAATCTTCTGGAAAGTCCCTAACCAGTACCAGCAAGTGATTCAGACGATCAATGCTGGGGATCCGTCGGCCCAGCTGTCGAGCTCTGAGGTTGCACGCAGCATTTTGTCTTGGGCAAAGACTCTGGGCACCAAGCCGCCCGACGAGCGCGAGAGGAAAAAATCTGGCAAGACTTTTCTGGGTTTGTTTGGGGGCTAAGAACTGGCTTCTGACTTCCAGAAGAGGGTCTTGCTGAGAGTTGGGAGAGTCAAACGCCATGGGACTATTCACAAATAAGGCTGGAACAGGAACATCCCCAGGACTCGAGGAGAAGAAGAAAACAGGTATTCCTTTCAAAGCGTATCAGGAACTGAAGTCCACAGTGCATCGGGATCTCCTCAATAAAGTTGATTTGGAGCGGATTGCCTCCATGCGCGACGGTCGCGTGCGCGGCCAGGTCTTTGCAGTTATTCAAGAACTCGTCTCGGGTCTTGACACACCGATGAGTGCGCCTGAGCGCGAGCGGTTGTCGCGTGAGGTCCTCGACGAAGTCTTCGGGTTGGGCCCCCTAGAGCCCCTCCTGCAAGATCCGACTATCAACGACATCCTCGTTAACACGCACAAACAGGTCTACGTCGAACGCGCGGGAATCCTGGAAGAGACCGGCGTGATGTTTAAGGATGATGCTCACCTGATGCACATTATTGATAAGATTGTCGCTGCGGTGGGCCGCAGGGTCGACGAGTCTTCGCCCATGGTGGACGCGCGACTTATCGACGGGTCAAGAGTCAATGTTATCATCCCGCCTTTGGCGATCGACGGGCCCATCCTTTCTATCCGACGCTTCGGACATGTCCCCCTGACCGCGGACGATCTGCTTGTCAACCGGACGATGACACAGCCCATGCTCGAGATTCTCAAAGGGGCGGTGAAAGCGCGCCTCAGCATGGTAATCTCCGGCGGGACCGGCGCCGGGAAGACCACTTTCCT
>JAIQGA010000035.1 GCA_020072925.1 Terriglobia bacterium | reverse complement strand
GTCGAAGGGCAGGTCCTGAATCAAGCTGAGGGTCAAAACGTGGGCCGTGTCGAAGGTAGAGGGACCTTTCTCCGCCCCGGGGTTCCAGGGGTTTTGGGGACTCGTTTGCAGCACCGTCCCCGAGGAGCCGAGGAAACCTCCCAAGGTGGCGCTCGTGTCGTCGAGCGATTTACTCAGGGTATAACTCGCCTGAAATCCCAAACCGAGCCGGGCGGAGGTCTTTTCCACGCCCACCTGCAGGGCATGATACGTGGAGTGCGACCGGCTGCTCATTAGAGCTTCCGGGCCAAATCCTCCCAAGATGTGCCCGGCGGAGTCGAAATTCGTAAAGGGTGCGAACGCCGCGTCTGCGCCCGTATAACCGTTGGGATAAACCACGCTGGGCAATCGCACGCCCATGGTGGCCACATAGGAAGCACTCAACTTGACGTCGCCCAAATCCTGGTCCACTCCTGCCGTGTAGCTTTGGATGTAACCATTGGCAAAGTCGGGCATCATTCCGGTGATGGAGATGGGCTGGATCTGGTGGCCGGGTGTCGCAGTCGCCAGGTCGCTCTCATAACGCTGGACGTCCATCACCGTATTGGGCGAAACGTCCGTGGTGCGGCCGGTCGGAAAAACCAGTTGTCCCGAGAGGGTGTAAGGCACCGGCAGGTTGAAATGGGTCACCGCGTTTTCAAAAGGAACGGTGACTCCCGGCTTGGCGGTAAGGGAAGGCTGCAGCGTGAAGGGGGCGCCGCCGGTTTCGAAGTCTTCCTGAAAAAGGTTGGGCAGGCGCGTGGTGATGGCGGCGCCGGCACGCCAGAGGGTGTGTTCCCTCTGCCGCATCTCCACTGACAGCCGCGGTCCCCACCCTCGCCAATCGTTCTGGTAGGGTGGCTCCAGTCTGACCACGAACTGCTGATAGGCACCCGGATCCCAGTAGCGGGCCCGTCCCCCACCCGGGCCCAGGAAGACTGCCCCCGACGACCGGTCCTTGGGCTCATTAAATCGTGAGTTGTATTCATACCGCAAACCGTAGTGCACCTGGAGACGGGGCGTTACCTTCCATGTGTCCTGAAAATAGAAATTGTAGGCCTGGCGGTGGAGTGCGTCCTCGTTGAAGCGATTCCCCGTAGCTGTCTGTGGCGAGGTTACCGAGATCGTGTAGGAGAAGGGCGTGGCCGTGAGCAAACCCGTCAGAGCATCGGGAAGCAAATCGCCGATGTGGACGTCGTGCGATCCGCTTGCGGATGGAATCGCTACTTGCGCGTAGGCCGGGCCGCCACCAAATGTATAGAGACCGTTCGGATTCACGCCGAAGACGGTGGCATCGCGGTTCTGGCGAAATTCCCAGCCCCATTTAAGCGTGTGGGTTCCGTGAACATAAGTGAAGTTCTGCCTTGCCTGGAAGAGATTCCCGAAGGCGCCGATCACCGAACCGTCCGCGGAGTTCAAAGGTTCATAGAGGCCGTCGCCGAACTCAAGGGCCGGCTGGGTTTTGTTGATCGAGGGGAAAAACGGAGTGGCCCGAATGAATCCCAAAGAAGACTCCCAACTGAAGTTTGGTGAAGATGTGCGAGTGTAGGTCATTCCCGCATTCCGCTGGTGGTCTAGGAAACGAATGGCGAAACTTGGATCAATGGCCGTCTGGTCGGGGTTCGTGAGTGGCCCCGTAACGTTGCTGAAATTGAACCGGGCGAAGAACGTGGCCCGGTCAGATATACGATGATCGATGCGCACCGAGAATTGGTCGGTATTGGTTGAGACTTTTTCGGAAGTTGCGTAAGTGCGGGCGCCATACGCTCCCACAGGGTCGTTCGGCAAGGGGTAACCCGCTAATACGGAAACGATCTGAGGGTTTACCGGAACTCTCAAGGTATCACCGGCAAAAGCCGTCGTGTCCAAGCCCTGGCGTTCTTTGGCAGTCGGAACCGATAGGACTTGCGTGGTTCCCAGAACCTGGCGGAAGCCCTGGTATTGACCAAAGTAGTACGTCCGGCGCCGGCCGTCATAAATTCCGGGAAGAATCAGGGGCCCGCCGTTCGTGAGTCCAAATTCATTGCGCACGAAAGGTGGGATTCGCCACGGATTCGCGCTATTCCGGCGGTCAAAGAAGTTGCGTGCATCGAACGCAGCGTTGCGCGCGAATTCAAATACCGAGCCATGAACCTGGTCGCTGCCGGATTTGGTGATCACATTAGTGAAGCCGGCGGCGCCGTGGCCGATCTCTGCCGGCATGACACCGGAACTCGACTTGACTTCCTGAATCGCGTCCACGTTGAAGTTCGAGAAGGTCGCCCCGCCCATCTCCGGGTCCGTCGTATCGATGGCGTCCGTGGCAAAAACTGTAGTCGAACCGCGCTGGCCATTCACGGCAAACTGCTGGGTAAAATTGGCGGCGCCGTTGGTGTCGGTCATGGTGCCGGCGGCGAGCAGAAGCAGTTGACTGAAGTCGCGCTTGTTGAGCGGCAAATCGGCGACCTCCTGGCTGGACAGCACTTCTCCGCCACTCGCTTGACTGCCGGTCTCTTCTGCCTCTCGGGGAGAGATGATCTCGACGCCCCCCGCACCAAGTTCGAACCTGCTGTCGAGGACTCGACCAGGAGCAACTTTGAAAGTCTCCCTCGCAGCCGAGGTTTGGCCCTTCCAATGAACCGACACCGTGTATTCACCGCTGGGGAGATCCAAGAACGTGAATGCGCCGCGAGCATCCGTGAGGCAATTCAGAGTTTTCTTGGATTGGACTTCATGCAACTCGACCGTGGCATTCACAACGGCATTGCCCTTCGAATCGCGCAAAGTCCCGCTCCATCTCGCGGCTACAGGATCGCCCGAAGTCGCTATTTGCGCCATAGTCATGGAGGTGAACAGTCCGAGAAGAACAAAAAGGGAGATTTGATTGCGCATATCGGCCCGGATTATGCGTCAGAATTCATTCCCGCACAGCATTGGCGGCATCATAGTCATCTGTATTTGTGCCAGTTTGAACGGGATAAGCCTGCTTCGGAGGTCCACACCGCGCGGCTAAGGAACCAAACTAGCCATTTCGGCTCTCTTCCTGATGATCACTTTGGTTGCATATCAACCGTATTGGATGCGCTCGGGATATTCTTCGTGAGTTCCCTGTACTGCCTCATATGCTCCTGCGACTTCTCTTTGTCACCAAGTCGGGCATACAAAAGTGCAAGTCGATAATGTGCAGCGGGATCCTGCGGCATGTACTGTAAGGCTGTTTCAAAATGCGCGGCGGCATCGCGTGGCTTGCCCTGCGCCTCTAGAACTTTTCCGAGCTCGAAGTGCGCCTGGCCGTTCTGAGGTGTCATCTGCTCAGCTTCACGCAATTCGCGCTCCGCCGCGTCCAGATTGCCACGCTCCCTGTAAACCAACCCAAGGAGTAGATGAGAATCTGGAACGCCCCGTCGTGCTGCTTCGACGAACGCCTGGGCCGATTTATCCAACTCGTTATGCCGCAAATAAAAAAGTCCCTTCAAGGACGGCAGCAGGTAACTTTCAGGCTGCGCTTCCGAAAGATTCCGAAGCGCCACTTGAATCAGCTGGCCGCTAGTAGCAAAGTAATCCGCCAATCCGAACAGATATTGGATTTCCGGCTCATCAGGCCACCGTTTCTGCGCTTCGATGGCCTCCTCCCGCGCTTGTCGAGTCTGATTCACGTTCAGCAAGGCGGAGATCATAAACTCCGCGTACTCAGGGTTGGCTGGATCGATTTCGCGCGCTCGCGCCAAGGCGGAGGCGGCTTCCTCCTGCATGTTCAGCTTGGCAGCAGCAAACGCGGTCACGGCATGATACTGAGCAGCCAAGGGCCCAGCCGCTGGCGGCTGCACCCTCCTCAAGGTTTCGAGCGCCTCCTTGGAATGTCCAGCTTGTTCCTGGGCCATGGCAAGTTCGATGCCCAGCCGGTCAAGGTCCGGGTAGTTGTGGTCGCGCGCCAGCGAAAAATAAGTGACCGCCTGATCCCATTTCTGTTGATAAAGGCAGGCTTGCCCCAAGTAAAAGTAGGCCTGCGGATCAGAAGGCACAAGTTGGATTAGGGCCTTGAAGCTCCGCGTAGCAGCGTCCCACTGGTTACGCCGGGCCGCCACGATACCAAGGATAAGATAAGCTTGCGTGGAACTTGGGTCCTCAGCCTGTGCTTTCCTAGCAAGAGCCACCGCCCGATCGAAATCACCGGAACGGAACGCGCTTTCTGCCTGATGTGTGAGGTCTTGGCCAAACCCAAGCCCGATGGCGAGAAGAAGTAGGGGGATTCCGGCTATTTTGCCCATATCACTTGGACCCGCACTCTCTGGCATTCATTGCGTTCATAGCCGTCCAGCCGCTCCGGATTTCGTACCGCAGGTTGAGAATTGCCCTCCGCATCGGTAGCTTGCACAACCAATTCGTGAGGACCGGGACTTGCAATCTTCCATGCCGATTGCCATCGTACCCACATGTAACGCTGTGAGCGATCCAGCAGTTGCGCCGCCTTCCAGGACCTTCCTCCATCCGTACTCAACTCGACTTTCGAGATACTCTTCTCACCAGCCCAGGCGGCTCCTCTCACAATAAAGCTCCAACCGGAGAGGATCGCGCCATCGAGGGGACGAGCGAACGCGGACTTAACCTCCATGCTGCGGATGGGCTCCGTTCGCCCACCCCGAATTTGACGAAGGTGGTTTCCGTCGCGGTCCTCCGCCAGCATTTCCAATCTGCTAAGCCACTTGACCGAGTACATCCCATACCATCCGGGGACAATCGCTCTTACTGGCCCCCCATGTGCTTGAGGAAGTGCATCCCCATTCATGCGGTAGGCTAATAGCGTGTCAGCACTAGTCGCCTTCAACAGAGGCAGGCTTTGGGCGTAATTGTGATCCGCACCCCACAGCCGGACGAATTGAGCCGATGGCAAAGGTTTCGCTGCTTCGATTAATGCCGCCAGTGATGCCCCCCTCCATTCAGCGGTACTGACCAGACCACCTCCCACAGGGTTTTCGTCGCATTCCATCGTCGCCCCAACAGTAATTTGTGCAAAGTTCGGCAGGTCTTTGACGGATACCTGATACGGCCGCGATACCTCGCCGCTAATGGATATGGTCCAAGTATCGGTAGATGCCGGAGGCGAAAAGTGGCTGCGAATAAAGAACAGATCGTTGGGGGTAATCTGTTCATCCAGCAAGGAGAGATCGAAACTTTCGATCTCTCCCTCCGGATTTGCCCAGGCAGTTTGCCGGATTACGCGCTGCAAGGCTGCCACGCCGGCCATGGCTCGCCACACCGCGCGTCGTCGCGAGCAACGATCGTTGAGTGCGTCAGAAAACAATTTTGGCTGCAACCTGCAACAGGCGCGCATTCCCGATCGTATATGTCAATTGGCCAAAGGTGGAACTCGTCAAGCCCGTGTCGGGTTGGCCAAAGTTAGGACGGTTGAACAGATTGAAGGCGTCGAGCCGTAGCTCGAACCTTCCGGCCTCTCCCAGGAAGCGCAGCGGAAAACCCCTGACCAATGAAGCATCCATGTTGGCATAACCTGGGCCCCGCAAGGCATTTCTGCCAACCGTCCCGTAAGTGCCAGGAGCCGGCTCCGCGAATCGCGTGATATCAAAATATTCGGCGACTTCGGCCCCCCTGCTGCTTGCATGCAGCACCGGATTACCCGCGCCGATCAAATCAGCGTACGCAACTGTCGAGCCAGGGGCACCAAGAGTGGAAGTACCGATAGCCGGCGAATTTATGCCTGACGGGACCGTGAACGGCAGCCCTGATTGGAGGGTCACCATGCCGCTAAATCTCCAATTTCGCAGCACTGTCTTGGCGACTTTGGGTGTTTGTTGGGGTACGTTCGGCAAATCCCATACGAAGGAAGCCACGAATCGCTGCGGCACATTTTGATCCGAAGGACCTCGCCGGAAGAAGAAATTGAACGGATTCTGTACCAGTATAACGCTCACGTAGGTATTTAGAGATATATAATCCAGACTTTTCGACCACGTGTAAGAGGCAAGACCCGTGAGCCCGTGGCTGAGTCGTTTATCCACCGAGATCTGCAAAGAATTGTAAGTGGAGTTTAACCCATTCATTCCCCGGACGATGCCCTGGTAGCCCTGAAAAGGACGACGACTGTTGATATTAGCAAGGTTCTGATCTAGCGTGAGGTTGTGATCGTAAATGGGCGCGTTTTCATCGTAGTCTCCATAAAGGTGCGTGCCCTTCGTGGCGATGTAAGCCAAGCTCACCATTGTGTTGGCCGCTACTTGGCGCTCAACAGTGAAGCTCCAATTCTGACTGTAGGGCACAGGCCAGTAGTTGTCGTTGACGATGGTATACAAGGGGCTTTGAAAAGGAGCAGTGGAGGAAAAGTTTTTTACTGGAAACTGGTCAAGGCTCTCCCGGCCCGCGTAGGGGTCATCAAACAAGCCATTATCGAAGCTCACTTGATAGCTGAAGGGGGCCACATCGTTAGCATTGTTTAACTGATTCAGTTGTGGTGCCCCATAGTAAATTCCATAGGCAGCGCGCAGGCTTGTCTTACCATTACCGAATGGATCCCAGGCTATTCCGATCCGCGGACCGAAGTTCCATGGAGTTGATCGAGTTACACCCCGGGGGAGCTTTCTGCCCGAAGGATCCACGTCGCCATAATAAAGCAGTCCAGGAGGAGCATTCAGGAACACTGTGCTTTTGACCCCTTTATAGTAATTCCCTGGGTAAAACGTCTGATTCCGGTTCTTAGTGTCGGTGAAAAACGTGTAAGGTTCCCAACGTATCCCCGCGCTGAGGGTGAGCCGCCGCGTCGCACGCCAGACATCCCCAAAATAAACCCCCTCCTCTGGCTGGCGGCGATTCTCCAGTTCGCCGTTAATCTGCTCAAAGAATGACATCTGCCCTAGCATGAAGTCCGCCCGGTCAAGGCCCGTGACGTGGCCGTCGAAATCATACGCTCCGGAAGAAAGAAAAACTGTGTTTTCGTTGTACTGTTCCCAGGCCAATCGCCCACCCCATGTGACTGTATGGCTACCTTTCATCCATGTCCAGTCGTGGAGAAGCTCCTCGGTTGCTCGGGCGAAGTGCAGGGCAGCGGGTGTGCCGTAGCCTATACCGCTACTGATCAGGGCCACGGTGATATCGTTGGAGGGTGCGTAGACTTTTACCCCTAGATCTGCCATCGTCAGCTTCAAATTGCTTGCGTCGTTCCCCACCAGGTGAAGTCCCGTAAACTGCGTATGAACCATCAGATTCGGATGCACAATGTAGGTATCCGCCAGCGTGCCGCTCTGAGACCAATTATGGAGGTTTGCCTGGGCGGCAAAAATATCGTCGGGAGGTGAATCATATTCCACGTTCTGGTCGTTTTCGAAATACCGGAACGTCAGCCTGTTCTTATCACTGATTATGTAATCGGCTCTGCCGATATACTGGAGGTCGTTTTCGGGTAGGCGGTACGTAAAATGCGCGAAGCCGTCTGGTCCGGGAAGCGGGGTGTGGCTAAGAAGGTTCAATGCAGCTTGGGAGAGGCGTGAGGGCGGGATTTTGTTTTCCGAAAATGGCTGGCCGGTCAGCGGGTCCGTAATCGGTGCATCGGCAGAAAAGTCCCCCGTCTGCTCCGCCGCGCTCAGGGTGAGGGCTCGGGAAGCGCCCGATGCGGTGCGGATTTGAGTAGGCTGTACCCCTCCGAACAGGAAGAGCTTGTTCTTTTTTATCGGGAAGCCCAGCGTGAAGCCCTCTTGGTTCTGTTTCAACACGTCCGGCTTATCAGAGAAGAAGCTGCGCCCGTCGAAGGCAGTATTTCGAACATACCAGAATACGTCACCATGGACCTCATTTGTTCCCGACTTGGTAACGATGTTAATGGAGCCTGAGGAAGCGCTGCTCTGTTGCAGGCTCATGTTGCTGCTCTCAACCGAGAACTCCTGCACAGCGTCAGGAAACGGAAATGGCATTCCATAGCCGTACAAATTGTCGGTGTTGATTCCACCGTCGAGCGTAAACTGGGTATTGTTCTGACGGGAACCGTTAATGGAGAACGTTTTTTCCCCGCGGATGGTTGCCCCCTCCCCCGTGTTTCCGGAGACACCGCCTTCGCCGGACACAACGCCGGCTGTGTTGAGGGCTAGGTCGCCGGGATTACGACCATTGAGCGGGAGATCCTGGATGCTTTGCGAATTCATCGTCTCCTTGAGAGTCATGGAACGCGTTTCGACCTGAGATGCCGCCCCGCTGACTGAGACAATGGTCTTCGTGCTTCCGACCTTAAGGGCGACATCGACTTTGATATTATCGTTCGCATGGGCCAGTATGCCGCTTTGGCGATAACCTTGGAAACCTTGCTTTTCTACTGCCAATCTGTACGTTCCTACTGGAAGAAGACTAAATAGGTACTCGCCGGATTGGGTGCTGTTCACCGAGCGGACTTGACCCGTGGCGACCTGCGTCAAAGTCACGAGCGCGCCCGGAATCGCGGATCCTTGCGGATCGGTTACCGTGCCAAATATGGCTGCGGTATTTAGCTGCTGAGCGAAAGTAATCGCTGCGAAAGTCGGGACGAGAACGAACGTTAGTATTCGTTTGTACACGGGGGCGCCTCCTGACGAAAGCATTCAGTAAACCGCCGGAGCTAGTTCCGACACGGAAGTACCAAGAAGTACAAACAAAATCCTTTCTTCATCGGCACCGCCCTCCGAAATATGAGCGGAGACCCTGCGCAACACCACTTACTAAACCGTTTTAACCTGGCACATCTGCGATTCTCTGTCAAGGGAAATCTCGAGGGAAATCTCAAGTGCAAAAAGTTCTTTCGTGAGTATTATCTTTACATTAATGGATTTCTCTGAGATGAGTAGGGTGTGTGGAAGCGAGCCCGCCCGAGATCCGCCGGGTTCGGGGCGCAGCTTCGGGGCGGAACCCAGGTGTCGTCGGCGACCGGGCGGGATAAGCAGAACCAGAGGAGTTGTCAGAGGGTAATGGCGGGGCGAATCGGATGGGTGCCGCGGGGGAGGTGGCGAAGGCGGTAGAGGCGCTCGATGGTCAAGGCCAGGGCGGCCAGCAACCAGCCGAGCAGAGAGCTGTTGGGCTCATGGTGGCAGATGAAATGGGCCAGCCCATAGATCACCGCCGGTCTTTGGTCGCGCGTCGCCACTCTACAGCCGCGCGTCTGCTCCAAGCTTTGAAGGAACTGTCGCGCGCGTTCGGCGCTAACGTGATCGAGGCCGAGTTGATCACTCGGTTTATGGACTTTGCCCGCGATGAAGGGGATGAGTAAAGCCAACGCATCGGGGTCGCTGCGTTGCGTATTGCGTGCCAGGGCGCGTTCGCTTAGGCTTTTCGTGGGGAGAATGGGTTCCTCGACTTCCGAGTGACGCAGATTCCCAGGATGTGAAAGACTTAGATGAGCTATACTGCATTCCTGATGTTCAACCACAATCATTTCAGCGCTGCGATCGCGGACCACCTGCCTTTGTGTCTGCGTGCAATTACTGAGAAAAACCAATGGTTACAATAACCGATGTCGCCCAGCAGAGTGGATGTTCGATTACCACGGTCTCCATCGTGTTGAACGACCGTCCACTCGCCCGCACCATCGCCGAACGTACGAAGAGCCGGATCAAAGAAACCGCCCGTACGCTCGGTTACCATCCGAATACATTCGCGCGATCTTTAGTGACCAACCGCAGTCACACGGTCGGAGTAATGGTCTCCGATATTAGGGACCCATACTGCACACAGATTTTCACAGGAATAGAAAACGCTCTATACGATTCGGGATATCTTCCGATCCTGACGGACGTCCAGAACAATGAGGTCCGTTTCGAACGTAGCGTCAATATGCTGATCGAGCGACGCGTAGAAGGGCTGATCGCTATCGCTAACTCATTGTATCTCAGGCCCAATCTTCTGAACGTGTTCCCGGCACGCAAGATACCGACAGTAGTAATTGGCCGGGAGTGCGGGCAGAAGTCTATGAGCCTCGTCGTGATCGATAACGAATCCGGGACACGGTCCGGAATGCAGCACTTATACGGCCTGGGGCATCGCAAAATAGCCTTTATCAAGGGACCAAGAAAGGTTATCGATACCAGCAAGCGATGGCGTGGCATACTGGAATTCGCACAGGAGGTGGGTCACAGAATCGATCCAAAACTAGTGGTCGAACTGGGGGACCCGGCCTCAAGCCACGAGGCCGGTTACGCAGCCACCCTGGATCTCCTTCGCCGCAATTGCCCGTTCACAGCACTTATGGCCTTTGATGACATGACAGCCTTCGGCGCCATCCGCGCCTTGGCTCGCGAAGGCCGGATGGTCCCCTCCGATTGCTCGATCGTCGGTTTCGACGATGTTGCCACGGCAGCCTTTTATAATCCTTCCTTGACGACAATCCAGCAGCCCTTGGAGAGTCTGGGGTCTATCGGGGTTGCAGCTCTCTTAAAGGCAGTCAGCGCTTCTCTCAGAAAGGAAACCTTCCAGCCTGTTCACCACAAAATCAAACCTGTCCTCATCGTAAGGGAGTCAACAGCCGCGGTCAGATCTGCTCACGCTGGATAACGGCCCGTATGCCTGATTTCCGACCATGACTGGCCTGCGAAATCCGGCAATTCCCGCGGAGGAAGAAATTCGACTCAGCCGTCCCTAAGAAAGTCCTTTAGACGTAGTCGTATAGCTTGCTGTAGCGGTACTCTCAGAGCGCCGGGGCGATGCGCATTCGCGCCCGCATCATCCGGGATGCAGCACGGAAGCTGCGAGAGGTGCAGTCCGCGTAGGTACCCTGTCGCTGGCGAATTGATATTGAAGCCGATTTTAGAGCCGATGGCGGAAACTGAGAAACCTCGAATCACAGGAATGCATCGCGGCGACACGGGCCAATCGGCGAACGAGCTTCGCTGATCCAAGGACGGAATCAGGAAGTCTAGCTGTGCCAAGTTCACGGGCATACAACAGCGACCAGATTCTGTAGGGGATCAAGCAGCTATCGGTGTTTGATACAGTCCTCGGCAGTGAGATTCCCATCGATAAGATTGGAGGTTCGCGACCGGCCGAGGCAGTGCGTCGTCTGGTGGTCGCCCCGCCCGTGCGCTATGCGTGCGATGATGGTTAAAATAGGTTTGGAAATCGAGCAGCTTGCTTTCGAGATCGGCGGTTGTCCAGAACAGCATACGATCCAAGCACTCTCGGCGGAGGGTGCCGATCAAGCGCTCCACAAATGGATGGGACAAGGGAACGTAGGGCACGGTCTTGATTTCGGCCACATCCAGGATTCGCAGGTTGGCTTGCCATTGATGAAAACGATAAAGCGGATCGTTGTCGGAACTGAGGTATTTCGGGATTGAGCGGTGGCCTCGAATGGCGTGGTTGAACATTCGGCAAAAGGCGATACCGTCGACCGCGCCGGCATGCAGGCCAAACCCGATGATCCGACGAGTGTACTGATCCATGACGACCAGTATCCAGTGAGTCCGCAACGCTGCTGACTCGCAGCGAAAGAGGTCCGCGCTCCAGAGACTGTCCTTGATGTGACCGAGGAAAGTCAGCCAGGACGGACCGCCGGCGTCCGGCTTGGGTTGGTAATGCGTGGCCAGGACGCGCCGAACGACGTCTTTATCGACGGGGACGCCGAACGCCAAAGCAATTTGCTGAGCGATTCGCGGGCAGCCCCAGGAGGGATTGCGTTGCTTGGTGGCGACGATCGCATCAATAAGTTCTTTGGAGGGGCCCTTGGGGCCGGGCTTGCGCTTGCCTTTCGGGGAGAAAAGCAGGCGGTACTTGCGCTTGGTCAGGATATGGTGAAGGTACAGAAGGGTCGACGGCTTCAGAACGATGGCCGAACGGAGCAGCCGGGACGGCCGCATCAACAGAGTGCACCAACCGGCGACGATGCGATCCGATAGGCGAAGATTGGGAGCGCGCTGGCGCGAGCGATTGAGGATCAGCAGTTGATGTTTGACGAGGACGGACTCGGCCACTACGGAACGGACGCCGCCGGGACTTGCAAGTCGGGCGACGGTCGTGAAGAGATGGACGAAAAGGGTCACGAGATCGCGCATCTCCTTATCGTAGCGAGAAACTGAAAACTCGCGGAATTCCGGGCAAATTAGCAATTCGCCACGGACAGGAACTCGATCACTTCTCATGGGAGCCGGTTAAAGGACACTGGACGCCCCGCTTGGCTCAACCGGATTTTTGCACCCGGGACATTTACCTTGATGCGGCTCGGTTTCCCTGGCGTGAATGGATCTTGACCCGTTCTATGCGTCCCGCGTGCCATTCAGTATCGACGACGAATCCCCCTTGAGCAACAAGCCCCGTTACACTACCTGCAGGCCAGCGCTACGGCAGCACCGGTAGAATTCTAACTAATGAGGCTCCGGCGCGCCTCCAGGAATCATTTCAGGCGGCAGGATCCCCCGGATGCGAAACCAATCGGCTAGGCGCTGCGGCCAGCTTGCCAGGACGGGGTCTTTCTTTCCCAATCCTGCTCCGTGCGCGCCATGCTCGTAAATGTGGAGTTCCGCCGACACACGCGCCCTTCTGAGAGCGGCATAAAATGCGATGCTGTTTTCTGCCGGGACGACCTTGTCTTCATCGGTGTGAAATAGAAACGTCGGCGGTGTTTCGGACGAGACCTGCTTCTCGTTGGAGAGATACTCCGCAAGGCGGGGATCGGGATTACTGCCCAGCAGATTTTCGCAGGAACCTATTTCCCGGAACCATTCGGTGCAGGTGATTACCGCATAAGCGAGGATCGCAAAATCCGGCTGCGAACTCGCGCGTTCGACGGGATCGGGGGAGCCGGCGTTTCCATAATCAAAGTGCGTTGCCGCCGTGGAAGCCAGGTGTCCGCCCGCGGAAAAACCCCAAATTCCGATGCGATTCGGTGCGATCCCGAATTCCGCAGCATGCGAGCGCACATAGCGCAACGCGCGTTGCGCGTCCCGCAGCATGGCAGGGTGGTGGTAACGGGGCCCCAAGCGGTACTTGAGGACGAAGCCATCCAACCCCAGCAAGTTCAGCCATTGCGCCACCTCGCGTCCTTCGTAATCCATGGCCAGCCCGCTGTAGCCTCCTCCCGGACAGATCACCACGGCGCCGCGAGGCTGCTTGCTGTAAGGGAGGGCGTAAGGCTCGATCGACGGCCGGTCCGCATCTTCGTTGCCCACTGCACCGGGGGCCCCATCGGGCCAAAGGAGAATGGCCCTGTGATCCGCAGTCCCCGCCTGGCCCCATCCTATATGGGGTGAAATCAGCACAACCGCCATGAGAACCCAACACCGCAGGAACTGGTTGCTATTCACATTCATCTCCACATGATGTTATCCGCGGCTTCCCGCAGCTCGCCCTTTTTGCGAGCAGGCTCTTTCCCCGCCCTCAAGCGCCGCGCCGCATCAGCGATGCGCAGGTAGAACAGGTATTGACCGTGACGCAGGAATCGATGCCGTCTAACGCGACGCACTGGAGCGCCCGACTGCTGGCACGGCGTTGCGGCATGAGCCTGAGTGCCGTCAGCCGCAGTGTCGCCGGGCTTAACTAAGGAGTCCATCTTGTTCCTAGTCCGTTGGGAGGCCCCCCGGCTCTGCCGGGAGATACTTACTCAAATCACGACATGTCAGACCCGAATCTCACGCCTGTTACCCTGGGCAAGACGAAATCCAACAGGCTTAAGAGACAGCTTTGCGGTGCCGCACCCTGCTCAGACTCGCTTATCTCAAAAGAGCCGCTCGCGACCGAGCTTGGCTTGCTTGAGTGTGCGGGGAGTAAGTCGGCGCTCCGGCGTTTCCTTGATTGCCTTCCAGCTTTGGAGATCTGTCTCGGTTCGCACCAGCAAGTAGCGGCGGCTGGCAACCGTCTCCCAAAGAAGAATCCGTTCTGCGCCGACTACCTCCTCCGACAATTTCACTGACTGATTCGAGCTGCCGGGTGTCACATCAAGGCAGACCGGCAGGCCTTGAGCCGGCCAGGGATGGCGGATGCGACACGGCCCGCCCAACCGGCTTTCTAGCGACACGAACAGAATTCTTCCATTTTTCTGTTCGGCGCTTACCCGGAATCCTCCCGCCGCCGCCAAGTCAAAGCACACATTCCAGGTGGAAGGAACGGATGGGCAGATGCGGATTGTCCCGTCGTAACTTTGGATGAGCATCTCGTTGATCGCGCACGCGACGATCGGCATGGTCTCGTTGTCGAAATGGCGGAAGGGCCAAGTAGGAAAGGGGAATCTGGGCGCTTGGTCGCCGGGCAGAGGGCTGCTTGCGTCGAGCGGCTGATTTTGATTCCACCGGAACTCCTGGTCCCGCTTGAACTGATAATAGCCGCCATAATGGCCAAAACCTTGGGGATAGAACTGCCAAGTTGAAACGCTGTTAATCAGCTCGGAAACCAGCTCCTCCGCCAGCCCAAGCCGCGCCAGGGCGATGGGGTAAGGACACCAACCCATACAGCCGACCTCCCCCTGATTCTTGGGGGCCGGTTTGCACAGCGACGTTGGGTCGGGTTCCACCTGGGGGTGTAGACGGAGTTGAGTGACGGCAGCCCGAAACAACTCGCTATCGCGACTGCCCAGCCCGATCACGCCAGCCGGAAACACCGGCGCCATCTCGGGATCGGGAACACCGTACTCCGTCTCCTTTCGGTCGCCGTACCGATTCCTGACCCATTTCCCGCTGGCATTGCGCCCCTCCGCGAAGACCTTGCGTGAGGCGAGCTGCTTTCCAGGAGCCAGGCCGCCACGGTGGACCAGCTCATTGCCGCGCACTTCGAATTCTGAGGGATTCAACTCGACCAGATGGAAGGGCGCGAGGTTCTCCACCATTTTCTGCCAGGTTTGGATTTCGTCCGGATTGTGCCCCATCATCTTCCCCACGCTGATCGCCACAGGAAACAACCCCCGGATCATGGCCAGGTCGGTAATCGTATCGTCAAATAAGGGGGAACCTTCATAAGCGCTCGTTCCGGAGGTGTGATAGCGTCCGTCCGACCCCAGCGTCAGGCAGGCGGCGTTGAATCTCGTCACTTCCCGGATGACCGGCCAGGTGGCATCCCGCAAGAAGGTTTCATCACCCGTGTAGATATACTGTCGCCAAAAATCGAGGGCGATCTGCGCTCCCGGCGTGCGGTTGTCATTGGCGCCTAGATCGTTGTATCCGCGCCGGTCGGCGACGTCCGAATAGAAGGCGCCCGGCTTTTTCAGTTGCTGGCTGGCGAATTCCATGGCGTGGGGGAGTTGCGCCCGGCGGTAGCGAAAGTAAGGTTGGGCCAGTTCGGCGTGATTCGCGGCCTGCAGCGGCCAGGCATACCACTGCATATTCCAGTGGAAGTAGTACACCCATGGAACAAAGTCCCGGTTCCAGCCCCACAGCCCATTGCAAAAGTGAGGGGGATACGCTCCTCGCGAGGACGAATTCGCCAGATAGAGGTCGAGATACCAGTAATTCTCCAGGTACTTTTCCGGCAGCGCGATCATCGACCGCGACCAGAATTCTCGCCACTCGTTTTCATGCTTCTGGCGGATCACCGCTTCGCCTTGGGCGACGGCGCGGTCCAGAAAACGATGCGCTTCCGCCAGGGGCTCCGGGTTGTTCTCCGAAGTGACCACGGTGACGAAAATCGTAAACGCGGATTGCTTCGCCACGGGCAGGTTGACGGCGCCCGCGCGGTTATGCAATCTCTGAGGAGGAACTCCTTGAGCGTCCGGCACCACCTGGGCCGCCACGACAAAGGAAAGCGTCCGGAGTTGTTGCTGAATGACGATGCGGTTGTGCTCAATCGTGGTCTCCGTGCCCTCCAGTCCTCGCGAGGGATCACGGACCACCAGGCCGAACCAATGGCCGAAAACGCGGCTGCCCCAACGTTCCAGCCTGACCCGTGGCGAATAGGCCTCGGCGCCGCTGGTCTCGCAGCGTACGACCAGGACGGCGGGGTCGGCGCTCACGTAGCTTGAGACGGCGACCTTGGCAAATGGTGTGGTGGCCCGGAGGGAAGCCACGGCCGCGGCCAGTTCCAGGCGGCCTTGAAAGTCCTGCTGGTAAAGAAGATCGAAAGCGGGACAGTCCAAATCAACCACCAGCCTGCCGCAATGGCGCAGGGTCGTGTAGTTCTCTTCTTCCGTGCGCCCCCAATTGTGGAAGGGCCCGGCCTTGTCGTCATCCCAGGTGTCGCACTTGTTGATGGCCAGGACGAGTTCCCGGTCGGTGGTCCAGACCAGCGCCCCCAAATCGCCGTTGCCGATCGGCATCCCGAGCGTAGGATGGGCAGTGATGCCATGCCCAACTGCATAGCCGCCAACTTTGAGAACTCTCTACGATTCCATTTTCTTTTCATGCCATGATCCTCTCTTTGTTCCTCAGCGTTGAGGAAACCCTCTACAGAGGCATGCGCCTTTCAGGATTCCGCAGAGTAGCTCTCTCGCACCTTCGACGGCCTTGGGCCAAAAAGCTGTCTGGCGCCTTCGTTTAAACCATGAGGCCGCGCTCCATCCCCTTTAGGCCCCAGGATGACCAGCAGGTGCGCGCTCCACGGAGCGAGATCGGACAGGACTACGCGAACATATCCACGGAAGGAGACCAGACGCTCCCCGGAAATCTCCGTCGGCTCCGTTTCCGGGCTAATATGCGTGAAGCGAATTTCGTCGCTCAGCACACGCAAAGACAATCTCTCCACGGGGTCAAGCGCGGCGTTCAGCACAACGATTCCCTTTTCCCCTCCGGCGCCTTCACGGCTCCAGATCACGACTTTCGCGAAAGACTCCGCAACGGCCGGGAGATGTTCGCGGCTGAGCCAGACACAAACAGCTTTCATTTGAGATGATTTCGCCATACTGTAAATCTGGCTCCAGGGAAAATATCCCAGGACAACCACGCGACCGCCAAGTTCGTTGGTGTACGCTGTCATGCAGGGCCCAAGATCACGTCCGCCATAATCGATCATCCTTGCCAGGATTCCGACGTTGTCACCCTGAGGGCGTAGGCGGTAAGCGCGCTCCGACCAGAAGGACTGCCGGCAATCCCTTGACCAGCCTGCAAACCTGCCGTTGATCGAATGCTTCGTGAAAACCTCGGTAGCATCGCGATCGACGTTCTCCAACTCGCTCACACCGGTCCATCTTTCTAGTCCCAAGTGCTTCATGGCCAACCACGCCTCTCCGTCCATCAACACACCGCCAGCGAACATTCGGCGAAGTTCCTCCTGAGGAAACGCAAAGACAGCCGAACCGGCGAGGGCTGTGGCCGTGCGACCATCAGGGTGGTAACAAAGAGGAATCCCGACTTCGCCTAAGACGTACGCTTCGGTGAAAGGTAATTTGAAATTCGAGAGCCAGTTTCCGTCCAGATTCACCGTGCTGTAAAGATCGCTATTCCATGCAGGCCAGATGCCCTTCGCCATGCTCCGTCCGAGTGCGGACTGCAACTTCTGGTAAAAAGGCCGATACTGCGAGATTCGGTCCAAAAGAGGGACGTACTCGTCAAGCGGCTCTTTGTACATGCTCAGGACATTGAATGCTGTAGCCGCGGTGCCCGCCGCCATGTATACCGCCGCCTCAACCACTGTCGCCCGCTTGCTCTTACGCAACCGCTGATAGGGAAAGTTCTCCACCTCCGACTCGATAACGTCGATCTCGTGCGGCAACGCCGAAACCTGACGTCCCATGTCGTTGGCTTTTTCCACCAGCCCCAGCAGATGGTCGTCATCGTAAAAGCCACCGCCCGGCCGCCACCGCACCGGCGACTGTCCAGGGCCGCTCAAGGTTTTTGCCCAGCGCTCGAAGTCATAGCCTTCGTAGAAGCGATCTCCGGTCATGAAACCCAAAGGGAGTCCTGGATTCACCTGGTGCACGGCTTGCTCGATATTTCGGAACAGGTTGTCGATGACCCTTCGGTTGCGCTCCAGCCACTCACGGCGCAAGCGGAGCCGTTCTTCCAGAGGGCCGGTGTCGAAGGCCGCCACCAGCGTCTCGCGCGTAAATCGAGTCCCGACCTGGCGAGAGAACTGCTGCACACAAAGGTCACAGAAACAGGCGAAAGTGACCGGCTTGTGACCCGCAAGCCGCACATCGTCGTCTATCCAGATGAAATCGGGGCCGGCCGCAGCCATCAGGGTATGAAGCTTCCTGGCGTAATTGATCAGCTCGGGATGGGCCGGGCAGAAGGAACCGCGGCAGATGTTTCCCTGCGGACCCATCACGCGCTGCCAAGGTTCATCGAGAGAGTTGGGAAGATTCTCCTCGTGATGCCCCATCGTTGCGAGCACATTGATGCCGGCCCGCATTCCCTTCTCCCGGACTCTCGGCAGCACCTTCTGCAATCGCTCTGCTCGATGCTCAATTTCTTCCAGCGGTAATGGCGGATGGGTCTGCGAAGTGAAGAAAGCCAACTCGTCTACGGCCCCCTGGTGCCGCACGAAGAATTCCAACAGCTCCTGGAAACGGTCGTCCGTCAGCCAATGCGCGGGCAGGATCCGAAAGGCCACGAGTGGTATCCCACCGGACTCGTCGCGAGCCTTCCCGCGCAGGCTGATCGAAAACATCCCAGCCTGCAGAATCACACTCTTTATGAATTCGCGCCTGTCCCATTCGCCGCTCATTCAAACCCCTTCTTCAGGTATCCCAACAAGCGCAGCTCGATCGAGGTGTCTTTCCGGCGATAGCGGTCTCCTACAACCCCGCTGCCGGCCGTCTCCCTTGCAAGAAATCGAGAGCCGTCGCGGGGGCCTCGCACTGAAGAATGCGAGTTGCCCTTGCGGAGACCGATGCGGAATGACTTGTGCGGATGACATTGAGGAAGGCACGCAAAGGACTACTCTCCGGTAAAGGCTCGTCGTAACCAGCATCGGACTTGCAGCGTCACACATGCGGAGACAAAAGACTCCTTGCCACCCGCTGTATTTGTTCGCCGGATCCCCGGAATGCCCAGACCTGAGACGTGTCCTGGCAGCAACGGAGCCCGGTGTCCTTCCCGATGGCAGGGACGTGATATTCCAATTCACTAAAACTGCCCAGCGCGCTGTTCACATTGCACGCCTGAAAGGCATAGCCGTAATCTTCGGTTTCCTTCCAGGGCACATCGATGTACTCCCCCGATGGGTTGACGGAAAAATTGCGAATTATGAGCAGGGATTGGTCGCCGGTTTCGCACAAATACCCACCCCGCCCAGTCGTTGCCACGGCCCGAACTCCAATTTTTTGTTCGCCTGAAGCCCCCATCCTGTATCGAATCAGGCGGTCGCCCACAGAGAGATCCTCAGGGGGAATCGTTCCGAAGTAGGCCTTGGGCTCGGCCCGGACATAGGTGGGGATTAGAAGCTCCCCACCGTGGGGCATTTGCAGCAAGTTCCAGATTCCCACCCGCGCGGAACTCCTCGCGCTCGCCTCCCTGATCTCTAAGGAGACCTGCAGTGTGTATCCGGCGTATTCGACGCCTTCAGACTCTCCAAGCAGCTTTCCGTACCGCAGGGGATTGGCGGCTGGACTCACGGCCTTAACGATTTCCAACTCAATCCTCTCTTGAGATCGCGAGAGGGTCACCGTTGCCCGATTCACCATCCTCGCGCCGGCGCTAGCTTCGATCACTCTGTAATTGCCCGGATCGAGTTCGCGCGGCTGCCAATACCTCTTCAGGTCGGGAAAATCCGGGAAGAAGAAATCCACTTCCGGCGAGAGCCAGGTACGATCTCCTCCGGAATTGTGCCAGGCGTCGCTTTGGTAAAACCGGCGCGCGGATTCAACGGACGAGAGCGCCGGGTGCGTCCAAAAAAGGTTTTCCTCACTCTGGGGGCTGAACAGGCCCAGAATTCGGCCGCCATGGGGCAGCATCAACGCTCGACTGCCATCCGGGCTTCTGTACAGTTCCGTGGGCTTGCCCACGCGGTTCAGCGCCTCCATGAGATGTCCAAGCGTCATCAGGGGGTCTCCGAACTCGAACCGCCCCACAACCGCAATCAAGCCTTGACCAATGTTTTGCCGTAAGCCATCAGGATCGCAGCCGCAAGCAGAATCACGATAGCGATAAACATTTGTTTCCGGGGGACGCCATGGACGGCGCGCCATTCGCCGCTAAGGAAGCCGACTCCTTGGTTCCCCAGCATCTGCATGCTTTGCTGGATGCCGAAGCCCACCGAGGCACCCAAAGCGCCCAACAGAAGCATTCCCTTACCCATAAGCGCAACCGCCCCACAGAAATTCAACCCGATGAGGGCGGCCAAGGCGGCTTCTCGCCAACTCTCCACCAGAATGTTCCACGATCGGTTTTTGGTCATAAGATAGACGGGATAAGAAATGTTGACGAAGGCTCCGCCGAGCAGACCCACTGCCCAAACCGCAAAATTGGCCGGGATATCCGCGGCTCCTCCCGCCTTCATGGCCGCGACGATCGGGCCTTGACTGTAAACGAAGGAAAGGCCCAAGCCTGCCGAAAGCACTCCCGAAATTGCTGCCATGGTCAAGCCCGTCCCGAAACCGCCTGAGTGTTTGTCGAAGTTCTTCAGCGCCCGTTCGCGACCGAAGCCCGCGAGAGATACGAAAACAACGCCCACCAGCATGACGCCTACCCCCGCCAGCACTGTCCGGCCCGCTAGAGATCCCAGACTGGGTGCTGCGCTGAATAGTCCCGACCCCTTGAGAATCATCGGCAGGATCACGCCAACCGAAACTCCCAGGCCAGCGAGAATTCCCCCGGTTAATGCGAAGCCGATCCGCACGAAGCACAGGCCGCAAAGCACATTGGCGATGCCCCATGCCAGCGACAAGAGATTGCCCTTCACGACCACGGAGGTATCGACGGTTCGGTAGGCGGAAATAGCATGCGGGCAGAAAAGAAGGGTGACCAGCCAGGGGATCAGGACCAGTCCCACGGACATCCCCCAAAACCACCAGTGTTCGAACTCAAACCGTCGCATGACCTTCATTGGCCAGAGCGCGCTGCCCATCAGCAGGCCCGCCAATGTAACCACTAGAATTCCTAAGAACGTTGACATGTGGACTCGTCCATATCGCGCGGGTCCAGCTCAACAGCCCTTTCCAATCTCAGGTGAAACTTGCTCTCGTATCCTGCGACGATGCTTGGTGGGCACGACGGAGCGCCACTTATCCGATAAGTCATCTCTCTTTCTTTCGCAGGATTCGCGCCCGCGCCTGAACGCCGGGTACGTAACCGATGCCGAAGCGCGCCTTTGACTTCGTGCGAAAGTCGGGGAATAGCGACATCAAAGCGGTTGTTCCGCCGTCGGCGACGATCGTTTGACCCACAATAAATTCGGCGTCGTCCGAGCATAGGAACACAGCCAACCGTGCGATGTCCAGAGGTGTCCCATAGCGTGCGACGGGGACTTTTTCCCATGCCGTTTTGGCCGTCTCCTTCTCGTTAAAACCGGGAATTGCCTTGTAGTAGTTCTCCACCGTGATCCAACCTGGAGCAATGGCGTTGACGCGGATCCCTCGGTGGGCCAATTCGACCCCCAAGGACCTCGTGTAGGCAATAATTGCACCCTTCGTTCCCGCATATACCGAGTGTTCCGGCGCGCCTTGCAGTCCGTGGATCGAGGTCAGATTGCAGATCACGCCCCCCCCGTGCTCCAGCATGCACTCGACCACTCGTTGGGTCAGAAAAAATTGCCCGCGGACGTTCACGTGAAACAACGTCTCAAACTGCTCGCGCGACACCTCAAGAAACGGCTTGTTGAGGGTGATGCCCGCGTTGTTCACCAGACAGTGGATGCCTCCTAGAAATTCGATTGCTTGCTGCGCGAGCCCAACGGCTTCGTCCACGTTATCGAAATTTGCTTGAAAGGCTGCGGCGCGGCGTCCCATGCCCCGGATTTCTTCCGCTGCTGTCTTCGCTCCTTCCTCGTTGTGGTAGTGCAGCGCAACATTGGCGCCTTGGCGCGCGAATTCCAACGCGATCTCACGCCCGATGCCGGTTCCGGCGCCGGTGACCAGTGCCTTTTTCCCGGCCAGCTTTCCCTTCTCCCTCATCGGAGTGCCTCGCGCTTTTGCCGCCTGTCAGACACCAGGGCTTTCTCACGTCACAATTTCTCGAATAGAAACCTCTCACCGGGCTTCATCACCAAAGCCTGAACGTCCGGGGCCAGCTCGGAACAATGTCCCAAAAACGAACCAGGATCTCCGTTGTGCTCCACAAACATCCAGAAGTGGCTGGCAATCACCACTCGCGGACGGCAAGCGCTTGCCAACAACGCAGCCTCCCGGGCATCCATGTTGCCGTAACGCCCATTGATGCAAGGAATCAAAACATCCGGCTTCATCTCAATGGCTCGCCGAAATGCTTCGGGGCGGTAAGCAGTGTCTCCCGTGTGGTAAACTTTGATGCCGTCGAAATCGAACACTATCCCGACCGCATCGGGTGCCAGCTCGCCATGGTCAGCAAAGACGGCGGCTACCTTGATCCCCGTGATGATGACGTCTTTCCCCTCCTCAAGCAGATGGCAACGCTCCTCGGGTATGCCCATTTTCCCGAATTCCCTCACACACTCGACGGGTCCAGCAAAGTGAGTGGATGGGTTTCTCGCGATGATGGGGAGAGCATCCGTATCCATGTGGTCGAGGTGCTCGTGGGTGCAGGCGATCAGATTCGCGCTTACTTCCTCTGGCGAGATGGGGCAGGGCATCATTCGCTTAAACCCGAATGTTTTCTCAACGACGTCAGAGAAATAGGGATCCACATAGACGATGCTTTTCGAGTGTGCCTTAAAGACAAAACCGGCCTGAGCGAGCCAGTAAATCGCAAGACCCCCGGACTCTGCCGCCTCGAGGCCAATCTTTTTTGCCAGATCGCTCATTCGGTCCCACGTCTCCCCATTGTCCCTGCGCCCCGACTGCCAGACTTGCTCACCTCGACTATCGAGGTCATGCCTTTAAGAGCGAATCCACTCAGGGTGCTTCGAATGACCGAAGAGAAATCGGGGTCCCGGAGATTTCGGAGTGCGTTAACAATATTCAAGTGTTCGCGAGCCACCGCCTCGTTCACGGTGATCTGACTATCACCCAGCACAAACGCAAACAGAGGGGCCACGATGGTCTCCAGGCAGCGATACAGGAAATTGTTCCCGGCTAGCGCCCAACACTGGCGGTGGAACGCCAGGTCTCGCTCGTAAAAAAGGTGTGCCTCTTTCTTCTTCGCCGCTTCGATAATGTCCTCAGTCATCTTCTCCAACGCTTCGAGGTCATTTTCCGTCACCCGTGGCTTGGCCCATCGAAGTGCAATCAGTTCCAACTCGGTGCGCAGGAGATATAGCTGCTCCACCTCGTCCCGATTGAACTCGGTCACATAGGTTGCCTTGTTTGCGATCCGGTGTACGAACCCCTGCTGCTCGAGGGTAATGAGAGCTTCCCGGACTGCGGGCGTGCCGCTGTCGAACTGCCGGGCCAACTCTCGTTCCACAATCGGGTCTCCTGGTCTCAGCTTCCCTGAGAAGAAGGCTTCCTTGAGCAGAGCGACGATTTTGTCGCGCAGTGTGACTGGCTCGATTCTCGGGAAAGACACGGTCATCTGGCTTCTGGGGAGCTCATCGCCACGGGTTAAGTCTGCTTTCATCTTAGCCCTCCTCGTTCACCCGATTTTGACAAGACATAGTGGTTGGCCAACTGGCACCATTCGCCCCTCAGGATGGTAGATCTCTACAAGCTCGCCAGCCACTTCCGACTCCAGCGTGTAAGTCGTCTTCTCGGTCTCGAGGTCTGCCAACGGTGTACCTTTTGTGACCGAGTCGCCGACTTTTGCCAGCCATCTCGCAACTTCTACTTCAGTTGTGTCCATCCCCACCTTCGGGACCACAACTTGAAATAACTCCGACATGTTGACTACCACCCCCGAAGGATCAGCTGGCCGCGAGCTTGGGACTTGCCGTTTTACCCATCAGTTGGCGGATGGCCTGTTCCAGGCTATCCGTACCTGGAAGAACGTGTTTGTCCAGTGCGATGCTAAATGGTACAGGGACATCGGCGCGAGTGATTCTCACAACGGGAGCCTTGAGATGAGCGAAAAGAGTTTCCGCTGCCCGCGCCCCAACTTCAGCCGCAAAGCCGCACGTGCGGCTTGAATCATCGAAGATAATAAGCCTGCCCGTCTTGCGCACCGATGCCTCCAAGGCGGATTGATCAAACGGGAGCAGCGTGCGAGGGTCCAATACCTCTATGGCGATGTCGTCTTTCTCCAACCGCTCGGCAACCTTCAGCGCTTCGGCGACGCACGGGCCCACTGCCACAATGGTCACGTCTCTCCCCGTTCTCTTGATCTCGGCCTTTCCGAGCGGGACGTAAGTCTCCTCGTCCGGCACCGGTCCTTTTGCACCCAACAGAGCGGCGGGCGCGAATAGGATTACGGGGTCATCTTCTCGCAAAGCGGCAGTGAAAAGACCCTTTGCGTCATACGGGGTCGAAGGTATAACGACTTTCATCCCGCCATGTAGGAGGAGCGGATAAAGATGGTCACAGTGCTGACCGGCCAGACCCGGCCGTGCTCCGGAACCGGGAACAAGGTATGTCACAGGAACCTTTGCTTGCCCGCCTGTCATGTACCTGAGTTTCTGAGCCTGATTAACCATCTGCTCCAAAGCGATGTAGAGGAGAGTCCCAATCTGAAACTCTACTACAGGACGTAGCCCTGCTAAGGCTCCACCTGTCGCCAAGCCGACGAAGGCTGACTCTGAGATGGGCGTATCCCATACGCGCTCGGGTCCGAACTCCTCATAGCAACCTCTGGTGACACCGCGCAACGAGATGCGAACGTCTTCTCCTAATACGACAATATTGGGGTCGCGTCGCATCTCAAAAATCAATGCTTCCCTCAAAGCCTGTAAGTAGTTTAATTGCCGGTTCATAGAGACGTCGCGGCTGGTAGTCCTGGATAACGCGTGACATACATATGTTCGAGAGCCTCCGCTTGCTCGGGCCAGGGGCTTGATCGCGCGTATTCCACTGCCTCATCCAGCAGCTTATCGACCTCATCATCGAGTTTATCTCGCTCTGCACCGTTCAGATATCCAAGCTCCTCAAGGCATGCGCCCCACGAATTGACCGGATCCCGTCGCTTCCACATCTCCACTTCGGATTCGGTCCGATAGCGGATTCCCAGGGCGCGCTCGGCTGTAAAATGTCCATGGAACCGATAAGTCTGGCACTCGAGCAAAGTGGGCCCATTGCCTGACCGTGCGCGAGACACGGCATCCTGTGCAGCCTCCATCACCGCGCCGACGTCCATTCCATCCACGATACAGCCCGGGAATCCATATCCAGAGGCACGCGCCGCAATGCTGGATCCCGCGGTTGCATAAGTAACCCGCGTGGAGACAGCATATTGGTTGTTCTCGCATACGAAGACCAGGGGCAGTTGCCAGATACCAGCAATGTTCATGGTTTCGTGGACGACCCCCTGGTTCGCCCCGCCGTCGCCGAAGAAGGCGACGGCCACGCGCCCGACTTTCTTGATCTTAGATGACCACGCTGCTCCGGCCGCAATAGGGACACCCGCTCCCACGATGCCATTGGCACCAAAGATGCCCAATGACAGGTCAGCAATATGCATCGAGCCACCCTTGCCGCGGTTATAACCCGTTGATCGCCCCAAAAGCTCTGCCATCATCCGCCTGACGTCCCCGCCTTTCGCAATCAGATGGCCATGGCCGCGATGCGTGCTAGTGATCACATCTTCTGGTTCAAGCACTGTACAAACACCTACGGCTACAGCTTCCTGGCCGCTGTATTCGTGGGTAGTACCGGCAATTTCGTTCCGGTTGACCAGTTCAACGACCCGCTCTTCAAAACGGCGGATCAGGCGCATCTTGCGGTAGATTTCTCTGCACACAATATGATCGGAAAGAAGCGGTCGCATCGGTCCCTCGATAATGTTTTCTCTACTGAAGTCGAGAACAGTTAGCTCATGACAATCCCGCCACAAACATTCAGGGTCTGTCCCGTGACATATTTCGACTCGTCACTCGCGAGGTAAACCGCCGCTCCCACGATTTCTTCGGGCTGGGCTACGCGGCCGAGCGGGACTGTTTTAGCAGGCGAAAGTTGCTGGGCCAATCCGTTGGCGTCCGAGTTTCGGGCCCACTCAGCGCGAAGCTCGTCGAGCATTCCCGTCTCAATCATGCCGGGGGCTATCGCATTCACACGCACATTGTAGGAAGCCAGTCCCAGAGCGCAGGAGCGCGTGATCGAGATGACTGCAGCTTTGCTGGCTGCATAGTGGATGAGTGTAGGGCGCCCCACTCTGCCAGCAACAGACGCGATGTTAATGATCGATCCTTGTCTGTTGGAGATCATGTGCTTCGCCGCGGTCTGCAAAACAAAGAAGAGCCCTTTTACGTTTACACCCAGAACTGCGTCCCAATCCGATTCTGACAGGTCCCAAAGCCTCTTTGTGCTACTCACCGCAGCGTTGTTTACAAGGATATCAATGCGCCCATATGCTTGTAGGGCCCGGTCTACCATTGACCGTGCCTGGTCCGTCACCGCTAAGTCGCAGGCCGAACCGGAAACATCGGCCCTCTGGCTACAGAGTTCAGCTACCTGCCGCTCGAGCTGAATTTTATTAATATCGCAAAGGAATAAGCGTGACCCTTCGCGGGCAAATGTTGCAGCCAAAGAGCGTCCGAGCCCGCCTGCTGCTCCTGTGATCAGCGCCACTTTGTTTTCGAGTCGTCCCATGGATCGAGTCACCCCACCTTGCCGACAAGAGAAATCCTGGGCACAACTGCCGGGTTCACACAATGCAGGGGCCATCGCCCTTTCAGCACCGCCACGGCATTTTGCGCACCCCGCTGGCACAACTCCTCCAGCGAGTCCACAGAACATCCTGCCGAGTGTGGAGTAAGGATGACATTCTCCAACTTGAACAGCGGGTGATCAGGAACCTGAGGGCTCGGATCAAACATCGCCAAGCCTTCATAGACATCCAAGCCGGCGCCCGCAATCCATCCCTCTTTCAGTGCTTTTACAAGTGCACTTTCGTCCACAACTGCTCCGCGAGCAGTGTTAATAAGGAAAGCCGAAGGCTTCATGCGGCGCAATTCCCCTTCACCGATCAAATGAAAAGTATCGGGAAGGAGAGGCACGTGAAGCGAGACAAAGTCACTCAGCTCAAGCAATTCCGGTAGCGAAACAGGATCGACCCCAAGCCGGGCACATGCCGCGGAGTCCAGCCGCGGGTCCGTGGCGACAATACGAAGATCAAAGGCTGCCGCGCGGCTCGCTACTTTCTGGGCGATCCCTCCGAACCCCACCAAACCGAGGGTCCTTCCAGCAATTCGCCTGACTGGCCGATTTAGGCGCGCCTGCCATTCCCCTGCGCGGGTGGAGCGGTCCATGATTAGGAGCTTCCGAGCGAGCCCTAACATCAACGCCATCGTGTGGTCCGCCACCTCCGAAAGACAGAAATCGGGCACGTTCGTCACCACAATCGCGCAAGAGGTAGCTGATGGCACGTCGATGTTGTCCGTCCCGCTCCCGTAACGCGAGATGACCTTGCACTTCTCCAGGCGCTTGATCAGACTTCCCCCGACCTTGGCCGAAACGATCGCCAAGGCATCCAAATCCCGTAAAAGCCCATCGTCTTGACTCTCATTAACTGTTTCCCGGCGAACAACCTCGATCACGGCCCGTTCATACTCCCGGAGTTCTTGGGGCGTCATGGGGAACGTGTCCGAATTAAGCCGCAGAATTTTCATCTCGATCCCGTGCCTATGCAACCTCAAACGGGCAAAATCCTTGGATGTGGAAACGGAGGCTCCCTTTCTTCCCCCCTGGGTCTCTTCTCTTGGGTCGCCTCATGGGCTCGAATCAAAGCGCCAGGTCAGACCTCCTTGGTCATTTGTGAGAAAAGCTACGAGCAGACCACAAACGCAGTTCGCGCATTACGCGCGCTGCGGAACAGGCCAGATACTTTCCTGCCACGGCGCCTCGCAGTTTTGGCTTGACGTACGGTCGGGCACTTGTTGAGTGGCATGTGGCCTCAGGATTCTTGTTGATTCCGGAGCTCGGTGCTGGGCAGATTGGCCAAGCCTATTCGCTATTTCCGATCCGCCGGAAGCTCAGACTATCATCTATCAGATTAGCGCGAAGGGAAGCGGTGGTCAAGGCAAAACAACAGCGGTGACGTAAATCTGATTGTGCATAAAGGCAGAGGGTGCAGGTTTTTGTTGTGTGGACAACAGGAACTCGCTTGGAAAGGAGCCTACACCCTTGACACGGACCGACTATACTACAGAACAGTTTGCAGGCTTTCTGGCCGAAAGGAAGGAATGTTTCTGGGGCGACCTGCGAGGCCAAGCGCGGCAGTGTTGAGGATAATATACCCGACTTAGTGTCGGTCAATTGTTTGAGCGCTACCGTAATGATTTCCTCTATCCGACGGTGTTAATTGCATTGCAGAAGCTTTTATTCCGGATTATGGAATACCTAAATTGAAAGTGAATTTACCGCCGCATTTGCTGCCTGCTTTGGGCTTATCTAAGAATCTCACTGATTCATAAGCGTTTAACGGCATCGGATGATCAGGGACTTTGGGCCGAATTCATGATCGAAAAAAATCTCTTGACAACGTGGTCCGGTAGGTGATAGATGATAGGTCGATATCGTCATCGAGGGACTAGAAGTGAAGAGAGCGGGAGTGCTACTTGGGGGCAAAGTACCAGCCCTGCTGCCCCTTTCAGCGTCGGGTCAAGGGTTAATTGGGTTAGAACATTGAGAGGAGGATCTAAAATGCGGCCAGCGTGTGGATTTTTGAGGTTCTTTGCATTGTCTTGCGCGGTGGCGTGGTTCAGCGTTGGTCTATTCCAGCCGATGCGCCTTGCTGCGCAAGTTACAACTACGGCGACTTTGAACGGAACGGTCAGCGATCCCAGTGGGGGGGTCGTGCCACAAGCTCAGGTGGTGGCCACGAATTCCGGGACTTCCGTGGAGTACAAGGCTACCACCAATGCCGCTGGGCAGTACGTGCTTCTGAACTTGCCACCAGGAACCTATACGGTGACCGCAGGCGGCCAGGGGTTCAAGACTACGGTGCGCAGCGACCTCGTGCTGATTGTAAACCAATCTTCAACCCTGGATTTTGTGCTGGAAGTCGGTGCAGTGACACAGAAAGTGGAAGTGACCGGGGCGCCCCCGACCCTGCAAACCGGAACCGCAACGTTGGGCACCCTGGTGGACCAGGGAAAGGTTGCCGACCTACCTCTCAACGGGCGGAACTTCAGCCAGTTGCTTCTGCTGGTACCGGGAGCCAGCCCAGTAGACTATCATGCAGGTTATGACTTTGTTGGCAACTCTATCCTTCCCGCCGTTGGCGGTCAATTCTCGCGCAGCAGCTTTTTCATGGTGGACGGGATTATCAATTACGACGCCTACTACAGCGGGTTTGCCATCAACCCTAGCTTGGACAGCATCCAAGAGTTTGACGTGGAGACGCACAACGACAATGCGGAGGCGGGCGGATCGTTGGGCGGCCAAATCAACGTGATCACGAAGTCCGGGACGAATACTTTCCACGGCTCCGTGTATGAGTTCAACCGGAACAAGGCGGTGTCGGCCCGAAACTTCTTCGATCCCGCAACGCGGCCCAACTTCAACCAGAATCAGTTTGGGTTTAGCGTGGGGGGGCCGATACCGATTGGGAAGTTGAAGCATAACACCTGGTTCTTCACAAATTACGAGGGATACCGGTTTACGCAAGGTGCTACCAACCGTGCTCATGTGCCTACGGCGGCGGAGTGGGCTGGAGATTTCAGCGAATCGCTGGGGTCGCAGGTGGGTGTGGATGCCTTAGGCCGGCCAGTGTTCGAGAACCAAATCTTCAACCCTTATACCGGCCGGGCCACGACCGCGGGACAGGTCGATCCAACGACTGGTTTGGTGGCGCAGGCCACGGGCTTTGTCCGTGAACCTTTTCCGGGGAATGTTATCGACCCCACCACGTTGCCCTCCAGTCACCCGGGGCAATACCCGGCGGGCGAGTTTAATCCGCTGGTTGCTTGGCAAAGGTGGGTTCCCTTGCCCAATTTGCCTCTTCAAGACCCGGCTGACCCGTTTAGCGTTAACTACGTCAATACGCAGTCGGCGACCAACGTGTGGAACCAACACTCTATTAGGGTTGATCATCGCTTTGGTGATAATGACTTGGTGTATGGCCAGTGGTTACGGTTCGGCGCCCGCCAGCTTATGCCGGGGAGTGTCCCGAACGGTGCCAGCAGTAACACGTCCACGCGCCACATTGTGGGCTTGCACTGGGTGCATAATTTCGGTTCGACTGCTGGCTTGGATCTAAGGGCTGCGTTCCAGCAAGTCAGGATGCGTGTCTTGATTGCACAGCCGTCTGACAAGATTCAATTGTTTAGTGATGCCGGTTTCGCTGTGCCGGACGCCTCGCTTACCCTCGGTGGAGGGGGCAATATACCTATGTTTCCAAATGTCGGGCTGCCGCGTTATGTATCAATAGACGGCTCCGCCGGTACAGGAGAAGACCCCAATAGAGTTCAACAGTACGCTGGTGACATCACCAAAACCATGGGACGTCACACCTTTAAGGCTGGCGCGCAGTGGTTTCACATCCACGAAACTCTTATTTCGACGTCTCCGTCTGTGGCATTCAAGCGGGACCAAACTGGTGACACCCAAAACCGGGCTACGACAGGAAACGAGCTGGCCAGTCTCCTTATAGGGGATGTGGATACCGCCGCAATTTATGGTGGTAATGCGGGCACGGTCGCGTGGTTCACTGAGATGGGTTTTTATGGGCAGGACAGCTGGAGGGTGACGCCGAAACTGACTATGAACTTCGGACTGCGCTGGGACCATAGTACGCCTCCCTCAGCACGAAACAATTGGATCTCGGGGTTCGACCTTTCCACTGGTAACTATTACCTAGCGGGATCGAAGGTCCCTCCGGCCTGTGATGCCAACGGTAATCCGTACGGATGCATTCCGGGGGGAACGCTGCCACCGGGTGTGGCTATGTCCGGGCGGAACTCTCTAGCGGAGCCCGTTTACGACAATTTTCAGCCCCGGCTTGGACTGGCCTACCGGCTAAGCGATCGCACGGTTGTCCGCGCAGGGGGCGGATGGTTCTTTGATAATTGGGCAAATGTAATTCAAGGCAATCAAGGGGTCAGCACCACTGGCCAGTGGCCCTTCGGTGCGAATATAAGCCAGGGTAACCTCAACGATCCGGTGTTTACCGTGGACACTCAGCATCCGTTCCCTCCGATCCGAGGCGTGCCTCCGACTTTCAATCACGGCTCGGCCCAAACTATAAACACGAAGGGGAAGAACCCCTATATCGGCGCTTGGAACTTGGACGTTCAGCGGCAAATGACCAACTCCCTGACCCTCACCGCAGCCTATGTAGGCTCTAAAGGTTCCAGGCTTTATTCAGGGTTCATTCAAAATGTGGCGCCAACACCCGGCGCAGGTCCGGTAGACCCACGCCGACCCTACGCCAAATACGGGATTTCGGGATTCCTCGTCGGGGGGCGACAAATCGGCTCGGCTTGGTACAACGCCTTTCAGTTTAAGCTGGACCAACGCTTGAACTACGGATTGAGCTACCTGGTGTCTTACACTTGGTCGAAATCGACAGACACGGGTTGTTCGGGCTATGCTGGTATCGAAGGGTGCGAGATACAGAACCCCAATAACCTCCCGGGTGAAAAATCGGTTTCCGACTTCGATATCCCCCACATGCTCGTCATCAGCTACACTTGGGCATTGCCTTTTGGAAAAGGGAAGTCTTACTTTAGACAGGGAGGGCTCGCAAGCGCGATCCTTGGGAACTGGCAGGTCAACGGAATCACATCGTTCTACTCCGGGCGCCCGTTTACGCCCAACGTGAGCACGGACCTCCCTAATACCGGGAATCTCGGCTTTTACCGCCCTGATCAGATTAGCGACCCTACCGCCGGCCGGGACGTAAAGAGCCTGGTGTGGGTCAATCCTAACGCTTTTCAGTTCGCGCCAGATTGTAGAATTGTGCCGGCGTCGGAATGCCGCTTTGGATACTTGGGACGAAACACGCTTCGTGACAAGGCTAAACAGAATTGGGATTTCTCGTTCTTTCGTGACTTCCCGATTTCGGAAAGGCTTGGTAGGATCCAGATCCGAGCAGAATTGTTCAACATCTTCAACCTGCCCAACTTGGCGGCCACTTCCGGCAACACTCAGTGGGTGAACTTGCAGAGCGGCAACTTTGGTCGGTTGAACTTCGCCGGACCGGGACGGCAAATCCAGTTTGGAGGAAAGTGGATCTTTTGAGACTGAACGAATCCCCGGATGGAGCAGGATCGGAAATCACGGGGAGGTTGTGTTATTTATTGTGAACGCTTAATGATAGGTTAGCTGTATGCGGAAGCACAGTCAGCCCCGCAGAGGAGGAATGATTAACCTTCTTGCACTCTGCGGGGCGCTCTTTTTTGGAGGCTTCGCCCCGGCTGGACAGAACCGAGGAGGAGAGGCCCGGGAACACCAACGGAAAGCTAGCCTGCAACTAGAGCAAAAGAACTCTCAGGGCGCTATCCTGGAATTTCGAGCCGTTCTCCAACTTCAGCCGAACTCAGCTTCAGCCCACGTCGGGCTGGGGAAAGCCCTTCGGGCAAGCGGGGACATGCGGGCAGCTAGTGCAGAACTAGAGAAAGCCGTCGCATTGCAACCGCAGTACTGGGAACCTCGCTACCTGCTCGCGCAGACTTTTCTCCTCCAAGGGGAGTTCAAGAAAGCGATCCAGGAATTCCAGGAGGCCCTGCGGCTGAAGCCCAACTATCCCGCGGCCCTTTACGAGCTTGCCATGGCGGAACGGCGGACTGGAGAAACGGATGCCGCCCTAAGGGACTTCCGAAAGGCAGTTGGCCTCCAACCCCAACTTGCTGAGGCCCATAAGCAAGTGGGTGTGGTGTTAAGGGAAAGGGGGAAGCCCTGGGAGGCGATGACCGAATTCCAGTCGATATTGTTTTTCCAGCCGAACAATCTTCAGGTTCGCTACCAACTGGGCTGGACCTTGATGGAAAGCGAACATTATGACGAAGCGCTGGCAGAGTTCCAAAACGCCCTGCGAGTTGATCCTCGCTTCGCTGCCGCGCATTACGGGATGGGGTTGACTTTCGATCGCCTCGACCAGCGGGAAAAAGCGGTGGCCGAATTCCAGGAAGCGACACGCCTGAAACCTGACTTTGCCGCCGCTTATGTACACCTCGCCCACATGCTGTTAGAGCAGCGAGACTTTGACGGGGCCACTCGCGCTCTGCAAACAGCCTCAAAATTGGACCCCAACGAACCAGTCTTGTACTACATCCACGGTCTATATTTCCGGGTCAAGGGTGACTTTCCGAAAGCCGTCGCGGAGTTCAAGCGATCCCTGCTCATGAACCCCAAACTCGTTGAAGCTCACTACCAGCTCGGGTTAATCCTGCGTCAAGAGGGAGACTTTGAAGGCGCCGTCACGGAATTCCGCAAGACGGTCGAAATAGATCCGCGGCACGAGCCCTCCCTTCTCAATCTCAGCCAGATCCTCCGGCGGCAAGGCAAGCTACAAGAAGCCGAAGCGGTGACGCAGAAATTTCGCGATCGTCGCAAGAATCGGGATACTGACATGCAGGTCCAGATTTATAACGAGAAGGGCATTACGTTAAGCGAGCGGGAGGAGTTTGACGGCGCTATCGGTTACTTTCGAGCCGCCCTGGAACTCCGCCCGGACTACGCAGAAATTCACCGTAACTTGGCGTTGGCCCTTTCCCTAAAAGGTAGCTTCGAGGAAGCGGGCAGTGAGTTTAAGACGGCTTTACGGCTGGAGCCTGGGGATTGGCAAGCTCATTATGGATTGGGCAATGTGCTGCTTAAAGAGGGGCGCAGACCGGAGAGCATTAAGGAATTCGAGACGGCTGTCGAACTGCATCCCCGCTACGCGGAGGCTTATTACTTGCTAGGTCGCTTATACCAAGAAGCAGGGGAATCGAAGAAGGCGGCCGAGGCGCTCAAGGAAGCAACAGCCATCGACCCCCAGATTGCCAAGCACATGGAAGAATGAAGAATGTTGGTTCACCGAAGTACGAGCCAGTGAACGGGCTTCAGGATGACTCTCAAAACTTCAATTACGAGGGATGTGTCCCTGTTAGGTCTTGGGATGACCCTTTTGCTTTTGGCAAACGGGACGCGGGTCTTCCTTGCCTTTGACCCAAGTGCGCAACGCGTCGCGGAACCTGCCCGGGAGCACGAACAGGGCGGCAGCATCCAACTTCATCGAGGGAACATCGAGGCAGCTATCCAGGAGTTTCGATCTGCGCTGGAGGTAGACCCCAATTCGGTTGCAGCCCGCGTCGGGTTGGGCAAGGCGTTGCGAGCGAAGGGCGACGAAGCGGGAGCAATCATCGAAATCCGGAAAGCGCTGCGACTGAATCCCAAGGATGCCAAGGCTCATTACAATCTTGCCCTGGTCTTCTTACAAGAGGACGACCTCGAGGGCGCGAAGACTGAGTTCCTACGAACGCTGGAGCTCCAACCTGATGATGCCGAGGCTCATGTTCAACTGGGATTATTGCTGGTTGGCTGGCCACAACACGCGGACTTGGCAGGAGCGCGAGAGGCCTTTGAAAAGGCTCTGAAGAACCGGCCCGACTTTCCCGAAGCCCACGAAAATTTGGCCGTAGTCCTGGCAGCTTTGGACAAACCAGAAGATGCCATGGCTGAGTTTCAAAAGGCTCTCAAACTCAAGCCAGATTTTCCAGACGCCTACAAGGCTATGGGGGTCCTACTGAAACGCCAAGGCGCAACGGAGGCGGCCCTTCAGGCCTTTCGCACCGCTCTCAAGCTTCGTCCCGATTACGCGGACGCGCATTATCAGCTAGGTCTTTTGTTGAGCGAGCAGAGGAAAATCGATCCGGCCATCGTGGAGCTTCGAAAAGCGATCCAGCTCGCACCCGATTCCGAAAGGGCGCACTATAGTCTGGGCCGGGCACTGTCACTGAATGGAGAAGTGGAGGCGGCCAAGGTCGAATTTCAAAAATCGCAGACGCTGCGTCGAGGTGATGAAATAAAGACTGAAGCGAGACATCTGAACAATCGGGGCGTCATCGCGATGCAGAAACAGGACTTAGACTCGGCCGAAATAAATCTCCGGAAATCGATCGAGTTAAAACCTGACTACGGAACGGCACATTATAACCTTGGCCTCGTCCTAGCTATGAAGGGCGAGTTCAAGGGGGCGATCGTCGAATTGCGCGAGGCCTTGAAGCAGCAGCCCGCTAACCCCAAGGTCCACCTTAATCTCGCACGTGCGCTGCAGCTCGACGGAAACTTGGAAGAAGCCATCGGGGAGTTCCAAATGGCTCTTGGTCTTCAGCCGGACTTTGCAGAGGCCCAGAAGGGGCTGGGAGAGGCGCTTGGAAAGCAAGAAACGGCTCGTCGTGATACCCCCGAGCAGCTCAATGACCGGGGGTTGGAAGCATTCAAGAAGGGTGACCTGAAAGTGGCCATAGGCCACTTTCGTCAGGCCGTTGAACTCAGGCCCGCTTTTAGCGAGGCCCACAACAATCTGGGCACGGCCTTGGCACGACAAGGGGAGATGACGGAAGCCATCAAAGAATTCGAGGAGGCTGTGAAGCTCAAGCCTGACTACGGCGAGGCCTACTATAACTTGGCGCTGGCAAAGCGACAAAAAAACGATATTGATGGAGCGATCCAGGAATTCCAGAGACTCGTGAAACTGCGACCCAAGTTTGCCGAAGCTCATCTTCAACTCGGCGAGCTATTGAAGCAGAAGGATGAACTCTCCGCAGCCCTTCGGGAGTTTGAGCAGGCTGCAAACTTGAAGCCCGGCCTGTTCGAGGCCCATTACGACCTGGGTCTTATCCTGGGGGGTGTCGATGACTTGGCAGGAGCTGTACGTGAGTTCGAACGAGTCATTCAGTTGAAACCCGACTTTTCCGGCGGGCATTACAACTTGGCTGTAGCGCTGGTTCGACAGGGCCCGCGCAACTTCGATCGAGCCGAAGGGGAATTTCGCCAAGCACTCAAGCAAAATCCAGACGCAGAGACTTACTTTGGCCTGGGCATGCTGCTTTCAAAAAAGGGTGACTATGAGAGTGCAGCAAAGGCATTCCGGCAGGCCCTTGCGCTCAGGCCCGATCATTTCGAAGCTCGGTATAACCTGGGGCTTGCGCTGCGCAATCTGAACGATCTTAGCGGGGCAACTGAGGAATTCTGGCAGGCACTCAAGTTGAGACCCGAATCCCCCGAAGCTCCCGAGGCCCATTACAACCTAGGTTTGTTGTTGCTCCGCCAAGGTGACCTCGACAGTGCGATTGCCGAGTTTCAGACTGTTTTGCATCGCGATGACAAGGACGTGGGTGTGCACTACAACCTCGGGCTCGCTTTAGAGAAGAAAGGCGACACGACGGGTGCACAGAAGGAATTCGGAATCGTGGAATCGTTGCACGGAGCTGAACTCGAGAAAGAGACGACCGGGTCGGCACTTAACGTAAAGGGTGTGAATCTGTGGAACAAAGGCGATATTGAGGGAGCGATTCGAGAATACCGGGAATCGCTGAAGAGAGAGCCCACCGATGCCATGGTTCACTACAATCTCGGTCTCGCCTTGCAGAGAAAGAACGACCTCGACGGCGCCCAAGAAGAGTTCCTGGCGGCAGTGAAGTTGGCGCCAAGTCTTGTGGAACCCCACAATGACCTTGGGTTGTTATTAGAGGATAATGGCGAGTTTGTACAAGCCGTTGCACAATTCCGCGCGGCCATTTCCCTCAAATCCGATTTTGTTGAAGCTTACTACAACCTGGCCAGCGCGTTGATGCAGCAACAAGACCTCCGGGGTGCGCGGGAGGCCCTCGGTCGTGCGCTCCAATTGAAACCAGAATATGCCGAAGCTCATTATGCTCTCGGCCTGATCTCGGATGTGGAAGGCAAATTTCCTGACGCAGAGTCGGAATTTCGTCGGGCCATTGAGCTGAAATCAGACTATGCTTCCGCCCACTATAGGCTGGGCCACCTCCTCCGTCAACAGGATAGGTCTCAAGAGGCGATTGCAGAGCTGCAAACAGCAGTGAAGCTGCAGTCGCGCGACGCAGATTTTCATATCGAATTGTGTCGTGCTTATCAACAAATCGGCAAGACCGATATGGCATCGGAGGAGCTCCGCAAAGCATCGGAACTGAAACCCGATTCTCCAGAATTGCACTTTACCCTTGGGAAAACTTTAATGCGGGAGGGAAACAAGGAAGCTGCGGCCATCGAATTCCAGGAGTTTGAAAATCTTCGACAACACAACCAAGCTGCCTTGCAGGCACGAGCGCACAGGGATTTAGCTCTCAAATGCTTAGGCAAAGGTGACGTCAAGGAAGCGATTGCAGAGCTGCACGAGTCATTGAGCCTGAACTCGGAGGATGCAGAAACGCATTACGATCTTGGGCTGGCCCTGAAGCAGTCCGGTGACGGAGCGGCCGCCTTAAGAGAATTGCAGTGGGCTGTCCAGCTAAAGGGCGACTTTGCGAAAGCACACAACGACTTGGGAGTCATGCTGGCGCAACAGGGAAACCTCGAAGCAGCCAGGCGGGAGTTTGAAAAAGCCATTGAAGTGAAGGCCGATTATGCTGACGCTCACTATAATCTGGGCGCCATGCTGGCGGGAACAAATGAACTCAAACGGGCCATTGCCGAGTTCAAAAAAGCGGTCGAACTTCGGCCTTCTTACCCGGAGGCACATTTAAATCTCGGGCTGGCTCTGGGGCGGAGTGGTGAGCTGGACCAGGCAATCACCGAGTTCCGAGAAGCCGTCCGCGAAAGATCCGCCTACCCCGAAGCCCACTTCAACCTGGGATTGGCGCTTGCGGAAAAATCTCGATTTGGAGAGGCCGCGGCAGAATTCCAGAAAGTCCTGGAAGTGAAGCCCGACTATCCGGAAGTCCACTACTTCTTAGGTCGCGCCTTGAGGGATAAAGGCGATCTGGCACGCGCCATCCCACAGCTAAGAGAGGCGGCTCGAATAACACCGAAGGATCCGAATGTGCATATGCAGCTCGGGCTGGCGCTTGAAGCAGCGAGCGATTGGGAGGAGGCGGCCAAGGAATTTCGTAGGGTGCTTGAGATCAAGTCGGATTATCCGGAGGCCGTCAAGGAGCTTGGCCGGGCGAACCAAAGAGGGGGGCACGGGACGGCCTCCGCCAATTCCCGACCGGGGGTTCCTCGGCCGTAAGCGCGGCGTATCATGACATCTCCAACTTGTAGTGAGGGTCGTCGTGCCATTTCTGGAGGGGAAATAGACCTTTCCAGATACCAATTGCTGCGCGGAATCTTCACAGTGGTACTCCGTCCAAAGCCAGACTGCGCGGCAGGTATATGCTATGGGGCAAAGTCTGTACGGCGGAAAGAGGACACCCACGAGCGCTCGAGGCATTGCGTAAGGCGGCCTGATTCAGGCCTCTTCCTATGCCATATGCCGGCCTCGTTATTTGCTTTCGCGAGCGCATAGAGTTATCGGGGAGATAAAGCCGGCACACACAGAAGTGGGGAATTTCAAGAAGTGGGAAAACGTTCAAAAAGGGATAATTCCCAACACCCTTGGCGCAGGTACCGAAGGTGGAGCACGTAGGTGGCCACCAGATCTTTTCCAAAACCAGGGCTGTAATTCAGAAAGGTGCCGGCAGGGCTCAATCACGCCAAACTCCTTAATTTCTGGTATTACGGCAAATACGGTATAGATGATCTCAACGGGCCTTGCGGTAATTGGTGTGTTCAAGGACCGCTCGTGGGATTCCGAATCTCCAGCGATTATGGGAAGACCTGGGTTCAGACAAAGCTGACACCGGACAATAATCTCTTCAGAGAATCGGCCAAGAACGGCGCACCTGTTAAGATGGGCGCCCCTCACTTCGTCGACTTCGGCAAGAGCATGGAGCACTCCCCAGACGGCAAAACCTATCTGGTCGCTCCCGGGCCCAGTCATCCAGAGCCTAAGCATGCCTGGGGTTCCGGCGGCCAGATCTTCTTGGCGCGGGTCACCCCGTCGCTGGAAAACATGAATTATCTCCCGAAATTTGAGTTCTCCGCCGGCCGAGACGAACAGGGACAGCCAAAGTGGAGCAAGAAGTTTGCAGACATCAAGCCGCTGCTCGAATGGAACGATCACCTGGGTACTGTAACCGCCACTTACAATGCTACCTTGAAGAAATGTCTGATGTGCATCACCCACGGCTGGCCGACCAGTAAAGGTCTCGACACGATGATTCTGGAATCGGATCAGCTCACCGGCCCGTGGAAGCTGGTTTCCTATACGAAAAAGTTTGGCGAGCAAGCTTACTTCGTGAATTTCCCGTCAAAATTCATCAGCTCAGACGGCCAGACTGCGTGGCTGCGCTACTCCGACAACCTTACCAAAGATCAGAAAGTCCATCTCCCCGGCGGGAGACATGGCATGAATCTGCAAGAGATCAAACTGCTGTCGGGCGATATCACAGGGATTCCGACCATGATCCATCCGCCGACACAATAGGAGTTGGGCGTCTCGGGAGCGCAAACACAGGCTGATTGTTAAGGGAAGAAGCTTCCCGTGCGAGAGAGGAGGAAAAGATGCGACGACGTGAATTCATAACGTCGGGTTTGGTATCGGTGGCGTCGGTCAGCGCTTTCGGTGCCGCCGCTCTCGGTGAAAGTCAAGCCCAAGGTCTGTATGTAGAAGGTCAGAAGTTCACTTTGGGCAACAAATACCTGGATTGGGAACTGGTAATGACCGGAGGGACCATCCAGAGCGTGGGGCTGCGGAACAAACTCAGCGGCCGTTACTACGAGCTACGGGATTCCAGGGAGTTCTTGCTTACCCTTTCGCGGGCGAAGGCGCGGGTAGAAATCCCTTGGTGGTACATTGCCATGGGTTCCGACGACGACAAAGCTTCACCCGACCAGGAGCGGGGGTACTTGTCGGGGTATCACCTAGAGGATTTTAGGCGCGAAAAGGAATGGGGCACGACCTCCAAGTTGCTCCCGGGTGGAGGGCCGCCGATTTTCAATGGGTATGCTTGGTTTCGGCAAGGGTTTGAACTGCCAAGGGATGCTGAAGGAGAACCAATCGTTTTCTGCTTGGGCGGCTATATGCAGGAAGACTGGAATAAGTACTGGGTATTCCTGAATGGAAAGCTGGTGGGGACTTGGACCAAGGCGGGCCGCTGGAGGACGCCCGAAGAGCTAACCCTCCGTCCTGGTTCCATCGAATATGCGGCCTTAAGGTTTGGTGCAGGGAAGAAGAACCTTTTAGCAGTTCGGACATATCAATACAACAAACGCTTTGAAGGGCTGCGGGACGAGATTCTGGATCGCTTCGGCTTCGAGGGCCGACTTTTTGATCAGTTCATCGCCGTGGGCGAGCCTTACCTTCACGTTTCGGATTTCAAGTTGACGGGTTGGCGACAGACAGGAACAGCCGAACGCCCCAAGTATGTGTTGGAGCTCGCCAACGCCCAGGAGGAGTTACAGCTAGCCGCAAATTTTGAGCTTGACGGGTTTATCAGGCGGAAATGGCTCGAGATCAAGAACGTGGGATCTCGCGAGCGCCTGCTGCTCGATGTGGATGTGGATGACTTTCGATTCTCGGCTTTGACGAACGAAGGCGACTACGCGCTGCCGGTGATCGTTGGAGAAGAGATATTCTGTGCTCTCGAACATCCGGCGGGAGTGAATCAAGGCATGGAGGGACGTGTCCGGCTGCGGCACTTCCCGGGCAAGAAGCTTCCAGCCGGAGGCACGGTTACGAGTAAGGTTTCGATCGTCGGGGTGGGACCGCAGGGCGGTGGCCGCCAGCAGTTTGTGGATTATATCCAAGCGCACAGCCCGCGGAAGAAGATGCTGAGCATTTACGATCCTCTAGGTATCAATGGGTTCCCGGATCACCCTTGCTGGACGCTCAACGACGAGGAAATGCTCGATACTTTGAAGCTCCTGGAGAAATGGCAGAAGCGGGGAGTGAAGTTTGATTATTATGTACCGGACGTGGGTTGGCAGGACTGGACGGGCGACCTGACCCGGTTCTGGCCTCAGTGTTTCCCCGAAGGACCGGACAAAGTTATCAAGAGGGTAAACGAACTGGGCATGAAGTGGGGGCTTTGGTTCACAGGAACGTTTGCAGACTGGTCGTGTGGACTCAACCCCAAGGTCGAGCCGAGCCGAACCGTAGTTGCCGGAGGCAAGTGGCCGGATTATGAACAACGGGATAGCTTTGATACCTATAATGGTACCCGGCATTTTTGCCTTGCCTCTGAGCCTTATTTCAGCGTCTTGCGGGATGCTTTGCTCTATCATATTCGACACTACAACCTTCGGCTTTTCAAGCTGGATGCTGGCAATTACTACTGCAATAGCACCGAGCACGACCACCTGCCTGGAAAGTACTCGAGCGAGGCAAACTTCGATGCCGTTATCGAAATTGCACGCCTGACGCACCAAGCCAGCCCTGATTTGTACATCATGTGGTACGGGGGATTGCGCTCCCCATTCTTCGCACTGCACGGCGATTCGATCTTCGACAGCCGGCTCGTGATGGAGGCGGCCAGTACCGGTGACTACCCTGCTCTTTTCTTTCGGGACGCGGTAACACTGGCTATTGATCAGGGCGTTCACTTTAGCGACTTGATCCCGCCCATGATCAAAGACAGCCTTGGAATATGGATTACGGATACGTCTTGGGGAGACGCGATGCGCAAAGAGCGGTGGCGCGAAGCGCTCGTTATGGATCTGGCGCGAGGCAACCTTCAGTTCCCGCAAGTCTGGGGTGACCTTTATATGTTTACTGATGAGGACGTCGAGTTCCTGGCGCGAATTCAAAAAGTCGCGAAAGAGAACGAATCTATCTTCTATAAGCGGAAGCTGATCTTGGGAGATCCATGGGACAACGACGTCTATGGGTATGCCTATTTTGAAGGGACACATGGCTTTGTTTTTATCAACAATATGCACTTTCAAGCGCGCCCAGTCAGGTTGAAGCTGGATGAGACGATTGGGCTGAAGGCCAAGGCGGGCAGCAGTTTGAAGTTTGTGGCTCATTTTCCTGAACAAGCGGAACTACGCTTGGGTGGGCAGACGGTCTTCAAAAGTGGACAGACGATCGAGACGTGGTTGCGACCGTTTGAAGTAGCGATGTGGGAGGTGGTGCCGGAGGACCGAGCAGGAAGGATACCGGCGAACATCCAGGCACGCGAGTTGCCAACCCAAAAGGGCGAGGTGGAAAGCCACCGGCTGGCATTGGAACCTGAACCGGTCGGGCAAGGCATGGAAATCTACTTTGGCGAGCCAGCGGCGAACTTTCGATCAACCATGCACCGGCCGACTCTGGAGGAGTTCCGGAGTATGGGGTACCAAAAGCGCATTCTGGCCCTTCGAGCCAAGCTTCCTTCATTAGGCCCGGGGCGGCACGTGCTGGCGATCCTTTTGCGATTCCGCAAGAATGGAAAATGGTGGCGTTATACCCAACCAGCAGACTTGGTTCAAGCGAAGGCGACGATCGGAGACCAACCGATCATCCGGTTTGAAACAGTTCCAAACTTCCGGCAAACGGAAAATAACGAGTGGTCTCCCTGGCTCGTATTCAAGATACGGATGAACCCGGCATGGTCGGGAAAGGATCTGATCGCTGCCATTACTGCCTACTTGCCGTTTGAGGTGGAGATTCAAAGCGAGGGTTGGATCGTTCCTCAGTGGTGGACTTGATAAATTCTGTCAGGTTCAACATCGCCTTTATGACGGCCTTGTCCATAATCGTAAACAGGCTCACCCGTGGGCGATAGTGATAGCGATCCCGGCGTGCCTCGTAGGCCACCCGTCTCAATTCCCGGCCCTGGGGACAAAGATAGACATCGCCTTCCGGGACATATCTAAACCGAAGTTCCACGGCATTTGGACGGAATTCTACTGACTCGCTGAGAGATAGCGGCAAAATCAGTTTCCTGTTACTGGGAACGTCCGGATCAGTTCGTGCGCCCGCGTCTGGAGCGGCGTGGGCTCGGGCACCT
>JAIQGA010000358.1 GCA_020072925.1 Terriglobia bacterium | reverse complement strand
GTCGACAACGAGCTACGGCCCGGCGCGGACGCCTCGCGGGCCGACGCCGAACTCGCGGTGGCGCGAACGCAATGGATTCAGGCCCAGACTTCCGTGCGCGTCAGCCGTGCGGCGTTCGCGGATATTCTGGGAATGAGCGGGACGAACATCGAGGTTGACGCGGGCGCCCTGCTCACTTCCCTGCCGGAAGAGAGCCTTCCCGCCATCCCCGCGGCCTCTCACCCCGCGGCCGCCATCGAGCAAGCTCAAGTCGAACAAGTGAAAGCCCAGGAGCGCGCCTTGGAACGGTCCTTCGTTCCGCGGTTTTTCACTCAGGCGGCGCTCTCCGGACGCGGCAGCGGCGCCAACCCTGACGGCGCGCTGGCTCCGGGGTTGAACGGCCTAGGGCTTGAGAGGATGAACTATGCGGCGGGCATCACCGTGACTTTCCCGGTGTTTGATTACTTTTCCAATCGGGCCGAGAAAAAGATCGCCGCGGCGAACCAGCGGAGCGAGCAGTCCCGCTATGCCCAGACGCTCCAGGATTTGTCAGAACAAGTCGAGCAAGCTCGCGCCGAGCTGGACGGGGCGAAAAGCGTGGCCGAAAACACGCCCATCGAGCTCCAGGCGGCGCGCGCCGGCGAGACGCAGTCGCGAGCCCGGTATCAGGCAGGGCTGGCCACGATCGTCGAGGCGGCCCAGGCCGAAGACTTACTCGTCCAGGCGGAGATCGATGATGCCCTGGCCCGGCTCAACGTCTGGCGCAGTCTGGAAGGTGTGGCAGCCGCGCAAGGCGACCTTCAGCCTTTCGTGAAGCTTTTGAGCCGAGCGGCGCCCTGAGGGGCGAGCCGTCATCGGCTCTACACTTTGTAGCGCCGCTCTATGAGCGGCGAGGTTCTTGATTTCGCATTGCGGCGGTTAGGTGACCAGTGGTCACCGCCGCCGGACGGTTTGGGATACATGATATTCGCGAGGGGCGGCCATAGACCGCCGCTAGAGGGCACGTGAGGGAATAAGGGATGGGACTCATTCGTGCCGCCCTGCGGCGGCCCATTACGGTGCTGGTGCTGGTCTTCGGCGTGGCGCTGGGGGCCATCCTGGCTGTCGTTCGCATGCGCACGGATATCTTTCCAGACTTGAATCTCCCGGTCATTTACGTTGCCCAGCCCTATGGCGGCATGAGCCCCGCGCAGATGGAAGGTTATCTTGTTTATTATTATGAATATCACTTCCTTTACATTAACGGGATTGAGAGCGTAGAGGACAAGTCGATTCAGGGCAACGGCCTGCTGAAGCTGACGTTCCATCCGGGCACGGACATGAGCCAGGCCCTCGCGCAAACAATCTCTTACGTGAATCGCGCGCACGCCTTCATGCCCTATGGAACGGTGAATCCCTTCGTCATCCGCTTCGACGCGGGCACAGTGCCGGTGGGATATCTGGTGTTCTCGAGCCCTACGCGCACGATTGGAGAAATCCAGGACCTGGCGCTCAACCGCATCCGCCCGCTTTTTGCCACGCTACCGGGTGTTTCGGCGCCGCCGCCCTTTGGCGGTAATCAGCGCACCATCGTGGTCACGGTGAATCCCGACCGCCTGCGTTCCTACAATCTCTCCCCCGACGCGGTGGTTCGCGCGATCAATTCCGGCAACATCCTCATGCCCGCCGGCAACGTCCGGACGGGCGGTCTCCTGCGCATCGTCAGCAGCGATTCCGTAACCCCGAATATCAAAGGCCTATTGGACGTCCCCATCCATACGGGCGCCGGCCCCGCGGTCTACCTGCGCGACGTCGGAACGGTGGCCGACAGTTCGGATATCCCCACCGGATACGCGCTGGTGAACGGCCGCCGCGCGGTCTACATCCCCGTAACCAAACGCCCGGACGCCTCCACCCTCACGGTGGTGAATGAGGTCAAACAAAATCTGGCGCGGTTCCACACCCTCGTCCCGTCCGACATCAGCATCTCCTATCAATTTGATCAATCCGGCTACGTCAAGAACGCCTTGCTCTCCGTCGTGCGAGAAGGGCTGCTGGGCGCACTGCTGACCGGCCTCATGGTCCTGCTTTTCCTGGGGGATTGGCGCAGTTCTTTGATTGTGTTGACCACCATTCCCTTCGCGCTCCTAGCCTCGATGGTCGCGCTTTGGTTGACCGGGCAGACCATCAACATCATGACCTTGGGCGGACTCGCTCTGGCGGTGGGCATCCTGGTGGATGAAGGTGTTGTGGAAATTGAAAACATCGACAGCACACTTCTGGCGGAGCCGGACCTCGCGCCGGCGCGCGGCGTCCTCCAGGCTACCCAGAGGACCGTCGTGCCGCGTTTCCTGTCGATGCTGTCGATGGTGGCTGTCTTCGTACCTTCCTTTCTCATGACCGGTGTTACGAAAAGCCTCTTCGTGCCGCTCTCACTGGCCGTGGCATTCGCCATGGTGGCGTCGTTCCTGCTTTCGAGTTCCCTGCTGCCGGTCTTGTTCCTGTGGATGCACAAGAAGGGATTGCATTCCGAATCGCCCCGAACGAGCTGGCTGAATTTTGACAAGGTGCGAGAATTCTGGGCAGCGCGACTGCAACGCTTTGCCTCGTTACGTTGGTTGGTGATCGGCGTTTACATTGTAGTCGTCCTGGCCATTCTGGGGCTTCTTGGTCCGCTCGTAGGCAAAGAATTGTTTCCCAGAGTCACAGGTCACCAGTTCCGGCTGCGCTTCGACTCGCCTACCGGAACCCGCGCGGAGAAGACAGCACGCCTCGTGGAGGAAGTCCTGGAGGAGATTCAAACTGCTGCGGGAGCGAGCAACGTTGACATCAGCCTTGGCTACGTCGGCACGCAAGGCGCCAGCTACCCCATCAACACGGTTTTCCTCTGGACGAGCGGGCCGCACGAGGCGGTGATGAACGTAGCGTTGCGCCCCCAAGCCGGCATCGACGTGGTGGCGTTTGAAGAAAAGTTGCGTCGCATCCTGCCCGCGAAATTTCCGGGTTGCTCATTTTCCTTCGAGCCGGGAGACATTGTCAGCCAGATCATGAACTTTGGCGCGCCGACTCCCGTCGAGTTAGCGGTTACCGGCCCAGACTTCGCAGGCGTTCGAACCTTCACGGAGAAACTGCGGGATGAGATGAGCAAGGTACCGGATTTGCGCGATTTGAGGATCGAGCAGCCACTCAACTACCCCAGCGTCGATGTGCGCGTGAACCGCGAACTGGCCGGACAGTTGGGCGTCACGGCGGAACAGGTCGCCCGCTCGCTCTCCGAAGCCACGGCCTCCAGCCGCTTTACGACCCCCAATTTCTGGGCCGACCCGAAAACGGGAGTGGGTTACCAGGTCCAAGTGCAATACCCCCAACCAGGGATGACTTCGGTCGAGGACATTCAAAACACTCCCGTCACACCGGGCGACGCCCAGCACCCGCTCATCGGAGACCTTGCCAAGGTCACAGAGGGAACCCTGGTCGGCGAGTACGACCGCATCAATGGCCTCTGGCTGCTGTCCCTTTCGGCGAACACCGCGGGCGAAGATCTGGGCCGCGTCGCGAGCAGCATTGACGCGGCAATCCGCCACGCCGGCACACCGCCGCGCGGCGTGACCGTGCAGGTGCGCGGTCAAGTCGCGCCGATGCGCAGCACGCTCTCTAACCTCGGGATTGGCCTGCTGCTCGCCATCGCCGTGATCTTTCTGCTGTTGGCCGCCAACTTCGAGTCGGTTCGCCTGGCGTTTGTCATCTTTACCACAGCGCCCGCCGCCATCTGTGGCGTGATTGCGATGCTGCTGGTTACTCATACCAGCCTGAACGTTCAATCGTACATGGGAGCGATCATGGCCATCGGCGTGGGAACGGCCAATGCCATCCTGCTGGTGACCTTCGCTGAGGAGCGTCGCCGCGCGGGCACGCTCCCCTCCGTCGCGGGCATCGAGGCCGCGCGAGCGCGCATGCGCCCAATCCTGATGACCAGCCTGGCGATGATCGCCGGCATGATTCCCATGGCCCTGGCCCTCGGCGAAGGAGCGGAAACCACCGCGCCCCTGGGTAGAGCCGTCATCGGCGGGCTACTGGCCGCAACCGTTGCCAACCTTACGGTGCTGCCCTTCGTCTTCTCGATGGTTCAGGAACACGCCAGCACCGTTTCGCCTTCGCTGGATCCGGACGATCCGGGGAGCCGTAACGCGGGACAGTAGGTTTCGAATGAGAAGTCAGAAGTCAGAAGCGAGGAGACCGCCGGCGGCATTCTGACTTCTGACTTCTGACTCCTAAGCCCCTGGACCCGGAACTTGGTGAGGGAATATATGCATCCCAAACGGACACTACTTTTCCTGGCACTCATAGTCGCATGCCTTCTCCTGGCTGGTTGCAGCCAGGACCGAAGCCCCGCGGCGCCTGCCGCGAATCCGGCATCGGCGGGCCCGCCTTCGAACGAATTGGAGGTGACTCGCGTGCTCTCGCGGAAACTGGACACGACCGTCAGGCTGCCCGCGCAGCTCACACCTTACGAAGTAGTGGACGTTTATCCCAAGGTGACCGGCTTCGTGCAGTTAATCAAAGTGGACCGCGGCTCAAAAGTAAAGGGCGGAGAACATATCGCTCAATTGCAGGCGCCGGAACTTCTCGCGCAGCGGGCCGAGGCCGAATCCAAATACCAGAGCGCCGAATCGCAGCTTGCGGCCGGGCAAGCGAAACTTGTGGCGGATAGGGCCACCTACCAGCGGATGAGCGCCGCGGCGAAAACGCCCGGCGTCGTCGCCATGAACGACCTCGAAGTTGCGGAAAAAGCCGCGCAGGCGGACGAGGCAAACGTCAGTTCGCTCCAGAAGAGCGCCCAGGCAGGGCAAGCGGCGCTTCGTGCCGTAACGCAACTCGAGGCGTATCTGCGCATCACCGCACCGTTCGAGGGGCAAGTCACCACGCGCTACGTTCATCCCGGCGCGCTGGTGGGGCCTGCGGGCGGCCCCGGCGCCATGACACCCATCGTCCAGATTCAGACGCTCACGCGGCATCGCTTGGTGGTACCGGTCCCCGAGTACGACGCGGCAGGGATTCCGGCCGGGACCGAGGTGAGCTTTACAGTACCTTCCTTTCCGGGAAGAATTTTCAAGGCTCCCATCGCGCGGATCTCACATGCGGTGGACATCAAGACTCGCACCATGCCCGTCGAGTTGGACGTGCGCGACCCGCGCGCGGAACTCGCTCCGGGCACGTTCTGCGAGGTTTCCTGGCCCGTTCGCCGCGCTTACCCCACCCTGTTCGTTCCTTCCACTGCCGTGGCCAGCGACCTGGAACGGACCTTTGTGATTCGCGTCCGAGACAGTCGCGCCGAATGGGTGGTCGTGAAAACGGGAGAGACTTCCGGGAATCTGATCGAGGT